>JAZNED010000131.1:0-10000 GCA_045588425.1 Acutalibacteraceae bacterium
CCTCATCCTGCCAGAACTGCTCGCACTCGGGGCAGAACCAGTAAGCAATGTTACCAATGTAGTGGCAACCGGGCTCAACAGCCTCGAAAGCGACGACGTCGCCGCCCAGAGCGGGAACGATCACGTTCTTGGAGTTGGTGACCTGGGTCAGGGCCTCATCCTGCCAGAAGATCTCGCACTCGGGGCAGAACCAGTACTCGATGTTACCATTGTAGTGGCAACCAGCCTCCACTGCGTCAAAGTGGATAATGCCCTCGGTGTGAACGGGACGAATCTCGCCGCACAGGTTGCACTCGGGATCGCAAACAGCGTCATACTCATGCTCGCACTCAACGGGAGGCTCGGGGATAACAGGCTCGTCACCGGCGATGATGACAGCGCCCTCGCAAGCGACAAACTCCACAACCTCCATGCCGTTGGCATCGCAGTTGTAGAAGTCGTCCTCACAGCTGAACTCCAGAGTCAGGGCATAGGTGCCGGCAGCGGCATCGTCCTTCACCTTGAAGGTCATGGTGCTGAGCAGCTCAGCGGTGTAGTCAGCGTCAGCGATCGCATCGCAGAAGTTGATGATGTAGGGGTTGTTGGTCAGCTCCTTGCTGTAGGAGAAGTTACCGGCGGGATAAGCCTCACCGGGGGTGGGCTTGGCCACCAACTCCAGCACGCTGGAATCGTAGCCAACTCGAATCTTGGCGGACACCAGACCGGGGTTCTTCTTCAGCATCACGGGAACAGAAATCTCAGCACCGGCCTCAGCGTTGATCTGGGGCAGGTAGACAGTGGGCACGTTGAACTCGGGCTCCACAGGAGGCTCGGGATCCACGGGAGTGTCCTCCACGACGGTCACAGAACCCTCATCGGCACCGAACTCCACAACCTCCATGCCGTTGGCATCGCAGTTGTAGAAGTCGTCCTCGCAGCTGTAGGTCAAGGTCAGGGGATAGGTGCCGGCAGCGGCACCATCCTTAACCTTGAAGGTCAGGGTGCTCAGCAACTCATCGGTGTAATCCGCATCAGCAATCGCATCGCAGAAGTTGATGATGTAGGGATTGTTGGTCAACTCCTTGCTATAGGAGAAGTTGCCGGCGGGATAAGCCTCACCGGGGGTGGGCTTCTCAACCAGCTCCAACACATCGGAATCGTAGCCAACTCTGATCTTGGCGGAAACGATACCGGGGTTATTCTTCAGGCTGAGGGTGACAGAGATGGTCTCGCCCGCCTTGGCCTCCACGTCAGAGAGCACGATAGTGGCCTCTTCGGTGGCGATGGCGGAAGCGAAAGGCATCGCTGCACACAGCAGAAGAACAGACAAACAAATTGCTAACAGTTTCTTCATTTGTTCTCACCTTTCCTTAATGAAAAAATACGGGCAAAGCAGA
The DNA here is from genome assembly GCA_045588425.1 of Acutalibacteraceae bacterium. Taxonomy (GTDB): domain Bacteria; phylum Bacillota; class Clostridia; order Oscillospirales; family Acutalibacteraceae; genus UBA5905. The sequence continues at coordinate 1,377 of JAZNED010000131.1, forward strand.
GTGACGCACTCTTACTTATAATAAAATATACCTGATAACGCAATGGTTGTCAAGGCTTTTATTATATATTTCGGAGAAATCGGGGTGAAAATAGGGTGAAAATGGCAATGGCGGTCTCGATTGGTATCGAAACCGCCATTATGGCTCAAATTTTATACCGTTTTATTGGAAATCAGTTCCAATCCAACTCCGTATCGTTGAAGATGTTGTCATCGCCCTCGGGCTGTTCAGGGCCCAGAGTCACATCCCACTCGTTGAGGTACTGCTGCAAACGACCCAAGTCGCGGTTGTTAACCTTGCCGTTGCCATCCACATCACAGGCATCAAGGTTAATATCCACATCCCACTCGTTGAGATACTGCTGCAGAGCGCCCAGGTCGCGGTTGTTGATACGACCGTTGCCGTCCACGTCACCGTAGGCAATCTTGTCAGCGGCACTCACCGAAACAACACCCATCACCATCGTCATCAACAGGCACAGAGTGGCCAAAACAATCCAAAACTTTTTCATAAATATCTACCTCTCTTCTGTCGCAATCGGTTTTCGCCATCGGTCATCCTTGCGAAAACAGTATAGTATACATTCACTCCGTTTGTCAAGGGGTAGCGGTAGTGGCAGTGGTACCGGTACCGGTGGGGTCGGTAGTGGAGGGGTCGGTAACCGAAGGATCGGTGCTGGGATCGGTCACAGGGGGATCGGGATCCACAGTGGGAGAGTCGACATCCAGATGGTCTACCGCTGCCTGGACCTGTGCGTCCTCATAGGGGGACAACATCTGGTTGCCCGCCTGCTCGGGAGGCAACACGACCTCTTGGGCGGGGACGATACCCTTGCCTTGCCAGCTACCGCCCTTGATAAGACCGTATTCGCCCACCGTCAGCTTCAGCGCCGAGTAATTCTGCTCCAGCACAAAATACTGCTGATACTTCGCCTTGCCGGCGGAGGTCTGCCCCATCACGGTGGTGAGACCCGCCTCCTGCAATGCGCCGACAAAAAACTCTGCCTCTCCCGCTGTCACACCGTTAATCAGCGTGACCGACGGCAAGGTCAGTGCTTTGCTCACCTTGGTGGACAGATTGGTTACGTTGCCCTTGGTATCCGTCATGGTGCCATAGGCACCCAGCGGCATCACCCGGCTGAGCATATCTTGCACCGCCTTGTAAGAACCACCTACGTTATTGCGCAGGTCGAACACCAAACCGACCACGTTCTGCTCCGTCAAGAAGTCGACGGCGGTTTCAAACTGGTCGGGGGTGTTGTCATAAAAGGCGGTAATCTTCACGTATCCCACGTTGTCCAGCACCATACTCTGCACCGAACGCACGTCGTATTCATCCATCTTCATGGTGTACGAGGCCTCGCCCTCACCACGGCGCACCGTCAGGCTGACCTCGGCGGTGGTGTCGGCCAACACCTGCAACTCGCTGAGCTTCTTGCCGGTGACCGGTTCGCCATTCATCACCACCACCACGTCGCCAACCTTAACGCCGGCGCGGTCGGCGGCAGAGTCCGCGTAAACGCGGCTGACCACCACATCGGTGGTATTGGTAACCACGTTTTTCATCTCGCCGAGGACAATGCCCACGTTTTTCGCCTTACCGGAAGTATGCAATTTTTCCTCCGCATACTGCTCTGTGGTGTAATAAGCGGCATAGGGGTCGTCGATACCGTAGATATATCCCTGGGCAATGCTCTGCCGTAACAGTGCTTCATCCATAGCGGGGTAATACTCACGCACAATCTTATCTACATCGTCGATATAAGAGTACAGTTCCTGCTGCTTGCCGACCGACTTCAGCTGACTATTAAAATGGCGCATAGCCAACAGCATGGTCAGCGAAACGGTCAACGCCATCGCCAGCAAAACCAGCGTGACGGTGGTGCTGATGCTGATCTTCTTTTTCATAAAATCCCTCGTTTCGGGTGTCTTATTTCCCCTTGGGAATATTGGTATCCGGGCGCACGTAGTTAGGATAGGGATTGACGCGAGTGCCGTCTACACGCACCTCAAAGTGCAGGTGGGGACCGGTGACGTTACCCGTCTTACCAACCTGTGCTAAGATGGTCTCGCCGCCCTTCACCTTGTCGCCCAAGCGGGCAAACATCTTGGAGCAATGGGCGTACATGGTGGTGATGGCCCGCCCCTGGCTGTCCTCACCGTGATACACCAGCACGCAATAGCCATAGCCGTAGCTCCAACCGGTGCCGTAGCTGCTGGTGTAGTTGACCGCGATCACCTCGCCATCGGCGGCGGCGTAAATGTTCTGGCCGTAGACCGGCACCGGGCCCTCGGAAATGTCAATGCCGCGGTGCATTTTGCCCCAGCGCTCACCATAGGGAGAAGAAATGTTGCAGACGGCGGGAACCGGCCACCACATCAGGTTGTCGTCGTAGCGAAGTTTGTCCTGCTCTTCTTTCTGCTTCTCCTCTTCCATCAACTTTTTGATCATCTCTTCGATGGCGGCGTCTGCCTCTTCCATCTTCTTTTGCACTTCCTTCAAGTCGTCGTTGTAACCCGAAACCGAGGACTGCAATTTTTTGATCTCAGACTGCACCGCCGCACACAGCACGTCCAATTCCTTTTTCTTGGCGTCCGAATCTGCCTTCAAGCTCAGCAGCTGCGCGTTTTGGGCTTCCAGATCCACCTTCTGCTGCTCGATGACGGCTTTTTGCTCCTCCAGCTTCTCCTTGGCGGCGTTGATGTCCAGCATCGCTGCCTCCAGCAGATCCATCATCTCCTGGTCCCGCTGCGCAATACACGCGGCGGCCTTGGACTTGAGCAAGAAATCTTCGTAATTCTCGGTATTCAGCAGACGCTGTAACGCGCTGAGATTGCCGGTCTTGGCAATGGCGCGCAACCGCTGACCCAGTTGCTGATGGGTGCCCTCGATGTCACCCTCCATCATGGCAATGGCCTCTTCTGCGGCAAGAATCTCCGCATCCTTTTGATCGATAGCGGCTTGGGCGTTGGCAATTTCTCGCGCCTTTTCTTCGACTTGCTGTTCCAACAGATCAATCTGCTCTTCCGCGTTTTGGATCTGCTGTTCCAACAGTTCCTTTCGTTTCTTACTATCGGACAGACTGGAATTGGCAGCAGCTAACTGATTCTTGATATCCTGCTCCTGCTCCTTTAAATCCTTCATCTGTGCCTCTAGATCGTCCAACGTAGGCGCCGCCACCACACCAACGGTGGAAAAGGCGCCCACCATCCCGAGGGAAAGGGAAAGCACCAGCATCATAGCCAGCACCCGCATGCATGTGCGTTTTCTCATGTGCGCATACTCCCTTCCTGCCTGAGATATTTGCGAATGGAGATGGCGCTGCCGCACACGCCCACCAGCATACCGCCACCCAAGAAGCCAACCAGCAAGGGGAACCACTGCCGGTCAAAGGGCACTAAGGCGAAGGTATGATTCTTGATCACGATGCTGTCTACCAAAGCGCGATACAGCACGCTCATCAAGCCATAGCCGATAACACCGGCCACGGCGCCCAGCAACAAACCCTCCACCACGAAGGGGAGGCGGACGTATCCGTCCGTAGCACCCACCGACTTCATGATATAGATTTCCAAACGGCGGTTGTACACCGTCAGCTTGATGGTATTGACAATAATGAACAAGGACACCACCAGCAGCACGCCGATGATACCACCGCCGATGGCCAACGCCACGCTGCGAATCTGCGCAAGGAATTCGGCGACGCCGGCGTCGTAGGAAGCCTCCTCCACGCCGCGAATCTTACCGATCTCGTCCAAGGTGTCCTGGAACCTCTCCAGATTCTTCATAGACACCACGTAGGTGTTGGGCAGGGGGTTGTTCTCCCCCTCGTAACTCTCCCTCAAATCCTCGGCGAGCACATCGGAGTAACGCTCCAGATAGTCCTCCTTGGAGATGAACTCCTTGACGTTGACGTTCTCGATACTTTTAAGCTGGATGCCGATCTTCTCCACCTGTGCATCGGTGAGATCCTGCTCCAAAAACACCGCCACCACGTTTTGGTCGATGGCGTGGTGGAACATCGCCTCCACGTTGACGTACACCAAATAGGCAAAGCCGGTAAGCATCAGACAGCACACCAGTACACCGATGGAAGCCGACGCCATCAAGCGATTCTGCCAGGTGTTGCGCAAGCCCTCTCGCAGGAGGTGCAAAAACTGACGCAGTTTCATTCGGCGTCACCTCCCGTCTCGACGGCCGCGCCGGCGGCCATCCCGGCGACCATCTCGCCCAAGGAAACGGTGCCGGTGCGGCGGGGACGGCCGGTATCCGACACGATGTGTCCCTTTTCCAGCGTGATGATGCGATGGTTGAACTGATTGACCAAATCGTGCTCGTGGGTAACCATCAGCACGGTGGTGCCGGAACGTTTGTTAATCTCGGTGAGCATCTGCACGATGTCATAAGACATCTGGGGATCCACGTTACCCGTGGGCTCGTCGGCGACAATCATAGAGGGATTGTTGACCAGCGCGCGAGCCAAACCCACACGCTGCTGCTCACCACCGGACAATTCCAGCGGCTTGCGATGTCCCTTTCCCTGCAGATCCATCAGTGCCAGCACGTGCTCCACCCGACGGCGGATATCGCGACGCTTAGCACCCACCACCTGCATAGGGAACGCTACGTTGTCAAACACCGTCATGGTATTGATCAGACGGAAATCCTGAAACACCATACCCATGGTGCGGCGGAAATAGGGGACCTGACTCCGCTTTAAGCGGGAGAGGCGGTAATTGTTGATCACAATCTCGCCGGAGGTGGGACCCTCCTCGCGGGTAATCAGTTTGAGAAAGGTGCTCTTTCCGGCGCCGGAAGCACCCACGATAAAGGCAAATTCTCCGTCGTCGATATGCAGATTGACGTCCTCCAGCGCGTTGCTGCCGGTGCTGTACGTCTTATATACACCTTGGAATTCAATCATACAGTCACACCTCCTGTTCTGTAACTTTCAGTATACAAGATTTTCACCTGTGGGACAAGTGAAAATGATTGGTAAAAACCCACCACAGCCGCCGACAGAAATCTGCCGGCGGCTGATGAGTGATTAGTACTTAATGGGGTTGGCGCTGAGGTACTTCTTAACCATCAGGGCCACCTTAAAGACGATGGCGTCGTCGAACTCGCGCAGATCCAGACCGGTGAGGCGCTTGATCTTCTCTAAGCGGTACACCAGCGTGTTACGGTGGACAAACAGCTTGCGGGAGGTCTCGGACACGTTCAGATTGTTCTCAAAGAACTTCTGAATGGTAAACAGCGTCTCCTGATCCAGGGACTCGATAGAACCCTTCTTGAACACCTCACGCAGGAACATCTCACACAAGGTGGTGGGCAACTGATAGATCAGACGAGCCACACCCAGATGGTCGTAGCGAATGATGGAGCGCTCGTTGTCGAACACTTTTCCCACCTCTAACGCCACCTGTGCCTCTTTGAAAGAGGAGGCCAAATCCTTGATGCCCTCTACGGTGGTGCCGATACCCACCACAGCCTGGGTGAAGAACTCGCTGCCCAGCGTATCCACGATGGAGCGAGCCAACTTCTCCAGATCCTTGGGATCGGTGCCGGGGCGAACTTCCTTGACCAGAGCGATGTCGGTCTCGTTGATGTTGATGACAAAATCCTTTGCCTTATCGGGGAAGAGATTCTGCACCACGTCAAAAGCGGAAATCTCGCTGTGGTTGGTGACGTGAATGAGCAACACCACGCGGGTGACGTCGTTATTAAAGCGCAGTTCGCGGGCCTTGAGATAGATATCACCGGGCAGGATATTGTCCAGAATGACATTCTTGACAAAGTTGCCGCGGTCAAACTTCTCGTCGTGGAACTGCTTAATGCTGCCCAGCGAGATGGTCAGCAGCGCCGCATAGCGAGAGGCCGCCACGTCGGTGCCCTCTACGAACAGCAGATACTCATAATGGGGACGGGAGCCGAAGGGCATATAGGTATACCCATCTTGCACAAAACTCTCGCCGCTAGCGAACACCTCGTCGGACAGGGAGGAACTCTCCCCCACACGGCTCAGGTCGCTGCAGGCGATGACGGTCAGATTTTCATCCACAATACCCACGGTGCGGTCGATGGCCTCCTTGGTCTGGTGGATGACACCCTGAAACATACGGTTTGACATGGCAAGCACTCCTTTTTCTACGAAAATCTGCCACATATACAACGAGGGTACACCTATCGGGTGCAGAGAGCCCCTTGGCTCGCGGCAGACGTCGTATACTCTCTCCGCATACTGCGGCGGCTTTTTATCACGGCAAGCGGCACACTCGGAGCCGCAAAACTATACCAAGTTATATTTTATACAATTTTTTACCATTTTGCAAGGCAAAATCTTAAAAAACAGAGAAAAATTTATAACTTTTGTCAAATTTCGGTGTTTTTGTTGGTGAAAAAGCTAAAAATTAACCAAAAATGTTCATCTGTCCGTTTTTACCGTCACTTATTTCACGCAACCACTGCCATTACCTCACAGAAAACAACGAAACGCCCCACCCGAATGAGTGAGGCGTTTCGTCACGCAAAAACCGAGTTGTATTTACTTTTCCACCACCAGCAATACACCCTCGGGACCGATACGGTTTTCAGGCACCGTCAGCATATCCTCGGCGATACATTTTTCAATCAGATCGTGTAGCACGTGAGAGCCGGCAATCAACTGATTATAAAATTTCCACTCACCCAGCAGATGCTTTTGAATGTGGGAGCGGATGTAGCCATGGAGTTCCTCTGCGATCTGACGGCAAACGTCATCCAAGGAATCGTAATAACCCTGCAACAATTTCCCGAAAGCGTCCCAATCCTTTTTCTCGATGGCAACAATGCGAGGCTCCAGCACGTCCCCCGCTTTCCGCAGAAATCCGCACTCGATGGCCTTGGCTGCTATCTCTTTTTGTTCCTCGGTCAGGTCATCCACTGACAAGCCGCCGATGGCCTTGAGGGTCAGGCGCAGTTTTTCATCGTTGGTGATAAGATCGCCGCAACTATATTGCGCCTCCACCCGCTTGCCGTAGATGCTGCGAATAAACACATAGGGATAGCCGCAAAAATCCTTGGTGGTGTTACCGTCACAGCCATAGAACATTTCGTCCTCCGACGCGTCCATATCGTTAGCGACCGCCACCACCGTAAAGGGGCGGTCAGGCTGTTGTACGTCCTTGAAATACTCTTCTTCAAGGATTTTCGCCACCTTGCCTTTGGTATACCACACCGACTCGCTGATCAGCGTCCACAGGATAAATCGCAGGTCGGTCTGCTCGCTCAGATAGGGGAAATCCAAAAACCGCTGTTTGTTTTCCTCCAGATACTGCTTCAATTGAGCACAGAGCTCCTCCGCATACCTGCTGTACACGTCGTTGATCTCGTCAAACTCCTTTTCGTCCACCACGAGAACATTGGTGATATACTTGTCGCCCACTTTGCGGAGCATACCGTAGGTGCCGTTTTTGCCTTTCACCTGAATATCCAGTTCATTCTCAATGTACGGCATCGGCACGCACAGCTCCTCGGAAAGCTCCTTGGCACTTTTCGCCTTGTCCTTGCAGGCATAGATGAGATTTTGAGACAAGATGCGTTCCGCCTTTTCACAGGGATCGTTACCGGCGGGATTGCCGGTTCCGATATAGCCCAACAAGACGGGTTTCAAAGACAAATTCCGTTCGCTCATAGTTTCAACCTCTTTTCTTACCGTATTTCGTGCAGAAAACAAACGTTGCTTGACGGCGGTTTCGCTGATACCGAGTTTTCGGGCAATATCCGCCACCTTCATCTCATCCAAGTAGTAGAACACCATCACCTCGCGGTAGGCTTTGGAGAGGAAGGCAATCTCTCGGAAGATACGACGCAGTTCTTCTCTTTGGGCGGTCTCCTCGATGAATTGGTCGATTTCATTCGCCTTGGCAGGCAGGGACAGGCCCTCGTTTTCGATACTCACCGTCTGCTGTGCCCGACTTCTCTTTTCGGAAAAATCGGCATACACACGCCGTGCAATCGTCCACACAAAGGCGTAGAAATTGTCGATGTGTTCCTGCTTATGTACGGCAGACAGCACCGCCAAAATGATGTCGGAGCAGAGATCCTCTGCCTCGTGGGAGGTGTTGCACCGCCGATAGGCGTACTGATAGACCTTGTCGAGGAATTCTTGTTCGCCGATGAGTTGTAAGATTTCGTTTGTTTTCATAGCGCACCTTTGATTCAATCATGATCGATTCGCCTATATAGTCGGCAAAATGAGAGGTTGGTTAGGTGATTTGGAGATAGTATAGCATATTTTTTGCCGTTTTTTGCAAAAAAGTGAGAATTTTTGGGTAGGATAGGACGCAACACAACCTTGCGGTGGCACCGTAGGGGCGAACTGCGTTCGCCCGCGGGCGGCAGGTTGCCGCCCCTACCGTACCACTCAAACTCATTGTGCATTTGTAGGGGAGGCCCTCCGTGCCCTCCCGTGAGATTGCGCGGCGTCTGTTCGGGAGGGGATGGAACCCCTCCCCTACGGATTCTAACCGACCATGGCGCAAGACTGTAGGGGCGGATATCATCCGCCCGAAAGGAAAAGCTCACCCTCGCCATCGTGAGGGTGTGCTTAGATTTATTCTTCGATTAGGGTTTGCAAAACACGC
>JAZNED010000132.1:0-4647 GCA_045588425.1 Acutalibacteraceae bacterium
AAAGTGACGATTCACAATAATGCTATTGAGACCGCTAAATACGCTTATTCTGAAGAGGCACGTGCCGCTGTGCGTGCTGACTTGGGAATTGGCATGGACACTTTAGTGGTCGGTCACGTGGGACGTTTGTGTGCGCAGAAGAATCAACTGCGTTTGTTAGACATCTTCGGCGAGGTTCATCGTCAGCAACCTGATTCGGTTTTGTTGTTGGTAGGCCGAGGAGATCTGGATGAGGCCGTTCGCAGCAAGGCGGAGGAGAAGGGATTGACCGATGTAGTACACCTGTTGGGTGTACGAGATGACGTACCGCGTCTGTTGTCGGCGTTTGATATCTTTGTGTTCCCAAGCACTCATGAAGGATTGCCGTTTACATTGATTGAAACCCAGTGCAATGGATTGCCTGCGGTTTCGGCAGACACCGTCACTCCCTTGGTAAAGTTGGGGAAGGACGTAGAGTTTATATCTTTGTCGCAAAGCGACACCGTTTGGGCACAGGCGGCGTTGGCGGCGGCACAGCGAGGTCACAACCTCGAAGGCGCCCGCTGTGTGGCGGATGCCGGGTACGATATTGACCGAGAGGCCGCACGGCTTCGTGATTATTACGTAAAAACGATTGAGGCAGGAAGAACATGAATAAATACGCGTTAAAAAAGGATACCGGTTGGTCGCCAGAGCTGCGTAACACGGTCATTTTTGGCTTTTTGTTGCGCTTGGTGATGTTGATTCTTATCGTTTACATAGTGGATGGAATATGGGACGTGTTCTACCTAGAAGACGATAAGAAATACGAAGAGATGGCAGCTGCTTACAAAGCCAATGCTCATGGTTGGATTGATATGGATCTGTTTGAAGATCTCACACGAGGTTACGATAAGCAGTTTTGGCCTTTCGTGATGTGTATTTTCACAAAGTTATTCAGTACTCGTTATATGGGTCGATTCATCAATATTATTTTGTCTACACTTTGTATTCCGGTTACCTATAAGCTGTGTTATGAGGTGGCCGGTAGTCGTCAAACGGCATTGACAGCAGCGCGGCTGTTTGCGTATTTACCGTTTCCCATATTGGTGTCCTGTTTCCCTATTAAGGACATTTTTATCATGCTAGGCGTTTTGTACGCTTTCTTGATTTTTGTGCGTGTGCAAAGTGGTAAGACAGTGTCGGTATTTCAGTTCGTGCTCTTAGGCGTTTTGCTGTTCTGTATATATTTGAGCCGTGGTGCGGTGTCTGAGTTGATGCTGTTGTTCTTCTTAGTGTATTACCTACAGAAGCTGTTCAGGGCGAAAAAATATATTGCCGCCTTGCTATTTTTGTTGGTAGCCGTTGTCTTTTTTATGATATTCCGATCTGCGATTTTTGCTTCCTTCGCACAAAAAGTGGACGACTATGGTAACTACCGTGCGGAAGAAGCGTCCGGTCTTAACGCCATTCGTGTTACCAGCTTGGCAGATATTTATAAATTACCCTTAGCGTATGCGTTTGCTATGTTGCAGCCGATGAAATTGGAGCTCTTTTCTATCGGCGAGGATGTGCGTCCGTGGCGTTTGGTAATGGGTTATTCTAATATCACGATGTATCCCATTGCGGTCGGTGCGTGGCTGTATATGTTCTCTAAAAAACACAACCTGTTCTATTGGCTTTCCAGTTTCGTGATGTATACAGCGGTCATTATGCTTTCTTTGGGCGTGAGTCGTCACTATTTGTTCCTACTGCCTGCTCATATGATAAATTATTCGCTGTATATGGACAAAAACTATGAGAATTACAAAAACCGCAGAACTATTATCATTCTAGGCACCTTTGCTTTGTTGTTGGTGGTGTTCTGCTATTCGTTGGTTAAACTTCTGTAATCGTTTTTTTCGGAGGTGAGCGCTGTGCCTTTGAGTCTGTTTGTGGATGCTTTGCCATACAACGAGATGAAAGCCCATTATGCCGATTGGCAGAAGAATATGCAGTTGGGTGAGCTGATTCCCAATATTGCATATAGCTCCAGTTTGCATTGGCAACTGTATTGCGACAAGTATCCCGATGATCGCGGGGTGTTGGTAGACTGGGTGCGTCAAACGGAAAAAAATAAAGTAGTGCGTTTTCTGTCCACCGTTTTGGCTCCGTTGGACAAGATGGGCAATTTGGGTTTGCTATCGAAAAAAGTGTTGTGCCGTTACGTCATGCGCCGCAACGCTTTTGCCAATATCCCATATCGTTTTCGTAAAGATTTTTCCGAACAGGGCAGTTACCTGTTTTGGGACGAGAAGAAGTATCGTGCCGAGCCCATCTTTGATGGATACACGGTTGTATCGCAAGATGAGGGGCACCGCACCTTTGAAGTGACGTTGGATTTGCTACGCAAAGCGGTGGAACGCGGTGATAAGGATATCTTTGGTGTCTTCGGTTTTGCCGATGCGTTGGGACACGTTTGCCGACGTGGTGAGATCTATTCTGCGCGTCTTCGTCCCTATATGGAGGCGTTGGGTGAGGTCGTAACTCTTTACCGAGAGAAAAATCCCGATGAAGATGTGTTGATTGTATCCGACCACGGTATGAGCACGGTGAATCGAAAAATCGATCTGGAATTAGAAAAGCATTTTGGTAAACAAAAAAGCGGCCGTTATATTGCCTATTGTGATACGGCGGTAATGGCCATTTGGTGTGACGATCCAACCTTGGAACAGCCTATTCGCGAACACTTGGCCGCACACACCGAAGGCCATCTGCTCACCGATGAGGAGCGGGCCTATTTTCGTGCTACTGACCGCAAGTTTGGCGATATCCTCTACATTCTGCGTGAGGGCAACGTGTTTGCTGACAATTGGTTTGGCAAGAGCATCCGCAAACCTAATCCGGACGGTGCGGGTATGCACGGCTTTTGGCCGGAATGGGAAGCGAAGGACCAAATGGCTTGTGTCGCTCTCATAAGTGGAGATCACACTTTGCAAGAGCGGTATGACTATCCTGCGGTACACGCCCTCATCAAGGACATTATGAAAGGACGTTGACGGTGGCTTATTTCTACAGAGAAAACCCCGCATTGGAAGCACAGATCAATGAGTATTTTGCTCGCTTGGCGGAGTATAACGATACGCACTGTGACGGTAAACTGTCGGTCATTCTATTAGGCAGCCTTTCACGTGGAGAAGGTACGTGGCAGTCTACAGATGTAGGGGTACGTATGCTCAGTGACATCGAATATTTCACCGTCTATCCGGATGGCTTTGACGGCTTGGCCGATTTTGCTGATTTTGCCAAAGATGTACAGCGGGAAGTGTTCGCCGACCAGGATTCATCGCTGTTTCATATTGATAACACGTTTGTCCGTCGTGAGTCTTTGCCACATATGGAGCGCAAACTGCTCACCTATGACGCCACTCAGATGGGAAAAACCGTGGTAGGGGAGGACTGTGTTCCGTTGCTACCCACTATCACAGTGAAAAACATCAACCTGTGCGATATTCGTGACATTCTTACCCATCGTGTTTTTTCGGTGCTGTATTATGGCCTGCCGATGAAGCAGGATGGAGATGTGGAGGGATATTGTTACTCCTTGGCAAAAAATTCTTTAGATCTAATGACCGTTTTGCTTGTTATAAACGGAAAGCTTGTCAGTGGCTTTATAAGTAGATTGGAAGAAGTGAAAAAGCTTGAAATTGACGAAAAGATAAAGAATTATTTTGAGTATTGTTTGTCTATCAAGTTGTCGAGCGAATGTGTGTATGAGTTTAGCATCAAAGAAATGGAAGAAATTTTCTTAAATCTTCTAAAAACGCTTAAGAAAGATTTCAAAATTGCGATAGGCAATATGTTGGTAAATTTTAAGTTTGTTTTGAGAAGAAAATTGGGGATTGTTAAAAGAGCGGTTAAATACCGCCATGTCCCCTCTGTTACTCATTTGAACAATTTGATTGATTTGTTCCAAGAAAAGAAAATGGTAACCCCAAAATCCACAAAAGATAATCTTGTTATCAACGGTTATCCAATGTGAGAAGCAACGAGGAAACGATATGAGAACAATATATGTGATCGGTATTGCAGGCGGAAGTGGGTCCGGTAAATCCACATTTGCACAGCGACTGAAAAACGATTTTAAGGATGACGTTTTGCTCATTAGTTGTGACGATTATTATCTGCCTCATGATGAGTTAAGCTACGAGGAACGTTGTGGCCTCAATTATGATACGCCGGAAGCGATAGAGTTTTCTCTGCTTGTAAAACATATTGAGTTACTTAAGAAGGGCGAGTGTATCGAAAAGCCTATCTATGATTTTTCTTTGCACGCCAGGCGAAATGAAAAGCAAACGCTAGAGCCAAAGCGAATTGTCATAGTGGACGGCATTCTAGCCTTTGCACAGAAAGAATTAAGAGATCTTTTTGATTTAAAAATATTTGTTGAAACGGACGCAGATGAAAGAATACTTCGCCGTGTCAGACGAGATGTTTGTGAAAGAGACAGAAGCATTGATAGTGTGATAGAGCAGTATGTTTCCACAGTGAAACCGATGCATTATATTCATGTGGAACCCACAAAAGTTTTTGCCGATATTATAACCAACGGTGGCATGAATACTACCGCACTGGAAGTTATAAAGAGTAAGCTGGAAAAGGTTTTAAATTAAGTTGGGGAGAGAATCCGATGAGTGACATCAAAGTTAG
>JAZNED010000133.1:0-1614 GCA_045588425.1 Acutalibacteraceae bacterium
GGCGTTCATCAGATAGGAGTTTTTAAACCATGAAACTAATTCATTCTACATAAATGCGTAGTGTACTGCCATCGGATCCCTGAATCTCCACCAAATTGCCGATTACACCGAATTGAGCCAGACTAAGAATAGATTTTAGATCCAAATCCTGACCTTGAAACGCTTCGGTGAGCACGATGGAGCACGCATCCGAGGAAAGATATTGATTCGCAATGCTCATAGGGACATTTGTACGCACAACGCTTCCGTCTACGGCGACAATCTCCATACGTAAGACAAAATCCTTTTCCTCCGATGAAGCCAGCTGAACGATAGGCGTTGGATCTTTACCGGTCAGCAGTTTATCCACCGTTACACCCAGAATCTCTGCCAACAGAGGTAGCACACTGATGTCGGGACAGGTCTGGTCATTTTCCCATTTGCTGACCGCCTGAGGACTGACCGCCAATCTTTCCGCCACGACTTCTTGTTTGAGCCCTTTTTCTTTTCTTAGTTCGGCAATACGTTTTCCTAAAGTTTTCTCCATGTTGAAATCTCCTTTCAATGATGGACATACAGCGCTGTTGTCTGATAACAGCATAACACATAATAGTGCACCATTGGAATGGAACAACCGTTGATTTTATCACGTTTTACTCAACCATTAGGTGATTTTTCGCTCAACCAAAAGGCATGAACATATCCTAATTTTTATAGATGACATCCCCTTGACACTCAACATTGCCACCGATCTGCCAACATTCGACATTGCCGCCGCAGGTTACGCTACCCATAATGCTACCGCCACACGAAACATTGTCGCCACAGTTGACAGATCCGTTGATGGCGCCACCACAGGAGACGTTGTCACCGCACATAACTGCACCACTGATTGCGCCACCGCAGGAAAGATTATTGGCTGCATTGACAGCGCCGTTTATATCGCCTTGACAGGACACGCTACCTTGGCACTCTCGAATATCACCGTTGATTTCGTGACACTCAATGTTGCCGTGACCGATCACATCACCGTTGATACTGGCATCGCAATTAAGATTTCCGAAAACCTCCACCTTAAAATACTGCCGTGTGGTTTCATTGCATTTTTCAGGGAATCTCAAGCAAATGTACTTATTCAAATCCTCGTACACAGAATAGATGCGATTACCTTGTGTCACCATTACTCGATACACATCGTCATCGTTAAACGGAACCACATGTGCTCCGTTTTTGCTCGCTTTTTTACCGAACAATTCGTCTATGGAGATACCAAAGATATCTGCCAACTGCGGAATCAAACTAATATCCGGGCAACACTGTCCCGACTCCCACTTAGACACTGACTGATTTGTCACGCCTAACGTCTGAGCCAGTTGTTCTTGGGTTAAGCCTTGCTTTTTTCGATAAAAACTAATCGTTTCATTCAGCTTCAAATTATCCATAATTACCCTCCGTTCCATTTTCTCGTAGCTACAATTTCATTATATTGGGATAAATATCAAAAATCAATAACGCAGATATTGGAACATTCCAACCTTGGGTTGGATTTCGCAGAGTAAACAAGCCGCTTGCATACCGCAAGCGGCTTTTCATCAAATCTTCTTATCAAATCTGAGCAGAGTTCCCTCTTTTAGT
>JAZNED010000134.1:0-34021 GCA_045588425.1 Acutalibacteraceae bacterium
CGAGTTTCTTTATTTTATCGATGTCCGCACTGTGCGCATTTTTAGCTGTTTCAATTGCTTTGTTGATATCTTTGGTAGTTGCCGTGTAATCATTCGACGCATCTTCCCAAACAGCGCAAACATCTTTTGCTACTTCATCTAAAATAACTTTACTCTCAACAACCTTATCATAGAACGCTTGCACATTCTCTGTCGTTTTAACTTCTTTTGTGGAAACAGGCGTTGAATAGGCACATCCATTCAACGAAAAACTCAATAGTACCATCGCCAGAAAAGTCACATACTTTTTCATACGATCACCTCTTTTATCATTATAGCAACAGAAACACGAAAAAGTCAAGGTGTAGCCTTTTGGAATTCAACGAAGTCAAATACGGCCGGACTCTGAACCGTCTTTTTCGGCAAGACGAGACGGCGTTTCTGCGCAAAGGCTTCGGTTGCCGAAAAAGTTGTAATTTGTGTTCCGTGGGAACACAAATTAGGCCGATCGAGAGCCTTGACAGACCGCCGGGACGAAAAAAGAGGGTACCCCATCGGGGTACCCTCTTTTTTGGTGCCGGTGGCCGGACTCGAACCGGCACGGTGTCGCCACCGGTGGATTTTGAGTCCACTACGTCTGCCAATTCCATCACACCGGCATTTGGTGCTCGTCTATTGTAGCACGGGTTTCACGAAAATGCAAGCCCTATTTTTTCTTTTTGTGCCGTAGGCGTGCAAAAATCCACACAATCGCCACGCCGCACAAAAATCCGACGGTGTCAATGACCACGTCGGTGACCATCGGCGCACGTCCGGGGGCGAAAAACTGTAGGCATTCGTCGATGGCGCCCACCGCCAATCCCCACGGCCACAGCCGGCGGGCGCACGTCTGCTCCCACCCGCCCCACAGCACGCCCAGCACTGCAAATTCGGCGAGGTGGGCGGTTTTGCGGATGACGTAGGTCAGCCATTCCGGTTGGGTTTCCCACCCGAACAGTCCCATTAGCCACTGAGCCACCCGACTGCTGTCTTCGGTGGAGGCTTCGGCGGACATCAGCGACCGCGACCAGATGAACGCCACCCACAGGGCGATACAAACGGGTAACGCTACCCGCCAAATCTTTCGGTTTTTCACGTCATCGCCTCCCTGTGGATAGTATAGGGCGTTTGGGGCGACTTGTCAATTCGTTTTCCTGTTTTCACCGATCCCCTCGCTCATAGCGGCGGCGCAGTTTATTCAGGGCACGGGTTTCCAGACGGCTGACGTAGCTGCGGCTGATGCCCAGCCGCGCGGCGATCTGCCATTGGGTGAGAGGTTCGCACCCCAGCCCATACCGCAGGGCAATAATCTCCCGCTCCCGCGGCTCCAGACACTGGTGGATATAGTCCCCCAACCTCATTAGCGCCGTCCGCCGCTCCAGATCCTCCGCCATGGTGTCCTCTTGGGACAGTACGTCCATCAGGGTCAGCGGATTCCCTTCGCTGTCTGCGTCAATCGGCTCGGACAGCGAAATGTCCCGCTCGGTCTTCTTCAGCCCGCGAAAATGCATCAGAATTTCATTTTCGATACACCGCGCGGCATAGGTTGCCAGCCGCGACCCCTTGCCGGTGTCAAAGGTGTCCACCGCTTTGATGAGTCCGATGGTGCCGATGGAAACCAAGTCCTCCTGCTCCCGTGCGTTGGCGTAGTGCTTTTTGATGATGTGTGCCACCAGTCGCAGGTTGTGCTCGATGAGCCGCTGTCTGGCAGCCTTGTCACCTGCCGCCATGGCCGCCAATGCTTCTCGCTCCTCTTTGGCGGTCAGCGGCTTGGGGAAAGAGCCGCTGTTGACCACCGACAGCACCAAAAACACCATCCGCGCCAAAAAATCCCCAATCACAGACCACATAAAAACCCCTCCTTGCGCCTACTCTATGCAAGGAGGGGTTGTCATCTTGCCTAAAAACGACCTGCGGATATCCACAGGTCATTTTTATCACAAAAAGAACGCGTTGAATTGTCCGCGGCAGCGGTGGCAGGTGACGGTGCGCCGTCCCCGCTTAATGGGCAGTCGCAGCATGCCCCCGCAATGAGGACAGCGGCGATAGCGATAGCGGCGCAGGTCCTTGAGGCGGGTGACTTGGTGGAGGTACCACCGATTTTCCGCCTGACGAGCGGGAATATTGCGGGAGAACATGCGAAACAGGGTGTACGCCAGCGTGGCGGTGGTGAGCTGACTGAACACAAACCCCGTCCATCCGCGAAACAGGATGGCGCAAAACCAAAAAATCAAATACACCCACACCAAACAGCGGTTGAAGGGGTCGCTGCCGTACCGTCCCCACATCACGCGGGTCATCCAATTGATAAAACGCCGAAACATAGCTTTGCCTCCATTTCTATCTTAAGTATAGGCATTTTTCTTCGCGATGTGTTATGAATGTGTGAATTTTGGGAAGAATAGGGATGAAAGGGAGTGAGAAAAATGGAGAAAGAGAGAGAAAAGCCGCGGGTGTTGCCCCAGCCGCCCCGCACGCCGGAGCTGGTGGATCCCATCGTTGCCAACGGCATGCTGCATTTCCCGGGTCAGAACTATCCCCATAGCGATGGCATCACCACCGACCCCGACGGCAGTTATACCGGGCGTCCGCTGGATGGCGGCAAGCCGGTGCAGGACGTGGACGATTTGTAAGCAGGCATCATAATAAAACAGCCGCTCTGCTTGGCAGAGCGGCTGTTAGCTTTTTTATTCACATTTGGTGATGGCCAAGGGGTTCTGGATGGCGTTGTTGACCGCCTCGGCGATTTCGTCAAAGTGACCCGCGATGGAGGCGGGACGATAGGTCACCGTCTCGGCGTCCGCACCTGTCAGGTAGCAGAACCAAGTCAGGGAGGCGGTGTAGTCGCCGTAGGTATCCTTTAGGTGATAGCCGTCGGCGGTGAGGGTGTCACCCAGCGAGGAGGTGCGCAAATTCTGGATGGAGGTGCCGCAGGGGAAATAGCCCACGAAGTTTTCGTTGCCCACGATGCGGCGCTTGGTGGCGTCCACGATACCGCGGTACATACGCATCTGATCCTTGTTGTAGTTGGGGAAGGAGGGGTGATCGCTGTCCTGCTGATAGGCCCAGGTCATGTGCCAGTACAGCTTGGCGTCGCCAATCTGGGGACGGATGAGGTCGATCGTCGCACCCAAATTCTCATAGCTGATGGGACGGCCGGAATCGGGAGAGGCTTGCTGCAGGGTGACGATGTCCCAGTCGGTGAGAGCAAAGGCGGTGGAAGCCTTGTAGCCGGGGGTGATGACCCACTCGCCGTTGACATTCTCATAATAGTCGTATTTGGCGCGGTCCAGACGGACGTTGTCATAGTGGGTGTCGATGGAGGCACCGCCGATGTAGAGGATGCCCAAGCGGATGTCGGTGCAACCGGCCTCCTCCAGCATGGGATAGAGGTGGTTCTTCATCGCGTCCACCGAGAAGCTGTTGCCCACCGACAGAATGCTAATGGATTTCGGCACGTTGCCGGTGTTCTTGGGGGGCTCGGTGGGTTTGGTGGCGGTCGGTTGGGTGGTGGGCTTTGCCGTGGTGGTGCTTTCGGTAGGCTTGGCGGTCTCGGTGGGGGCTGTGGTGCCCTCGGTCTCGGTGGCAGAGGGAGCTTCACTCGCGGAGGGGGCGATGGTGCTGTTGCCCTCGGTGGGAGCCGCGGGCTGGGTAGTGGTCACGGCGTCCGCCGCGGTGGCGGAAGCGGTGGTACCTGCCGCGGTGGCGGTGGTGGAGTTGGGGGTGGGGCCGTTTTCCTCGGGTTTGTCGCCGCAGGCGGTAAAGCACAGCAGCATGGCCAGGGCAAACAGAATAGCCAACATCTTTTTCATAATTACGTCCTCCTTATTTATGCTTGGGTGGCGGGGGTGACCTGCCAGGGCTTGGCCACGGCATTTTCCACCGCCTGGGCGATTTCGTAGAAGTGTTCCACCGTACCGGCGGGATAATAGAACATAGAGAAGGGATCGTTGCCCGTCAAGGTGACGAACCAGGTGAGGGCGGCGGTGTAATCGCCGATGGTGTTCTCCAGATGATAGCCGTCGGCGGTGAGGGTGTCGCCCAGCGTAGAGGTGCGGAGATTCTGAATCGCCGTACCGCTGGGGAGCACGCCGGCAAAGTCGGGGTTATTGGCGATCTTCTGCTTCACCGTGCTGACGATGGCGTTGTACATCGTCATCTGGTCTTTGCCGTAGTGGGCAAAGTCGTAGTGGTCGCTGTCCTGCTGATAGGCCCAGGTCATCTGCCAATACAGTTTTGCCTTGCCGATCTGGGGCTTGATGATATCCACCACCGCGTCCAGATTGCCGTAGGTGTCGGGACGTCCCGAACTGCCGCTGACCTGCTGGATGACCACGTAATCCCAGCTGGTGGCCTTAAAGGCGGTGGACGCTTTGTAGTTGGGGGTGTTGGTCCACTTGCCATCGGTGTTCTCCAGATACTCGTAGGAGGCACTGTCGGCGCTGAGATAGCTGTAGTGCATATCCAGCGAGCAACCGCCCACGTAGAGGATACCCAGACGAATCTCGTCATAGCCCGCGGCCTCCAGCACTTGGTACAGGTGGTTGTGCATGGCGTCGATGGAGAAGCTGTTGCCCACCGCTAAGATGCTGATGGAGCGATCCACCCCGTCCCCCTTAGCCGCGGGGGTGATTTGGTTGGGGATGGAGAGGGCGTTCTCCACCGCCTCCACGATTTCGGCGTGGTGGGCGGTGACGGCGGAGGGGCGATAGGTGACGGCGGAGGGGGACTCCTCCGTCAGACTGCAATACCAGGTCAGGGCGGCGGCATAGTCGCCGTAGCCGTCCACCAGATGCACACCGTCGGTGTTGAGGGTGTCCCGCAGGGTGGAGGTGCGCAGGTTTTGGATGGTGGTGGCGGTGGGGATGAGTCCCATAATGTTGGGGTCACCCATCACCCGCTTGAGGGTGGTGCTGATGATGGATTGGTACATCAGCTGTTGGTTGTTGTAATAGTGGCGGAAGCCGTCCTGCTTGCTACCCTGCTGGAAGGCCCAGGTCATGTGCCATTTGAGGGTGGCGTTGGGACATTGCTTTTGCACCAAGTCGGTGAGCTGAGACAGGTTGCCGTAGGTGTCCTCCTTGCCGGTGTCGGCGGCGGACTGTTGCAGGATGATGTAGTCCCATTCCTCCGCAGACAGCGCGGTCTTGGGAGAGACCTTGGCGGTCTTTTGCCACTTGCCGCTGTTGTTTTGGCGATATTCATAGACCGCCTTGTTGTTCTTTACCGCGTCGTAGTGGGTGTCCACCGTGCTGTTGTCGGTGTATAGGATACCCAGATGGATGGCGTTGTAGCCGGCATCCACCAGCATATCGAAGAGGTGGTTTTCCATGGCGTCCACCGCCATGCCGTCGCCGATGGCGAGGATGCGGATGGCGATGGGATCCACGTCCTCGTTAGACGGGTCGGTGGTGGTGGGTTTTGTGGTGGTCACACCCTCCGCTGTGGCGGAGGGGTCGTCGGTGACGGCACCCGTGGTGGTATCCCCCGCGGAGGCGATGGTTTCGCCTGCCGTGGTGGTTGCGGTGGTGCTTTCGGCGGTGGTCTGTTGCTTGCCGCCGGAGGTGTCGGTGTCGTTCTTGCCGCAGGCGGCAAGGCTCACCAGCATAATCAGCGCCAGCAACAGCGCAATCGTCTTTTTCATTCCCATTCCTCCTTAGGGCTTGGTGGGATAGCTGGATTGGGTCACTTTTCTGGGGTGTTGGATGGCGTTGTCCACCGCCTCGGTGATGGCGGCATACTCCGCGTCGGTGTAGTCGCAATCCACGTAAATCTTGGACGCCTTCACCCCGGTGAAATAGCTCACCCAGGTCAGCGCCGCCACCAGATCGCCCTTGTCGTTGAGGTGGTAGCCGTCGTTGCTGCCCTCGGCATTGAAGGTGTCGCCCATCCAGGTGGTGCGGGCGTTCTCAATGGCGGTGTTGCAGGGAATGACGCCCAAAATGTTCTTGTTGGTCAGCACCTTGTTGTCGGTGGCGTTGATGAAATCCTGCCACAGGGTCAACTGGTCGTATCCCTTGGGGTAGAGGTACTTGCCCAAGTAGCAGTCCTGCCGCCAGGTCCAGGTCAGGTGATAGTAGAATTTTACGTCGGTGTTGGGGCCGTTGGGATTTTTGGTGTCGGCGAGGATGGCCTTCACCTTGTCCACCAACTGGTTAAAGTGGAGATAGTCGCTGGAAATGGTGCTGTTACAGCCCCATTCACAGCGGCAGGGCACGCCGTTGGCGAAGGTGTCGTAGCCAAAGTCGGGGTCGGGCTGGAAGGTGACGATATCCCAATCCTCGTCCCACAGGGCGGTTTTGGCGTCCACGTTGGTCTGGGTTTCCCACTTGCCGTTTTCGTTCTTGCCGTACTGTTCGTAGGATTTGGAATTGTTGGTGATGTAGTGATAGTGCTGTTCCAGAGAACAGCTGGGATAGTACAGATAGCCGATGGTCACGTTGTAGCCGGCGGCGTCAAAGGCGTCCCACATATAGGTGCGCATGGCGTCCAGCGAGAAGGAGTGACCGATGGAGAGGATCTTCAGGTCCTTGATTTCGCCTTCGCCGGCGGTGGTGGAGGTGACCTCGTTGGGCACCGAGAGGGCGTTGACCACCGCCTCGGACAATTCGGCGAAGCGTGCCTTAATCGACCCAGGCACGTTCTTCACGGTGTCGGGGTGTTCGCCCGTCAGGGAATAGTACCAGGTCAGGGCGGCGGCATAGGCGCCGTAGTCGGTCAGCCGCACGCCGTCCTTGGTCAGTTCCTCCCGCAGGGTGGAGGTGCGCAGATTCTGAATGGTGGTGGCGGTGGGGATGAGGCCCATCACGTTGTTGTCAGACATGACGTGCTTCAGGGCGGCGTCCACAATCGCCTTGTACATCACCTTTTCGTTGTATTTGTAGTTTTCAAAGCCGTCGATGTCGCTCTGACGGCGGAAGGACCAGCCCATGTGCCACAGTAGGGTGGCGTTTTCGCATTTCTTCTGCACCATGGCAGTCAGGTCGCCCAGATCCAGGTAGGCGTCGCTCAGACCGGACTCTACGCCGCTCTGCTGTAATACGATATAGTCCCACGGGGCAGCCTTAAACGCCTTGGAGGGAGCGACCTTGCTCTCCTTCGTCCACTTGCCGTTCTGGTTTTGGCGGAATTCATAGGTTTTGCTGTCCGCTTTGATGGCGGTATACTGATCACTCACCATACTCTTGGCAGAGTAGAGAATGCCCAGATGCACCGTGTCATAGCCGGCACCCTTCAGCATATCGTAGAGGTATTTCTCCATGGCATCCACCGCATAGTTGTCACCGATGGCCAGCACGCGGATGGCGTTTCCGTCGTCACCCGACTGGGTGGGTTTGATGACGGGGGGCTTGGTGGGGATGGTGGTGTTACCGCCGGTGGTGGCGGTGCTTTGGCCTACCGTGGTGGATGCGGAGGGGGCGGTGGTATCCCCGGCGGTGGTGGTCGTGCTGTCGGTGGGGAGGGTGGCGTCACCCGCGGTTTGGGTGGTCTTGCCGGTGGTGGTCTTGTTGGGGGTGGACGGCTCCGGCTTGCCGCCACAGGCGCACAGACCCAGTGTCATCACCAGCACCAGCAGGATGCACAGCGTTCGTTTCATAGTCATATCCTCCTTGGATGATGTCACTTGCAGTATAGCACACTATTTTTCAATTAGCAATGAAAAATGAGAAATGAGCAATGAAAAAGCCGCCCTGTTCCCACAGGGCGGCTTTGAGCGATTAGGGCTCGGTGGTATAGGTGGACTTGGTGATGTCCAGGGGCTTCTTGATGGCGGCATCCACCGACTCGGCAAAGGCGGCGTACTGCGCATCGGAATACTTGGTGTTAATCTTGAACTCGGTGGCACTCTTGCCGGTGAAGAAGGCAACCCAGGTCATGGCCGCCACCAGATCACCCTTGTCGTTGAGGTGATAGCCGTCGGCGTTGGGGTCGTAGTTACCGGGCTCGTTGAAGGTGTCACCCATCCAAGAGGTGCGCACGTTCTGAATGGAGGTGTTGCAGGGGATGAACTTATCCTCGATGTAGGGGTTGGGCAGCACGTACTGGGCGGTAGCACGCATGAAATCCCAGTACATGGTGGTCTGGTTGTAGTTGGAGAAGCTGAAGCTCCACAGCTTGCAGTCGGAGGCAAAGGACCAGGTCAGGTGATAGTAGAACTTCACGTCGTTGTTGCCGTAGGCCTTCAGCTGCTTTCTCACCTCGGTGACCAGCGCGTCAAAGTGCACGTAGTCGTTTTTGGGCTTCACCTGGCAGCCCCACTCGCAGGAGGACTCCATGGTGCCCTTGCCGTAGTCGGGGGAGGGCTGGAAGGTGACGATATCCCAATCCTCGTCCATCAGAGCGGTGGAGGCTCTCGCCTTGCCGTTGCTCTTATACCACTTGCCGTCCACACACTTGTTGTACATCTCGTAGGAAACGGAGTCGTCCTTCACGTAGTGATACTGGCGCTCCAGAGAGGCACCGGGATAGTACAGATAGCCAAAGGTGGCGTTGTAGCCGGCAGCCTTGAACAGGTCGGCCATATAGGTGTCCATGGCGTCACGGGAGAAGGAGTGGCCGATGGACAGAATCTTGATGGTGGGACGATTGTCCGGCTCATCGGGCTGTTCGGGCTCGGTGGGCTGAGTAGTGGGGGTGGTGGGCTTGGTCTCGGTGGGCTTGGTGGTGGGCTTTGCGGTGGTGGGAGCCTTGGTGGGGTCAGAGGCAATACCGGTGGTACCCTCGGTGGGAGCGGTGCCCTCGGTTTCGGTAGCAGAGGGAGCCTCGCTCGCGGAGGGGGCGGTGGTGTCGTTCCCCTCGGTGGGAGCCGCGGGCTGGGTGGTGGTCACGGCGTCCGCCTCGGTGGAGGCGTTGGTGACGGGGGCGGCGGTGGTGTTGCCGCCCTTGTCGGTGTTGTCATCCTTCTTATCGGCACCGTTGCCGCAGGCAGCCAGGGTCAGCAGCATGGTCATCGCCAGCAGAAAAGCCAGTAACTTCTTCATGTTTTATTCTCCTTACGTTGTGTGATTACCACGCCAAAGTGACGTCGTTGAACGGAGCATCCTCCGCGTGGGTAAAGGTGGGGGAAGCCGTGGAGGCGGTCGCCTCGGTGGGGGCGGCGGTCTTGATGGGGAAGGTCTCGCCCTCCTCGGGCAGAACGATCACGGTGGTGATGGTGCTGCCGGCGGCGTTGGTCTTATAGTAGACCTTGGTTTGGCTGGGTTCTTTGGTCTCGCCCACAGGCGCGGTGGTGTTGGTGGTTTTGGTTTGGTCGTCATCCTTTTTGCCGCAGGCGCACAGGCACAGCAGCAGGATGGTCGCCAGCAAAAAAGCCAATATCTTTTTCATGGAAACTCTCCTTAATCAACGTGGATTACCACTCGCCGAACATGCCGTCGTTGTACTGGACGTCGCCGTCCAGGTTGCCGGACCAGTCGTCCGCGGTGGTGGTCGTGGTGGGGGCGGCAGTGGTGGTCGTGGGGGTGTCGTTGTTCTGCTCCTCTTCCTTGTCGCCGCAGGCGCACAGGGCAAAAGCCAGTGCCATGGCCAACATCAGACACAGGATACGTTTGGTCAGTTTCATAGGTCGTATCTCCTTTAGTATGTATTTGTACAATAACTACCTTTTATCGTAACAAAATCCGCGTGTTTTGTCAATAGGGGGTTACATCCGTCCCATAGCCTCCAGCACGGCGGTTTCCAGTTCGGTTTCGGAAATCTGTTGGTTGAAAACATGGGTGATGATGCCTTTTTTGTTGAGCACCACGGTGCGGGGATAGACGTTGTCGACGCCACCCAACAGGGTGTAATAGTCGTTTTCCTGTTCACCGGTGTCGCTGAGGAAGGTAATGGGGGAATCGGGGTAATTTTGGGCGATAAAAGCCGGTGCGGTGGAGGACATCATCCCGTGTACCGCTACCACCTTCACTTCCTCGCTGTGTTTTTTGGCGACGGCGTCGAAATAGGGCATCGCCGCCACGGCGGGCATACACCACGTACCCCAGAAGTGAATCACCGTCACCGTATCGTAGGAGGTGGGGTCCACGGTGGTGGATTGCATGCCGTCGGCGGTGATGAGGGGCAGTTGGGCGTCGTAGCACACGTTACCCACCTGGTTACCCCGCTTGAGGGCTACCTCATGCTTGGTGGTGGCGGTGGTTTGGGTGGGGATGAGGTCTTGCTTGACGTTGTCGGCGATTTCTTTTGCCTTATCCACCTGTTGTTGGCAGGCGCATAGGGTCAGGACGAGGGCGGTTGCGCATACGATGCAAAGCAGTCGTTTCATAGGGATCCTCCTCATCGGCAAAGGTGGATGGCGTCCACCAACTGATCATACTTGATGGCACCCACAAAGGTCTTGCGAATGACGCCGTCGGCATCCAGCACCACCGTGTAGGGGATGGAGCCGCTGCCACCCAATTTTTGATAGTAGACAAAGGGGTCGTTGCCCTTATCCATGGCAAAGAGGATGGCGCTGTTGGAGTAATGGTCTTGGATGAATTGTTGCGCCGGCTGGATTTGGTCGCAGTGAACGGCGACGATTGTCACCTCGTCTGCCATCTCCCGTGCCACCTTGTCAAAGTGGGGCAGTTCGTTGACGCAGGGGCCACACCAGTAGGCCCAGAAGTTGATGACGGTGATTTTGCCGGTGGCGGTGGGGTCAAAGGTGCGGTTGGTGTAGCCGTTTTGGTCAATTTCGGTGAGGGTGGTGCCGTAGCAGAGGTCACCGATTTGGTTGCCATAGGTCAGGTCGTGACGGTCGATGTGGCTGTCCGCGCCGTGTTTGTGGCCGTCCGCACCGCAGGCGCAGAGGGAGAAGAGCATCGCCAGCGTCAATAACAGGCATAATAGGCGTTTCATACAATCATCTCCTTTGTGTGTGGTGAGATAGGCCCCCTCCGGGAGGGGGCTCCGCCGTAGGCGGTGGGGGAGCCTGCGTAACTTCTAATACGCACAAACCTCAACGGCTCGCAAATCTCCCTCCGTCACGGCTATGCCGTGCCACCTTGCTTGCCGCAAGCGGCCCCCCCTTTTGTCGGCTTCGCCGACATTTTCCCCCGCTATCGGGGGAAATCAGCCCTCTCGGAGGGAGGCTTGATAAAGGGTGCGTTAATTCAAATCAGGGTGGTCTCGGGAAACCTGGTATTGATGTTTCATTTTGGTAGTTGCATCTGCGTGAGTATATGGTAGCAAGGATTCGTAAATATCAGCAATATCTGTATCATTTAAACAAGCTGGCTCTATCTGCTGTATGCGTTGGAGAAGATATTGAAGGTCTTGAGCGTACACAACATGAGCTTGTGCGCCTTCGGTAGACACCTGTTTCAAAGTGCAGTTATTGGAAAAAACAATAATGGAGAAGAACGGTGTCTTTTTGTGAATCAGATTTCTTAAAAAGCGAATGTGTGTCCCATTTTGCCAAATCGGATTGTAAAATTGGTGTTTTTCGCATCCGTAGCGGGCAGGGAGAGTTTGGTGCCAATATTTTTGGTTGGCGTTTCCAAATATCCAACCAGATCGGTATTTTGTTTCGATAACAAACACGCCGCTATGTGTGATTAAAACAGCGTCGATTTCGGTGGTGCGATCGTTATAGGTTGGGATATAGAGATTGTATAGAACGCGAGCGGATTGAAAACGAAAAGGATTCAGAAGGGTGGCTGTGTGAAATTCGCCGCGAACACCTTTATCCGTTAGATAATCCCAATAAGAAATATTGGTTTGTTGATAAAAGTCCGAGTTGTGGTATTCGGCGCGATTGCATAGGTGATATATAATGAGCACGACACCTAAGACTATTAGAACAGAAAAGAAAAGTAAAAACAAAAAAGGTGTCCCCAACATCAATACGCTCCTCTTATTAAAATATCGGTTTTCCTTAAATCTTCTGCTCGTGGAAGCCGTCCGGCCACAAGGTCAGCAGGGTATCAAATCCCGCCTGTTTGGCGATCTTCACCGCCAGCGGGAAGGCGCAGTCGATGGTGTCGGCGGCGTGGGTGTCCGCACCGAGGATGATCTTGCCGCCCATCTCCCGCAGACCGCGGAGGATAAAGTCGGCGGGGTAGGGGATCTCCCGCCACTTGCGGCTGATGGCACCGGTGTTGATCTCCACCACGGGGGTCACCGCCACCACCTTTTCCAGCGCGTCCAACGCCATACGGCGGTAATCGGGATTGGTTTCGTCAATGACCGAAAATTTGGTCAGCACGTCAAAGTGACCCACGATGGTGGGTTTTGTCCGTTGGATGTGCGCTACAAGTTCATTGAAATAATCTTGGGCAAACACCAGCTGGTCGCCGCCGCATTCTCTCTCGATGCACTCCAGCTGAAGATCGCGGGCGTGGTCGATGCCGTAGAAACGATCCTCATACACCAGTTCGTGCACCGATCCGAGAAAATAATCCACTTTTTCCACAATGGCGGGGTCGGAGTGGGAGTCCAGCTCGATACCCCGCATGATGGTGATTTGGTCTTTATATTTCTCCTTTAGCCGATCCAGCTCCGCCAGATAGGCAGGGTAATCCGCCACCCGCATACAGTAGTCCTGATAGGGGCTGTCGCTGTGGTCGGAAAAGCCGACCACCGGCATCCCCAGACGGATGGCCGACTGCACCATCTCCTCCATGGTGTTTTTGCCGTCGGAGAAGGTGGTGTGGGAGTGAAAACCGCAATAATTCATAGTTAAGCACCTCTTTCGGTGGATTGTATGCGCCCATTTTATCACAGTTACACCACTTTATCAAGAAAAAGCGGCAAATTGGCAAAAAAAGACCGCCTTATGGCGGTCTTTTCGGAAGTTATTCCTCGCTCAAGCGTCCGTCCCGCATCACCACGCGGCGGGGGCAGGCGGGGCCGATGGCGGGGTCGTGGGTGATGATGATGACGGTGTGTCCCGCCTGCCCCAATTCCCGCAGCAGGGACATAATCTCCTTGCCGGAGGCGGTGTCCAGATTACCGGTGGGCTCGTCTGCCAACAGCACCGGCGGTTTGCCCACCATAGCGCGGGCGATGGCCACCCGCTGTTGCTGTCCGCCGGACAGTTGGGCGGGTCGGTGTCCCACTCGCTCGGTCAGCCCCACCTGCGCCAGCGCCTCCAGCGCCTGTCGGCGGCGGGTGCGTTCCGCCACCCCGCGGTAGAGCAGGGGCAGTTCTACGTTTTCCAGTGCGGTGAGTCCCGGTAGCAGGTGAAACCCCTGAAACACAAATCCCACCAATTCCCCCCGCACGCGGGAGAGCTGTCGCTCGCTCATGCGCTCCACCGCCTGCCCTGCCAGCCGATAGGTGCCGCTGTCGGGGGTATCCAAACACCCCAGCAGGTTCATGAGGGTGGATTTTCCCGACCCCGACGGACCCAAGATGGCCACCGTCTCCCCTTGACAAACCGAAAAATCCACCCCATCCAGGGCGTGTACCTGCTGTTCTCCCACGATATACTCCTTGCGGATGCCGTTCATTTCAATCAGTGTTTCCATCGCTTTCGCCGCCTTTCTCACCTTTCATTGTGTGCGTCGGTCGGCGAAATACACGCGGTAAAAGGCGGCAAAATTCACCTTTCCACACCTTCCCAACGGCGAGAATTTGACTTTTTCTGCGAAATGTGATAGAATAGGTCTGTTCTTTGATTTTTCCATCTGTTTCGGATGTTTTTACTTTATAAAAAAGGAGCGACCGATTATGCGAAAGTGCGCGGCCATTCTCTGTGCGGCACTGCTCACCGTGAGCGCCTGTGCCTGCGGCAAGGATACAGACCCTGTCACCAAAACCACGGTCCATCGCATTACCACGACTACCACCGCTACCCCTGTTAAGGATTACACCGACGTACCCGGCAAAGCCCCGCTGAATCTGACCTACGCCACCTCTTTCTCGGATGGCGTGGCCTTCGTTCGCTATCTGGACAGCGACGGCGTGGAGCACGCCGCCGCCATCAACACCGCCGCCGACGTGTTGTTCGAATTGCCGGAGGGCATGCCTTTCGACGGCCCCGGCTACAAGGACGGCATCCGCGTGGTGGACAACGTCATTTATGATAAAACCGGTGCGGTGATCGCCAGCCCCGAGCTGAGCGGTTACGATACGCTGATGACCGGCAGTTGCGGAGGCTACGTGCTGGCGAAAAAGAGCGAGGCTCTGGCGCAGCCTAACCCCGAAAACAGCCTGCCCAATTTGGCGGATAACACCAACCCTACCGATACCGAGAGCAGCGACGCTCCCGTTAATCCGGTCACGCCTCCCTCCACCAAGGTATCTGTGGGTGTGCTGAACAGTAAGGGCGAGTGGGTGCACGACCTCTCCGCCGACCATCCCATCGCCGCGGCTATGGCCGCAGCCACCCAACCCACCGAGTCGCTGGAGTATATCGCCACATCCGGTGTGTTGAAGGTGCAGGTGGACGTGGCGGGTACGCCGCAATACTATCATTTTAAGGATAACAAATTGACGGTGGACTATGTCCGCTATGCCTCTTTCGGCTACTCCCCCGAGGAGGCGGCCGGCATCTACCAGATGGCTACCGACGGCAGTAAAAAGCTGGTGGTGGAGAATGTCATCGGCGACTATTTCTTTGCCGACGCCTTTATCGGCCGTTCGGTCACCCCGCCTGCCATCACCGAGACCGAGCCGACGCTGGGCACCCCTAAGTTGTACAACTACAAGGGTGAAGAGTTGATGGATCTGGAGGCGTATCCCCTCAGCGGCCCCTTGGCCTTCTACCACGGCGGATATCTGACCTTGCCTACCACCGACGCGGTGGGAAGCCGCTTGCTGGTGGTGCTGGACGCGCAGGGACAACCGGTGATGGATCCGCTGGTGCTGGGTATGCGTGACGTGTACTATCCGCCGGACGTCAGTGGTTTCGTGGTGGAGAGTTACACCGCCGACGGTGCGGTGAGTTATCGCCACTACGATTATACCGGTGCGGTCACCGAGTACAGCGACGTGGCGGCGTTTGCCGGTTTTGTGGAGGGTTTGGCGGCGGTCACCTTGCGCGGCGACGACACCCATCATTATTACATCAACCATCGTGCAGAGATCGTTCTGCGCTAATGAAAGCAAAAAGCCGAGTCCGTTTTGGACTCGGCTTTTTATGTTCTCCCTAATAAGGCGTCGGTGGTACAGCCGAATAGGTCGGCTATTTGGCACAAGGTTTCCAGCGAGGGGTCAACCGTTCCTTGCTCATAGCGCACGTAGGTGGTGCGGTGCACGGTCAGGTGCTCAGCCAGTTGCTGTTGTGTGATTTTGTGCTGTTTTCTCCATTTGCGCAAATTTGCAGCCAATTCTTGCATAGTATCCCCCAATATGAGGATTATATCCCCTTAATATTAAGGATTATAACCCCCATAATAGTGTATGTCAAGGGGGTTGTGCTATGATTTCTTTTGAAAAGTTATGGGAAACGATGGCGGCGAAGGGTGTTTCTACCTATTATTTGCGTGAAAAAGCCGGTATCGACAGCAAAACGATCCGTCGGTTGAAAGCGGGCGAAAACATCGAAACCAAAACGTTGGATAAACTCTGTGCCGCACTGGATTGCCGCCTGGAAGACATTGTAGAGTATATCCCCGACTAAGAATATGGTGAGCAGATAAAACGCTTAACCGGATACAACAACAAAACCCCTCCGCCATCGCGGAGGGGTTTTGCATTATCTGTGCTTATACTTCACGAAGGGGATGATGGACCAGAACAGATTGCGGCGGCGGCGGATGTAGTGCTGACGCTCCCGCTCGCTGACCGACTGGGCGATGCGCAGGTTGAGGTGCTTCAATTCCCGCTGGAACTTGGTAAACCACACCGATCCGGCCACAAACAGTATGGCGGCGAGAATCATGATACCGATGACCAAAAACGTTAGGAAGGTTTGGTCGTTAATCACGGGTTCCGTGGGATCTTTCTCTTTTTCCAAAAAAATGCCCAGTAGATTCACAGCGGTCACCACCTTTCGCTTTAGATTGGGGATAGTATAGCACACTTTTTTTGCAAAAACAAGCCCTAAAAGCAAAAACCCCCGATTTTGGACAAACGCCCCCGCCATTGGAGGATGGCGAGGGCGTTTGTGTGTGGTTATAACAGGGTGCTGCGATAATTGTTCAGCACCACGCCGGCCACATCGGGGATGCAGGCACGCAGATTGTCCAGACAGTCGTTGATGGCACCGGTGGGCATAAAGTCGGCGCGCACCACCATCAGGGCGGTGTCGGCAAACGGCGCGATCGCCTCAGCGTCCGCCGCCGCCAGCATGGGCGGGGTATCCAGCACCACGTAGTCCACTTGGGTGCGCAGGCGGGCGATAAAGGCGGCCAAGCGTCCGTCGTTGATGAGGGCGGTGGCGGTTTTGTGGTTGGGGTTGCTGGTGCCCAGCAACAATCCGTGGCGTTGGGCCAGAATTTCGGAACCGCAGTCCCCGATCAGACGGGCGGAGAAACGCTCTGCCTTGGGGATGGGGGATTCCAGCACCTTGTGCAGGGAGGGCTTGCGGAAGTCGCAGTCCAGCAGCGCTACTTTCTTGTTGCGTCCGGCCAGCGCCAGCGCCAGATTGGCGGCGATGGTGGATTTACCCTCGTTTTCGCCGCTGCTGGTGACCAGAACCACCTGCTGACCGCGTTTGCGCAGGTGATATTCCACCGCGGTGCAGAGGCTTTGGCTATCCTCCACAAAGGTGGCGCTGATGAGGGGGGCGGTGATGAGGGGGGCCGCACGCTTGCGCCGACGGCGCAGGCGGAAGGTCTTGTTGCGGGTTTCGTGGTGGACGGTGCGCAGCAGGCGGGAGTCCAGCTTGCGCTGAGCCGCTTTGGGGTTGGTGACGGTGTCCCGCAGGGCGCACAGACCGGTGATGGCTGTCAGCGACAGCATGCACGCCAGAATGCCGATGAGGGAGGCGTCACGCTTAAGCCGCAGGGGGTTGGAGGGTGCGGTGGGCACCTCGGGGGATTTGAGGATCTGCAACTGGGCGTTGGCAAACAGGTGGTCGGAGATGGTATCGTACTCCTCCACGATGATGGTCAGCCCTTGGAACGCCATGGCGGGGGTGTCGGCGGTGACAGAGATGGTGATGAGGTTGGTTTCGGGAATCACCTCGGTCTGGATGACGCCGGTAAAGGGTTGGTGGTCCATCTTCTGCTGCACCTTGTCCCGCAGGACGTTGCTCTGGAACACCTCGGCAAACACTTCCGCCATGCTTTGGGTGACGGTGAGAGAGTTGTAGGCGTTGGTGCTGTCCTTGGCACCCACCATCAGGGTGGTTTCGGACACGTACTGGGGCTCGTAGGTCAGGCGCGCAGCGCCCACGTAGATCAGAATGGCGCTGAGGGTAAACAGCACCGCTACCCATAGGTTGCGCAGAATCTGCGCCGCCAGCGAGGCAAAGTTCAGTTCGTCCCAGCGGATGCGGAGTTCCATCATGCGGCGTCACCTGCCTCTCCCACGACCACCGTCAGGTTGGTCTGACCGCGGTTGTTGCCGTCGGCATAGCTATAGGTCAGGTGGTAGGTGCCGGGGGTGTTGACGTCCAGCGTGCCGCCCACCTCGATATTCTCAAAGGGGATGGATTGGTTGCCGGGGGCGATGGCGTGGGCGATCTGCGCCTCCGGGTCAAAGGTGGCACCCTCCTGGAGATAGAGGATGTATTGCTTGAGTTTGATGTCTACGGTGGTGTCCGCCTTTTCCAGATAGGTGACCATCAGGGTGATTTGGGCACGGTCGCCGTAGGCGTTGGTAATCTGCAGGGTAATGGGGAAGTTGCCGGTCATATAGTTGCTCACCGCATTGGCGAGAACCCGGATGTTGCCGGCGATGTCGCCTTCCAGGTCGTCCTCCACCTTGATGTGGTTGAGCAGGTCGAAGCGCTCGCCCTTGATGTACACCGGAGCCTTTTCCAGATGGAAGCGGGGACTCTGATAGTCCACGTATTTCACCTTGCGGGTGAGGGTGGCAGAGTTGTTGTGGGCGTCAAACACCACGTATTTGACGTTCACCACCCCCGGTTCGGTGAAGTGGGAGGTGGAGGCCACCATAATCTTATCGGTGAGGTCGCCGTCGGTCTGGTCATAGGCGAAAAGACCGCGCATCAGGGCGTCTTTCTCATCCTCCACCGAGATTTCCAGCATATCCACGTCGCTGTTCAGGACGGGGATGTCGCGGTTTAGTTTTTGGGAATAGGTGTGTTGCGCCCATCCGCAGAAGACGACCGAAGCCGCCGCCAGCAGAATGGCTGTCAGACGCAGTATGCGCATAGATCCCCCTCCTTTCGTCAGGTAGTCGTTTCTTCTTCCTCTTCTTCTTTAGCACGGTAGCCGTAGCCGTAGCCGTAGCCATAGTGGCCATAGCGACCGTAGTGACCGTAATGGCCGTAGTGTCCGTAGTGGCGGCGATATCCGTAGCGATAGCCGTAGCGGTAGCCGTAGCCATAGCCGTAGTGGTAGCCGTAGCCGCCCACACCACCCAGCACGCCGTTGAATACGCAACCGACGAGGGGTGCGTCGTACTGGGCCAGGTCTTCAAAGCAGGCTAAGATGCGGTGGGATTTGACTTCGTCCTGCCGCACCACGTAGGCCACGGCGTCCGCCACCTCCAGCAGCGGCGAGATCTGATCCAGCCGTTGGGCGGCGGGGGCATCGATGACGATATAATCCATCTTGTCCCGCGCTTCTTGCATAAATTCCCGCAGACGGATGTGGGACAGGTCACGGCGGGAAACGCCCTTGCCGCAACCGGTGAGGTACAGGGTGGGGTTGTCCTGTTGGGTCATCACCGCGTCAAAGGCGGTGTTCCCCAGCAGATACTGCTCCAGATTTTGGGCACAACCGCCATCGGCGAAATGGCCGTCCAACAGCAGCACACGCTTGCCGCTTTCGGCCAGCGCCAGCGCCATGTTGCGGGCGGTGAGGGTGACACCCTCGCCCACGGTGGTGGCGGTAATCAGCAACACCTTGCCGTCCCCCAACTGCTTTTCGGCATACAGGGCGGCGCGGCGCAGACTTTCGATAAAGGCTTCGCCTGTCTTGTCGTTGGTGATGGACAGGTCCATGGTGTGGGCCTTGCGGCGGCGCTTGGGAATCACCAGCGGGATACAACCCAAGCAGGGGGTATTCAGCCGCCGCTGGACTTCCTCTTCGCGGCGGATGGTGTTGCGGGTGAGGGCGTAGAACAGCAACAGCAGCATGCAGGTCAGCACGCCCACCAAGCCGCCGGAGGCGGTGGTGATGGTGCGGCGATTGGAGTTATAGGGCTGGGAGGGGACCTCCGGCAGCGAGATAATCTCCAGCTTGTTGCGGCCGATGACGTATTGGGATACGTCGGGGTAGTTTTTCATCACCGCCAGCAGGATATCGTAGGCGTCCTGGGGGTCGTTGCTGGTCACCGTTAGGGTGAACAGGTTGGAGTTGTCGGTGGTTTCGGCGGAGGGGGTACCGTTGACGTAGTCCACCCCTAAATCCGCCTTCACCCGATCCATCAGCAGGTCGCTGTCCAGCAGATAGGGGAAGGTGCGTGCCATCTGGGCGGCGGTCTGGCTGTCGTAGTAAAAGGAGTAGCCGCTGTCGTCGTCCAGCGTCTCCACCGTAAAGGTGGCCTCTGCCTTGTACATGGGCTGATAGGCGCGCACACCCATCAGCAGACCGATACCGGCGCACACCGCCACCACCATTGCCAACGCCCACCAGTATTTGCGCAGACCGCGCACCATGTCGTGGAATAGGATGGCACGCTTGCGGCTTTTTTCGGCGGCATCGTTTTCAATGGCGGAATGTTCCGCAGTATTCTCTTTTGTTGTGCGGGTTACGGTTCTTTCGTCCATAGCGGTTCTCCTTTGCACAAACAAATCTTATTACGATATTGTATAACAAAGCGAGGGAGTTTGTCAATTCCTACACGCCGCAAACTTAGTCCTATCCCCTTGAAAAACCGCAACCCCTGTGGTAAAATGAGGAAAAGCGCACGAGGAGGCGATGAAGAGTGAGTGAAAATGTAGAGCGCAAGGGCAACTCCGGCATAATGGTGGTTGTTAAGATACTGGCGATTGTCGCTATGGTGTCTTCCGCAGTCATACTCGTGCGGATTATGCAGGATACGTATGCGCCCGTTTTTTTGTGGGTATTAAACGTATTGATCTCCGATCCGATTGTTTTGTTTGTGGTGTATCTGTTTACCGGTTACAGTAAAAATAAGAACAAGTTGTTGGGCGTCTATTTCCTGGTGGGTGTCATCGCCATGACGCTGGCGAACATCATCCTCGCTCTTCAATATGTGGAAATAACCATGTATAATATGTACAGCACCAGTCTGTGGAGTTCCTACGACACCTATTATCTTGTTCAAATAAACAGCGTGTCGTTGTGGGCGAATATCTACACCATGTTTATGATTGATGCGTTTTTGAATTTCCGCTTGGTTAAGGCCTCCCGTGTGCTGTCTATCGTGGCGCTGGTCACCACCATCATCACGGACCTTGTGTTGCGGGGAAGCCGTTGGGGTACGTACAATTATCCGGACGCGTACTGGATTATCCGCTGGTTGATGCCGCTGTGCTTGATCCTTTTCTACTTCGGTGCGGTGGACACCTATCGCCCCGAGCCTAAGCCGATGCCTGCACCGATGCCCGCCCCTGTGCGGATTCCTGCACCGGTTGCCCCGCCCACGGCTGTGCCGATGGCACAGCCCCGCCCGATGGCGTATGCTCCTGCGCCCGCCGCTCAGCCCTATGGCACCGCGTCGGTGGAGGAGGCGTTGTATCATCTGCGCCGGCAGTGGGAAGCGGGACAGATGTCCCGCGAGGAATACGAATTCCGCCGCAACGAGCTTATCCAGAAGCTATAAATGAAAAAACAGCAGGAGATTTTCTCCTGCTGTTTTGCTTTAACCTTTCACGTACAACTCATCACACATCCAACGGAGTGGATTTTCGTGAATATAGCGCAAATGTTCGTCGTAATCCTTTTGGTTGCGGATGACATGATCGTAGGAACGGCTTTGCCACAGTTTATCTCCGCATTCTTTGTTAGAAAATCGCTTGAATGTGGAGATAAACCGGGATACCGCAGAGTTTTGCAATGTAGGGACCGGCGTCCCCGACGGTCCATTATCCTTTATCCACAATAAAAGGTGAATATGGTTTGGCATAATCACATAACTTTCCACTGAAATATGGTCGTAAAAATTGTTGAGTTGTCGAATGTATTTATCTGCAATTTTACCGTATGTCGTTAGTTCTGTTTGTGGACCGTCGAGGACGCCGGTCCCTACAACACGGGATAGGATGCACCGCTTTTCGATGGTGCAAATGGTGATGAAATACATGCCCACACCGTTATAATCCACTCCTGGTAAGCGAGTGGTTTTTCTGTTCTTTCGTTCCTCCATACCGTGTCACTCCAAAAAAGCAGGGGTATCCCCGCCTTTCTTTATCGGTTATTAAATTCCTTCAGGCTGCGTTGTGCCTCCCGCTTCATATCGCGTTTGGCGGCGTCCTCCCGCTTGTCATACAGCTTCTTGCCACGGCACAGACCCACCTGCACCTTCACACGGCTACCCTTGAAGTAGAGGGAGAGAGGAATTAGGGAGTAGCCGTCCTGCTTGACGATGCCGAACAGGCGCATAATCTCCCGCTTGTGCATCAGCAGTCGCCGTACCCGCAAGGGATCGCGGTTGAAGATGTTGCCCTTATCGTAGGGGCTGATGTGCATACCGTTGACGAACATCTCGCCGCCCACCACCGAGCACCAGGCGTCCTTGAGGTTGACCCCGCCGGCCCGTAATGCTTTTACCTCGGTGCCGCACAGCTCGATGCCTGCCTCAAAGGACTCCTCCACGAAATAGTCGTGGAACGCCTTGCGGTTTTCCGCGATGGTTTTGTTCTGTTTCTTTTGCTCGGCCATACGGACACCACCTTTCAAAAATTAGTAATGAGTAATGAGTAGTGAGTAATGAAGGTGTCGGCTACGCCGACGAAATATAATCGTGCCGCAATGCGGCACTCCTTAATTTCTCATTTCTCATTGCTCATTTCTCATTGATTACAGTTCGTTTCTGCCCTCCAGCGAGCGGGAGAGGGTGATCTCGTCGGCATACTCTAAGTCGCCGCCCACCGGGATGCCGTAGGCAAGGCGGGTGACCTTGATATTCAGCGGCTTGAGCAGGCGGGAGAGGTACAGGGCGGTATAGTCGCCCTCCACGGTGGGGTTGGTAGCCATAATGACCTCCGTCACCGTTTCGTCCTCTAAGCGGCGGAGCAGCTCCTTCACACGGAGCTGGTCGGGACCACGCCCGTCCATAGGCGAGATGGTGCCGTGGAGCACGTGGTACAGGCCGCTAAACTCGCCGGTGCGCTCAATCGCCAGCACGTCCCGGGGATCCTCCACCACGCAGATGGTGGCGCGGTCGCGGCGGTTGTCGCCGCAGATCGGGCAGGTGGCGCTGTCGGTGAGGTTACAGCAGACAGGGCACTCGTGAATCTTATCCCGCGCGTCGGTCAAGGCCTCCATAAAGGCCTTGGCGTCCTTGTCGGGCATGTACAGCAGATGGAATGCCAGGCGGGCGGCGGACTTGCGTCCGATGCCGGGCAGGCGCTCCAGCTGTTCGGTCAGCCGCTCAAGCGGCACAATGGAATAGCCCATATCAGAACAGACCGGGGATGTTCATACCGCCGGTGACCGAGCCCATTTTGGCTTCGGCGTCCTTAGCGGCGGCACGGTTGGCCTCGTTGATGGCGGCCATCACCAGATCGGCCAGCATCTCGGCGTCGTCGGGATCGACAACGTCGGGGCTGATGGTCAGGGCGACCAGATCGTGCTTGCCGTTGACGGTGGCGGATACAGCGCCGCCGCCGGCGGTGGCGGAGTACTCGGTCTCCTCCAGCTGGGCCTGCACGCGCTGGGCATCCTCCTGCATCTTCTGCGCCTGACGCAGCATAGCTTGCATGTTACCGGGGCCGCCGCCCATACCCTTCGGGATGTTTGCTTTCATAATGTATTCCTCCAATGTTATGTAGTCTGTTTTTTGCGGGAGAAAGGCCCCCTTGCCTAAAGGGGGCTGTCTGCGAAGCAGACTGGGGGATACAAAATCGCTTTGCGATTTTGCGCGCTTTGCGCGTATCCCTCCGTTACCGCCTACGGCGGTGTTACCTTCCCTCGCCGGGAAACGGCCCCCCTTTGTCCGCTTTGCGGACATTTCCCCCGCTTGACGGGGGAATCACCTTTAGGCAAGGGAGGCACGCCGACTTCGTCGGATAATCTCACTCTTTCTCATTTACGTTAATGCCCATGCCGCGACCGGCGGTGAGCAGCTGAGAAAGAGGATCGTTTTCAGGGGTTTTGGCCGGCTGTTTGCGGCGCAACGCCATGGGGAAGGTGCGTCCGGTGGCCTGTTGCACGGCGTCCTGCAGGCGTTGCTTGTTGCCGCCCTCTTTGAGCAGTTGTGCCAGCATGGGATTGTCCACACAGATGACCAAATTACCGTCTTTCAGCAGGGCGGTGGTGCCGTCCAGCAACCCAAAGAGGGGAGGACTGCTCTGACGCAGATGGTCCAGCACCTCGGCCCACGCATCAAAGGGCTGCTCTCCCACAGGGGCGGGGATGGAAGCCGTGGGCGCAGGGATGGCGGGCATCACGTCGGCTGTGGGAACGGGAGTTGCCTCCGTCGGTGCGGGGATTTCCTCCGTCTTAACCGTCGGTTGGATCGGATTCGCAGAGACCGGCGCCATCGACGGTCCATTTGTTTCAATAGCAGGCTGAGCCGTCGTCACCGCCACGCCGTTCTTGACGGCGTTTTCCAGCACCTCAATGCGGTGGAGCAGCGCCGCCTTGGTGTCGTCCAATTTGGGATCGCATAGTTTGAGCACCGCCATTTCCATCTCCACGCGGCGGGAAACGCCACCCTTCAGGCGGTCGAGGGTGCCTTGCAGCACCTCCATCATGTGCAGGATGGTGGGCAGGCCCAGTTTCTGCGCTTCGGCGCGCATGGCGGCCAGTTCGTCGGGGGTGGCAACCACCAGTTCGCCCACCTCGGTGACGCTGTGCAGCACCATCAGGTTACGCAGATAGGTCACCCACTCGGCGCACAGCCGCTCCATATCCTTGGCGGAGCGATAGAGCTGATCCACCAGCGCCAGAGCGGCGGGTGCATCCTGCGCCGCCACGTAATCGGTGAGCTTGGCGAGGGTGTCCTGACCCGCCATGCCGGTGACGGTGGCGACGGTGTCCATGTCGATGTGCTGTGCCACAGAGGCACATTGATCCAGCAGAGATAGGCCGTCACGCAGCGCGCCGTCCGCCAGGCGGGCCAGCAGCATGGCGGCGTCGGGGGTGACGGTGAGGCCCTCCTCCGTCGCCACGTAGGTGATACGGGCGGCGATCTCCTCGGGGCGGATGCGACCAAAGTCGAACCGCTGGCAACGGGAGAGGATGGTGGCGGGCAATTTATGCACCTCGGTGGTGGCGAGGATGAAAATCACGTGGGCAGGCGGCTCCTCCAAGGTTTTCAGCAGGGCGTTGAAGGCACCGGCGGACAGCATATGCACCTCGTCGATGATGTAGACGCGGTAGGTGCCGCTGACGGGGGTGAAGGCCACCTCGTCCCGCAGGTCGCGGATAGAGTCCACGCCGTTGTTGGAGGCGGCGTCGATCTCGGTGACGTCCAGAATGGTGCCGTCGTCGATGCCGCGGCAGACGGCGCACTCGTTGCAGGGGTCACCGTCCACGGGATGGGCGCAGTTCACCGCCTTGGCCAGAATTTTGGCGCAGGTGGTCTTGCCCGTACCGCGGCAACCCGTGAACAGGTAGGCGTGGGACAGACGACCGGTCTTTAATTCGTTTTTGAGGGCGGCGGTGACCGTCTCCTGACCGCTGACGTCAGAGAAGGTGCGGGGTCGCCATTTGCGATACAGCGCCTGATACATAGGGGTATCTCCTTTCGCGTGGCTATAAAAAAGGGAAACCGTACTCTCTCGGGCATACGGACAGGAGGGTTGACTGCGGCACACGGACATCGACCGCTTAATGCTGCTCGGTTCCCCGCCTGACATGGTTCACGGCGCACCGTCGCACAGGACCCGCCTGCCCGTATGCCCCAAAGGGTACGGTTTACGTATCTCTATATAGTATACTATATAAGAAAACAAAAATCAACTGCTTTTTGGTGGGTTAGGTGGAAAAAAGCGGTAAAATTTCCCCATCTTGCCAAATAGAGTGGAAAGGTGTATACTGTTGCTGTGAAATTCGGGAAGAAAGGAGTGGATACGGTGAAAAAGTGCATACGGTTGCTCTTAGTGCTGTGTCTGCTCCTGAGCGGATGCCGGCTACCCACCACCCAGCAACCCTCCAAGGTAGCAAAGCCACCCGCTCCCGAGCCGGAGGCGGAATACTACACCCCCTACTATGCCGACCCCTCTCTGCACAGTCTGCAGGCGGACGTGACCTATCGCTCGGACGCCTACGCTACGCTGGGACGGCTCAATAACCTTTACGGCGGTTGGGCGCAGGGGCTGTACGAAACCATCACCGCCCATCCGCTGACGCTGTGCAAACTGTCCGCCCCCAATCTGCAGTGGATTCGCATGGCGTTTTTCGCCGACGCGGGGGATCAGACCGAAGTGTTCACCCTGTACGAGAACAATCTGCTGGTGGTGGAACACCCCACCGCCGGCAAGCACAGTTGCACCCTCCCCGCCGGCACCTATGCGGCGGTGCTGGCTTATTTGGATGGGGTGCGGCAGGAGCAGAGCCGTTATTTCGCCCTCTCTCCCGAGCACAACGACAACGAGGGTTATCACGAGGCGTCCTATACCCTGTATAACGAAAAGGGCAAGTCGGTGATGAACAAAAAGACCGCCAACCTCACCCCTACGGTAGAGTTGGTAGGGGAGGGACTGGTGCGGGTCACCGACCCCGACGGCACGCGCTTGTACGAGCCCCATGCAGGGCGTAAGTCGGTGTTGTCCAATGGCCCCACCGATCTGTGGGGTGACTATTGGGCGGTGTCGGACGACCAGGGGGTATACGTCTACACTTTGTTTGGCACCAAGCCCCTGTGCCGCATTTACGTGGCAGAGGGAGTCACTACCGTCAGCCGTTTGCGGTTTTCTGCCGACGGCGAAAGCCTGCACATCGCGGTGCGCAACGGCGCCGGCACCCGCTATGACCGCACGGTGGCGGTGCAGGAGGAGATCGACGGCGGGACGATGCGCCTGCTGGGAGATTGGCGAGAGAGCTTGACCCCCGCCACCGAAAAGGAGGAGCAGATCACCGCCTACAACATCCTCAAAAAGCTCCGTCACAAGGAGAAAGAACTGGGCTATCTGTTCAGCGGCACCCTGCTGGGACACCTGCAGATGGGGGACACCGATTATCTGCTGTGCGAGTTGGGGCATTGGACCACCACCGAGGATGGCACGGTGGGACAATACGAGCTGGTGGGATATTTGATGGTGCCGTCGGGTTTGTATTCCGGCTACGCCGCCACCATCGAGGATAACGAGTTGTCTTGGAACACCGACGACGATTGGTTTAAGAAATAAATATCCCCCCGCTATGCGGGGGGTATTTCATGTTCGGGCACAAGTGCGCTTTTTGTTGGCCAATCAGCCACGCATAGATTACCGGCTACCCATAAATGGGTAAATGTAGTGCCTAACAAAGCCTCCCTCCGGGAGGCGATTCCCCCGCTTGGCGGGGGAAATGTCTGCGAAGCAGACAAAGGGGGGCCGTTTCGCGGCGAGCGAAGATGGCCGAGGAGGCAACGCCGACGAGGTCGGAGGGAGTCTGACGAGCCGTTTTTGTTACGCATTCTCCCCCAGTCTTTTCGCCTGCGGCGAAAATCCAGCCCCCTCCCTGAGGGGGCCTTGCCGCTGCGGCGGGCTTTTCATCGCTAAAGCTCTTCCCAACCACGCGACTATCCCGTGGTTTTCGTTTACAATAAAAAGGGCGAGGGGATTTCCCTCGTCCTTTTTTGTACCGTATGATCCCTTGAGGTATATAGTGGTAGTGGGAATGTTGTCCCAACATTCTCCTATGACGAAACCACCGGTGCCTTTGCCACCCTGCCGGGCGTGATTGCGGTGCCTGCCGCCACCTACGTGCAGGATCCCACCACCGGCGAGTGGACGGTAACCCCCGGTACCTCCGTTCTCACCATCGTGGGCACCATCTAACCACCATCCGGTAAAAAAGAGCCTCCCGAATCAATCGGGAGGCTCGTTTTTATTCTTCCGGAGGTCCGATGAGACAGGATTGAATCTCCTTGCCGATGCAGGTGATGGTGACGGAATCTCCCTCGTTGAGCAGCAGCATTTCTTCGTGATCCGCCGCCTTAGCGCGGAATAGGCTGCTCTTGGTGTCGATGAGGTAGATATAGGTGTCGCCGTCAATATCGATATACTTGATGGCGGCGATGGTCACGTCGTGGGTGGTGGGGGTTACATCCGGCTCGGGTTGGGGCTCCTGTTTGTCATGGAACAGCGCCTGATACGCCGCCAAGCAATCCTCCAAGGAGCCTGCCGTCGTCACCAGATTGTACTGCTCCACGTTGACGGCGGCGTATTCCTTCACCAATCCGCCGGAGTCCTTCAGCACCATGATATAGGTGGGTTCGCCCGCTACGTTGATGAGGGATGGGAAGGAGGCGGTGTACCGCTTTTCCTGCACCTCGCCCTCGGCGGCGGTCATGGCAGATTTTTCATCCGCGCCGGCGATGGGGTAGAAGCGGCTCTCACCCGTGCGCTCATTGGACAGCAGGAAACCGATGTTGGAGGAGTCGCCGTTTACCGAGGTGATACCGGTGTAGATCCAAATGTCGCCGTCCTTGGCTACGTAGCCGAAGTCAATGGACTCGGTTTCGTACCCCTCCTCATCCACCGAGGAGTAGGAGGTCACCTGCTTACACCCTTTTTTGCCAAAGAGGCTGTTGAAATAACCGTTTTGATATAAACCGTGCCAGTTGTACTGGTCGCAGATGAGGTTGCCGTCAAATACCACGTCCACCCAACGGGGAACGTCCTCTAAATCATAGCGGGTGCACTTGCCGGTGACGGGATCCATCACCACGCAACCGCTGACCGTCTTGCCGCCGAAGAGGAAGATGGACTTTTTGATGACCGAGGCCACGTAGTAGGGATTGCCCTCCTCGTCGATTTCAAAGTGGAGGTTTTCCAGCATCAGGGTGGGGTACTGACTCCACATATGGCGCATGGCGTCCTGCCCGAAATAGGCGGAGGGAATGTATTTCATACCCGCACATTCCTTAAAGGATGCCTCCATATCCACCGGGCTGACGGTGACGTAGCCGGTGGCACCGGTTTGTTTGTTGTTTACCCATTTGAAGAAGCCGGCGTATTCCAGCGGTGCCACCTTGAGGGGCTTGCCTTGATAGTCGATTTGGGTGTAGTCGTTGGCCACGTCGTATTGGCTGACCACGTGGGTCAGGGTGCCGATCTCGCGGTCGCCCAGTTTTCGGGCTGAGGCGCTGTCCATCAGGGCGATGGTGTCGGTGCTCACCGATGCGGACAGGTCGGTGGCAAAGTCAGACTCCTGAACCGTCAGAATATTGGCATAGGCTTTGGCATGAAACATCTTGCCGCTACCCAGCGAAATGATGGCAACCAGCACCAAAATTCCCAAGGGGATGAGGAATAACTTACCGTTGATATGGATGCCGATGGGGATTTTGTGACCGTTTTTGGTGGTGATATTGGTGGTTTGGGCGTTGCCCAGCTGGCTGATGACCAGATAGATGAAGCTGCCCAGCGCAATTAGAAACCACAGACCGGGGTTGTGGATGTTGATGGCAGGGCAGGTGAGATAGCCGATGATTGCCAGCACCAGTAGGGCGACGATGCCGCCGAGGATATGGGGAAACCATTTGGATTTTGTCATAGTATGACCTCCTTTGGATAATTTGCAACGTTAGAGTAGACGGGTGGCCCCCTTGCCTAAAGGGGGCTGTCAGCCGTCAGGCTGACTGGGGGATTCTTTTCGCGCAACGCATTTTGTACATACAAGTCAATGTATTCGCATACACCTCGAAAGTTGTTGTGGATAGCGTTGTTGGGAATGCGAATAATGGTCAAATTTCTTCTTTCGATTTTCTCGGTGCGGATCGCATCCTTTTGCAAGCCTTCGTTTTCGTAGTGTTGTGAGCCGTCTAATTCGATAACCAGTCTTGCTTGGTGGCAGTAGAAATCCACGATATAGTTGTCGATGATTTTTTGACGTAAAAATCGAACGGGATAGGATTTCAAAAAATCATGCCACAAATGACGTTCTTCGTCGGTCATGTTTTTTCGCAATTGCTTAGCTTTAGTGGTAAGTTCTGTGTTGTGTTTTCGATTCATTGGTATAGAATCCCCCAGTCATTTGCTTCGCAAATGCCAGCCCCCTTTAGGCAAGGGGGCCTTTGCTAACTTAGTATAGCACGAATGGATGAAAAATGCAACCAAACGCAAAAAAGGCTGTGCAAGCAACGCTTGCACAGCCTTTACTGCTCTTTATTCCTTATCCCATTGGAACGAGCCGGAGAGGAGGGTCACCGTCTTACCGGATACGGTCAATAGACCGCCGTCCAGGGTGGCACTCTTTTCG
This sequence comes from Acutalibacteraceae bacterium, assembly GCA_045588425.1. Taxonomy (GTDB): domain Bacteria; phylum Bacillota; class Clostridia; order Oscillospirales; family Acutalibacteraceae; genus UBA5905. The sequence goes on from JAZNED010000134.1 coordinate 29,559, forward strand.
TCGTCGTCCGGCAGATGGAGGCGGCATTTGCCCGCCTGTACCGAGGTGATGAAGGGCACGTGACCGGCGAATACCGCCAGATCGCCCTCTGCACCGCGGACAAACAGGCCGACAACCTCCCCTTGGAACTGGTTTCCGTCGGGGGTGGCGATGGTTAGCTGATAGGTGTTCATCCTGCCACCTTCTTCGCCTTGGCGACCGCCTCGTCGATGGTGCCCACAAACAGGAAGGCAGACTCAGGCAGGTCGTCGTGCTTGCCCTCGATAATTTCCTTAAAGCCGCGGATGGTCTCGCTCAAGGGGACGTAAGTACCCTCGATACCGGTGAACTTCTCGGACACGAAGAAGGGCTGGGACAGGAAACGCTGAATCTTACGGGCGCGCTGTACCAGCAGCTTGTCCTCGTCGGACAGTTCGTCCATACCCATGATGGCGATGATGTCCATCAGCTCGTTGTAGCGCTGCAGAATACGTTGCACCTCACGAGCCACACGATAATGCTCCTCGCCCAACACGTCGGGGGAGAGGATGCGGCTGGTGGACTCCAGCGGGTCAACGGCGGGATAGATGCCCTGCGATGCGATGCTGCGGGACAACACGGTGGTGGCGTCCAGGTGAGCAAAGGTGGTGGCAGGGGCGGGGTCGGTCAGGTCATCCGCAGGCACGTAGACCGCCTGCACGGAGGTGATGGAACCCTTCTTGGTGGAGGTGATGCGCTCCTGCAGAGCGCCCATCTCGTTGGCCAGGGTGGGCTGATAGCCCACGGCGGAGGGCATACGACCCAGCAGAGCCGACGCCTCGGAACCCGCCTGGGTGAAACGGAAAATGTTGTCGATGAACAGCAGCACGTCCTGACCCTCGGTGTCGCGGAAATACTCCGCCATAGTCAGTCCGGACAGACCCACGCGCATACGGGCTCCGCGGGGCTCGTTCATCTGCCCGTAGACCAGCCCGGTCTTTTCGATAACCCCGGATTCCTTCATCTCGTTGTAGAGGTCGTTACCCTCGCGGGTACGCTCGCCCACGCCGGTGAACACGGACAGACCGCCGTGCTGCTTGGCAATGTTGTTGATCAGCTCCATGATCAGCACCGTCTTACCCACGCCGGCGCCGCCGAACAGACCGATCTTACCACCCTTGGAGTAGGGGCAGATCAGGTCCACCACCTTGATACCCGTCTCCAGAATCTCGGTGGAGGTGGACAGTTCGTCGTAGGCGGGGGCGGGACGATGGATGTCCCAGCGCTCGGCATCCTCGGGGGCAGGCAGGTTGTCCACCGGCTCGCCCAGGACGTTGAAGATGCGACCCAGGGTACACTTGCCCACCGGCACGCTGATGGCAGAGCCGGTGTCGGTGACCACGGCGCCGCGCTGCAGACCGTCGGTGGAGGCCATAGCCACACAGCGCACGGTGTTATCACCGATGTGCTGGGCCACCTCCACGGTCAGGGTGCGATCCCCCACCGGCACGGTGAGGGCGTTATAGATGGCCGGCAGGTGGCCGTCCTCAAAGCGGACGTCCACAACAGGACCCATGACCTGGGACACACTGCCGAAAAGTTTATCAGACATTGGTTTTCCTCCTTTTGGATAGGAAGTGTGGAAAAATCACAGTAGATAGGGATCAGGCTCCCTCCCCGAGGGAGCTGTCAGCCGTCAGGCTGACTGAGGGAGTTTCAAACGCATTCATTTGTTACGAGAAAACTCCCTCCGACCTCGCTGACGCTCGGCCCCCTCCCTCGAAGAGGGAGCCTCACGCTGACGGTTAGTAAGCGATAAAATTACGCGTTGGCGCCTGCCACGATTTCGGTAATCTCTTGGGTAATGCTGCCCTGACGGGCACGGTTATACTGCAGCTGCAGGTCGGCGATCATCTCGGCGGCGTTCTTGCCGGCGGAGTCCATGGCCATGCGGCGTGCCACCACCTCGCTGGCGAAGCTCTCCCGCACCGCCGCCATAATGCGGCCGGTGACGTACTCCGGCACAGCGGTGCGCAGGATGGTTTCTTCATCCGGCTCAAACAGGGTGGCAGAGGCTTTGGCGCTCTCGTCGCGGGTCAGCGGCAGGATCCACAGCACCTCCGGCTGCTGGCTCATCATGGACACGTATTGGGTGTACACGATGCCCAGTCGGTCGTATTCACCGGCGGCAAAATCGTTGCACAGCTCCACCGCTAGGTCGTAGGCGGCACGGCTGTCAAACTTTTCGCAGGAGCGCACCTCACCGCCAAAGCGGTCGCAGGCACGCTTGCCGATGGGGATGATGGCGGCGTCGGGATATTCCTTCACGGTGCGGAAGATGTTGGCGTTGTAGCCGCCGGCCAGACCGCGGTCGCCCGCGATGACGATCAGGCGGGTCTTGCCCCCCTCACGCACCTGCATATAGGGGCTGCGGGCACAGGTGGGGCTGGCGGTCAGGGCGGACAGCACCTGATCCAACGCGTTGGCATAATCTCTGCCGTGGAGCATCCGCTCGGACGCCTTGCGAATCTTGGAGGATGCCACCAGACCCATGGCGCGGGTCAACTGCTGGGTGGAGGAGACGCTTTTGATGCGGGTGCGCAAGGATTTAATATCGGCTCCCACAGCGCTCACCTCGCCATCTCTTTGAGGGCATTCTCCATCCGGGCCACGTCTTCGTCGTCGTAATAGCCCTGCTCAAAGCGGTTTAGCAGGTCGCTGTACTTCTGCTCCAGCAGCTCGTACAGGCGCTGCTCATAGGCGCTCACCTCGGCCACGGAGACGTCGTTGAGCCAGCCGTGGGTGACGGCGTAGATGATAACCACCTGACAGCCGGCACGGACGGGGCTGTTGCGGTGCTGGCCGAGGACGGCCACGATGCGCTCGCCCAGCGCCAAACGCGCCTTGGTGTCGGCGTCCAGATCGCTGCCGAACTGGGCAAATGCCTGCAGTTCGCGGTACTGGGCGTACAGCAGCTTCAGTTCGCCCGACACCTTCTTCATCGCCTTCAGCTGGGCACTACCGCCCACGCGGGACACCGAGATACCGGGGTTGATAGCGGGCATGATGCCGCTGTGGAACAGCTCGGTCTCCAGGAAGATCTGGCCATCGGTGATGGAGATGACGTTGGTGGGGATATAGGCGGACACGTCGCCTGCCTGAGTCTCGATGATGGGCAGGGCGGTGATGGAGCCGCCGCCATAGGCGGGGTCGATGCACACCGCACGCTCCAGCAGACGGGAGTGCAGGTAGAACACGTCGCCGGGATAGGCTTCACGTCCGGGGGGACGACGAATCAGCAGGGAGAGGGCACGATAGGCCACCGCGTGCTTGGACAGGTCGTCGTAGACGATGAGCACGTCCTTGCCCTGCTGACGGAAATACTCCGCCATGGCACAGCCCGCATAGGGGGCGATATACTGCAGGGGAGCGCTCTCGCTGGCGGAGGCGGACACGACGATGGAATATTCCATGGCACCGGCCTGCTGCAGCTCGTTGGCGATCTGCACCACGTAGGTGTTCTTCTGACCGATGGCTACGTAGATGCAGATAACGTCCTTGCCCTTCTGGTTGATGATGGCGTCGATGGCGATCACCGACTTACCGGTCTGACGGTCGCCGATGATCAGCTCACGCTGACCGCGACCGATGGGGATCATGCTATCAATCGCCTTGATACCGGTCTGCAACGGCACCGAAACGCTCTTGCGTTCGATGATACCGGGGGCAGGGGATTCGATGGGGCGGGTCTCCACGGTGGCGATGGGGCCTTTGCCGTCGATGGGCTCACCCAAGGCGTTGACCACGCGACCCAGCATATTCTCGCCCACCGGCACGTTCAGCACGCGACCGGTACGCTTGACGGTGGATCCCTCGTGGATATCGTTTTGGTCGGACAAGACGGCGACAGACACCGTCTCCTCCTCTAAGTTTTGGGCCAGACCCACACTGCCGTCGTCAAACTCCAGCAGCTCACCGGCCATACAGCCACGCAGGCCGTAGACGCGGGCAATACCGTCACCCACCAGAATAACCGAGCCGGTCTCGGTCATTTCGATGCGGTTGTGGTATTGACGGATCTGTTCCTTAATGATCTGACTGATTTCAGCGGGTTTGTTGCTCACTGCTTCATCACTTCCTTCACTGCGTGCAGACGGCTACGCAAACTGCCGTCCAGCACCTTGCCGTCGATGGTTACGGACAGACCACCCAGCAGGCTCTCGTCCACCGTGCATACAAGGGTGACGGTGCGACCCATGCGGGTGGCGAGGGCGGCGGCCAGCCGCTCTTTCTCCTCTTCGGTTAGGGGTACGGCGCTGACCACCTCTGCCGTGGACATGGCCACGGCGGTCTGGTACAGCAGACGGTACTCCGCGATGCAGTCGTTCAGACTGCGGATACGCCCGTGGGCGCACAGCAACTGGATAAAAGCCAGCACCTGCTCGGGCAGAATCTGCCCAAAGGTCTGCGCCAGCAGACCGTCCCGCTCATCTTTGGAGACGGCG
>JAZNED010000135.1:0-8655 GCA_045588425.1 Acutalibacteraceae bacterium
GCCCTTCTGCGAAGAAATGGGGCTGGACGCGGCGCTGGTGAAAAAGGCCACCGAGGGATTCGGCGCCGGTATGGGCGGTCGCACCCAGACCTGCGGCGCGCTGTCCGGCGCGGTGTTTGTGGCGGGAATGCTGAATGCCGATGCCACCAATCCCGCCAGCAAGATGGACACCTACAAGGTGTGCGCTAAGATGAGCGAGGATTTCGTCGCCCACTGCGGCAGCGGCGTGTGCGAGGTCATCAAGGGTCTCACCGGCGGTAAGATGCTGTGTTCCTGCAACGAGTGCATTGCGTATGGTGTGAAATTGGTGGAGGAGTTCATTCAGCGTTCCGCTGAATGAAACGATGTGTTCCCTGCGGGAACGTGATGCGCCTTGCGGCGTGATGCGTCCTGTGGACGTGATGTGTGCCTGCGGCACGTGATGGAACGCATCACACCACTGCGAGCGTCAGCAAGTAACATCACTATGCGAAGCATTACATCACTTGCCCACCAGGGCAACATCGCTTTTACAGAAAAGAGAGAGCAAATAATGGATATTTTGTCTATCATCAAAGAAGAAACACCTTTTTCTGCCGACGGAAACATCGTTCATTTCATATTAAACGACACTGACCGTCCTTGGTGGTCAAAACAACTGGAAGGTTATTTTACACAGAACAATCATCCGTTGAATATAGTCAGAAATTATAAATCGCAAAAACAAATTATGACCTCGCATCCGACCAAAAAGCGATTCGTTGATTTTGTTTCGGAAAAACACGGTGTCAAGGTAGACCTTGCCAGCGGCCCATCAGGATACTTTTCAGCCATTCTGGACAATTTGGCCGAAAACGATTTATTTATCATCACAGATGCTTGTCCTACAGTAGTTGCCGCTCATTCCAAAGCCAATACAAAAGGCAATGTTTATGTGTTCGATGTGGATTTGGATATAAAACTTCCGTTCAAAGATGCCAGTATTGATGTATTTAGCGGTAATCTGCTCAACAATGTCAATAATTACGCCGATTTGATATGCGAGGTGTATCGTTGCTTAAAACCCGGTGGTCATTTCGCCATTATTGAGATGTTCTTCGATCACGGATGTAAAACCTATGAAAATTTAAATGAAAAAGGAGAGATATGGGCATCTTTGGAAACTTTTATCACTTTCTGTGAAAAGGTAGGGTTTACCTATCTCAAAGGAGATGTTATCTCCGCCCACAAAGGTAGACTTTCTGATGGTGATTTATATCCTCTCGACGACAACGATGGTTGGGCAGACCGAACACTGTATTTTGTCAAAAAATAAATATCTAATGCATAAAAACAGCCGAGGCGGTTGCCTCGGCTTTTTTGTTTATCCTTTTAGTTCCAGCGTGCGCTGATACGCCGCGTCGATGGCGGAAGTGACCACCTCGTGGAGGTTGCCCTGTTCCAAAGCGGCAACGCCCTGCAGAGTGGCACCACCGGGGGAGCAGACCGCGTCTTTTAGGGCGATGGGGTCACGCCCCGTCTGCAAGACCATCTGCGCCGCACCCAGCACCGTCTGGGCGGCCAACTGCAGGGACTGCTCGCGGGAGAGTCCCTTTTCCACACCGCCTGCCGCCATGGCCTCGATGAAGAGATAGGCAAAGGCAGGACCGCAACCCGACAGGGCACAGCCGCTATCGATAAGGGATTCGGGCAGAGCGCACAGCTTGCCCGACTGCGCCATCATCGCCACGAAACCATCCAGTTGGGCGGCGGTCACATCGGGCGTTACCGCATAGAGGGTCATTCCCTCCCCCACCGCTACGGGGGTATTGGGCATAATGCGGATAACGGGGAGAGCGCCCGCCCAATCGCGAATTTGGTCGGTAGTAAGTCCTGCCGCCATGGTGATGAGGACAGCATTTTCGTTCAAATGGGGTTTCAAATCGGTGAGCATAGCCTGCATCATCTGGGGTTTGACACCGAGGAAAATATAGTCGCACTGCGCCGCAACCGTAGCGTTGTCGGCGGTAACAGCACCGATTTCTGCCGCCAAAGAGGCGGCTTTTTCTACGCTTACGTCGGCAATGAGCAGGCAGGCACCACCCACCGCTTTGGCGGCGGCGGTGGCAAGAGCGCCGCCCATATTGCCGGCGCCGATAAATCCGATTTTCATAAGGTAACGCGAATAATCCGAACCTGTTTTAGAAAGGCGGATTTCCGCTCCTCCTTCGTTAAAATACTCGCGAATACATACAGTATTCGCTGCGTTTTGTGCCTTGAATGAGCAAAAATCCGCTCTTTCTAAAATCTCCGACCTCAAAGCGAAGAGATTTCAAGGGATTTTTGTTCAATTTGGGCGAAGTAAGGCTGACGCCTTGCGAGAACAAATGGGATGAAAAGCACTGAAATATGTCGCTTTGAGGCAGATTTGGATTACTCGCGTCACCTTACTATCACCTCACGTGTCCGTTACCGGTAATCACATATTTGTAAGTCGTCAATTCCGCCAGGCCCATAGGCCCTCTGGCGTGGAGCTTTTGGGTGGAGATGCCCATCTCGCAACCCAGGCCGAACTCGCCGCCATCCGTAAAACGGGTGGAAGCATTGACGTACACCGCAGAGGAGTCCACCGCGGCGGTGAAGCGGTCGGCGGTGGCGGCGTCGGCGGTGACGATGGCCTCCGAGTGATGGGTGGAGTGGGCGGCGATATGGGCAATCGCCGCTTCTACGTCCTCCACCACGCGGACGGCGAGGATGTAATCCAAAAATTCGGTGTCAAAGTCGGTGTCGCTTGCCGCGGTGCCGTCAATGATGGCGGCGGCTCTCTCATCCAACCGCAACTCGGCGGTAACCGCACGATTTTCGCACAGACGAGCTTGCAAGCGAGGTAGGAAATCGGCGGCGACGTCCTTATGGACAAGGCACACCTCGCAGGCGTTGCACACCGAGGGACGGCTCATCTTAGCGTTGTCCACAATGTCCAGCGCCATATCCAAATCGGCGACTTTGTCCACGTAAATGTGGCAGATGCCGGTGCCGGTCTGGATACAAGGAACGGTGGCGTTTTCGATACACGCACGAATCAGACCGGCGCCGCCACGGGGAATCAGCAGATCCACCAAATCGTCCGCCTTCATCAGTTCCGTAGCGGATTGGCGGGTGGTGTCCTCGATGAGGTTGACCATATCCGCGCACAAGCCTGCGGATACCAAACCACGGCGCAGGGCGGTGACGATGGCGGCGGCGGAGCGCCACGCCTCTTTGCCACCGCGCAGGACGCAGACGTTGCCCGATTTCACCGCCAGTGCGGCGGCGTCGGAGGTGACGTTGGGGCGAGACTCATAGATAATGCCCACCACGCCGATGGGGACGGACACCTTGCGGATGGTCAGGCCGTCGGGGCGGACGGTCTCGGACAGTTGGTGCCCCACAGGGTCGGGGAGCGCCGCCACCTGACGGATACCGTCTGCCATAGCGGCAATGCGCGCTTCGGTCAACGCAAGACGGTCTAACATCACGGGGGCAATGGTGGCTTTGGCCGCCGCCATATCCTCCGCATTGGCGGCAAGGATAGCGTCAGTATCCGCCACCAGTGCATCTGCCATAGCCAGCAGGGCGGCGTTTTTCATTTTCGTCGTGAGGGTGGACAAGGTGGCGGTGGCCGCCTTGGCACGCAACAAAATGTCACGGGTGGTCATTACGCATTCTCCTTTGCGAAAAATCGTGTGCCCATGGGTTTACCTTCTACGATATCGTACAAAACGGCAGGATCCTTGCCGTTGGCAATCACCATGGTAACCCCTGCCTCGGTAGCAATCTTGGCGGCGGAAATTTTGGTGGTCATGCCACCGGTGCCCAGCTTGCTGCCGGCACCACCCACCATCGCCTCAATAGCGGGGGTGATCTCGGTCACCTCGGTGAGCAGAGTGGCAGTGGGATCGGTATGGGGATCGGCGGTGTACAGGCCGTTGATGTCGGACAGCAGAATCAGCAAGTCTGCCTGGGTATGGGTGGCGACGATGGCACCCAGGGTATCGTTATCGCCGATGACGATCTCCTCGGTGGCGACGGTGTCGTTCTCATTGACGATGGGCAGGGCACCCAATTCCAGCAAGCGGAAAAGGGTGTTGCGGAAATTATCCCGACGATCCTCGTGGGAAAGGTCCGCACCCGTCAGCAAAATCTGTGCCACCGTATGATTATGCTCGGTGAAGAGTTTATCATAGGTATACATCAGCTCACACTGACCCACGGCGGCAGCCGCCTGCTTGGTGGGAATATCGGTGGGACGAGAGGACAGACTCAGCTTGCCCACACCCATACCGATGGCGCCGCTGGACACCAAAATCAGCTGGTGACCCGCATTCTTCAGGTCGCTCATCACGGCGCAGAGCTGCTCCACCCGACGAATATTTAATAATCCCGTGGGATGCGCCAACGTAGACGTGCCCACCTTTACAACAATACGCATTTTGACTCGTCCCCTTTCGAGGTAATATACTATTCCAATAGTGTAACACACTAAAGCGTTAAAATCAAGATGAATCGCGAAAAACACTGCCTCTTTCATAGCGTACTGTTTTTGGTACAATGGTACTTGTAAAATATGAGCAAACGTGGTATGATAATACCATCTCACAAATGGAGGAACCTTTTTTATGGCCACCTTAGAAGCAAAAGCAATGGCACCCTTGCGCATTTTGCAGATCCTACACGAGCACAGCGACGCCGATCATCCGCTCACCCAAACGAATATCGCCAACTATCTGGATCGGGATTACGGCATCATCATGGAACGCAAGGCCATCGGTCGTCACATAAAAGCCCTCAGGGCCGCCGATTATCCCATCGAGGATTGCCACGGCGGCAGTTATCTCAGCGAGCGCGACTTTGAAGACGCGGAGTTGCGCATGCTCATCGACGGCGTACTATCCAGCAAATACATCGCCCCCAAATACTCCGCCGATCTGATCGAAAAGCTGTGTAAGCTATCCAACAAGCGTTTCCGCTCCCACGTCAAAAACATCTACTCGGTCAACGACTGGTCCAAAACGGATAACAAGCAGCTGTTTGGCAACATCGATCTGATTGATGACGCCATCGAGCAGGGCGTACAGCTGAAATTCACCTTCAATAAGTATGGGGTAGATAAGAAACTGCATCGCTCCAGCACCGCCCGTGTCACCCCCTACCAGTTGATCCTGCACAATCAGCGGTATTACCTGATGGCCGCCCACGCCCATTGGAAAACTATGTTCTTCTACCGTGTGGATCACATCACCAATATGGAGATTGTGGACAAACCGGCCATCCCCATCACCGACATTAAAGGCTTTGAGGGTGGCATCGACTATAAGACCATCTCTTCCGCCCTGCCCTACATGTACACCGATCACCCCCGTTATGTGGAATTCCGTGCCGACAAAAAGATCGTAGACCAAATCATTGACTGGTTTGGACACGATATCTCCCTCTGCGAAGAAGACGATACCCACATCCGAGCTTCCCTTAAAGTAAGTCTTATGGCCATGGAACACTGGGCAACCCAATACATCAAGCACGTAGAAATCCTGCATCCGCAAGAGCTGCGCGACGCCATCAAACAGAGCCTGGATGATGCTGTAAACAAGTATAAATAAATTTAACGCACCAAAAAGTCTCATAGTCTTTGGTATACCCATACCATCGGCTATGGGACTTTTCCTTTTGCCCTTTTTTATTTCAAATTTTTCAAAAGCAGGTATAAAATACCCTTTGCAACAAACTATGTGCACTTAATATGTACCAAAAACGTCACATCCAAAATGGTACAATATACACATCGGATCGGAGCTCCCCTCCCATCCGCCCCCCTTTTCACGCCCATTCACCACGTTTAAGATTCAGGAGGTAGATCGCATGGTATTTTACAAGTGTGAGGCACATCGTACCGACAAACCCGACCGCGAGCAACTGCGTATGGAAGCAGAAACCCTTTGCAATGAACTGGCCGACCTGACGCTTAAACTCTATCAGGACGCCGATGGTGAAAGTATGGTATTTACCGCGGCGGTATACGCCAACAGTGCCACCTTTGGCGTGATGGCGCCCAACCGCGCCGAGGCGGAAAAGCAGGTTCGCACCTATCTGCATGGGGTTTCCTTTCCCATCGACGACTACAAGATGGAGGAAATCACCTGTAACTCTCTATTTAATCTGCTGGCACAGGCCGATCACAAGGACTACATCTCGGATCGCAACGACGTGCTGGAGATGTTCGGGCTGGATCCGCTCACCATTCGCGGTCGCTTCCCCTATGGTGAGGCGATGATCCAGACCAACAACACCCCCGAGGAACGTCAGAAGGTGGCACAGGACTACTTCTTCGTGGATACGCTGTCCCCCGAACTGGACCGCATCGCCCAAGGGAGCAAGGTGAAAATGCCGGTGGGACACCCTGTCCACTATCTGCTGCACGCCGACGATCGGGTTGCTCGCCGCACGGTGTACAAAGCGCTGCTCTCCGCCCTGTATCAGCAGGGACGCCTGTACAATCAGCGGTACACCTTCTTGGATTTATGCAGCAACGGAGGCTTTAACGGTGCAGCAATGGAGGCACTGTACCGCTGCAGCGAGGGCGGCGCGGTGGTCATCCGCTTCGGCGAGGACGAGGCCGAAAGCGAATTTTCCTCCCGTGGCGAGGCCATTCTGAACGACCTGTGCGATACCGCCGTGCGCTATAAGAACCAGGTGCTGACCATCCTCTGCCTGCCGGCCGCCGCCAAGCGCTCTAAAGCGGCCTTCCTCAGCCACTGGGGCAACACCGCCTTTGTGGAGCTGAAAGAGGATATCATCAACAGTGCGCGTGCACAACAGTACCTTAAAAACAAGGCCAAAGCCTATCACCTGCGTGCCGACAAGCAGTTGACCGCCACGGTGATGGACGAGGACAAAACCTACACCGCCGCCCAGTTGAACCAAACCTTTGACCAGTGGCACAGCCGCAAACTGCGCCATCAGGTATATCCCCAGTACGAGACCACCGCCCCTGTCAAGGTAGCGGTGCAGAAGATTGGCCCTGTCGGCAACGCCTATGAGCGCTTGCAGGGGCTGATCGGTCTGACCGAGGCCAAAGCGATGATGGACAAGGCACTGAACTTCTTCAAGATGCAGAAGTTGTTTGCCGACCGCGGTATCAACACCAATCAGCCCTCGATGCATATGGTGTTCACCGGCAACCCCGGCACCGCCAAGACCACGGTGGCGCGGCTGTTTGCCGAGGTAATGCGGGACAACGGCCTGCTCAGCCGCGGCGACCTGATCGAGGTGGGGCGTGCCGATCTGGTGGGCAAATTCGTAGGTCACACCGCCCCACTGGTCAAGGCCGCCTTTGCCCGCGCCAAGGGAGGCGTGCTGTTCATCGATGAAGCCTACTCCTTAGTGGACGACCGCGATGGCATGTACGGCGATGAGGCCATCAACACCATCGTGCAGGAGATGGAAAATAACCGTGAGGATACCATCGTCATCTTCGCCGGCTATCCCGACAAAATGGAGGGGTTTCTCAACCGCAACCCCGGCCTGCGCTCTCGTATCGCCTTTCACATCCCCTTTGCCGACTACTCCCCCGACGAGCTGTGTGCCATCGCCACCCACATTGCCGACGAACACAAGCTGACCATCGCCCGGGAGGCGCAGGACAAGCTGCACCGCGTATTTGCCGCGGCGTGCCGGCAGAGCGACTTTGGCAACGGCCGTTATGCCCGCAATCTCATTGAGAAGGCCAAGATGGCACAGGCCAGCCGTCTGATGGCCGGCGACCTGTCTGCCATCACCGACGAGCAGCTGCACACCCTGTGTGCCGCTGACATTGACGAGCCGAAAACCACCACCGACAACACGGTGACGATGGGTTTCTGTGCGTAAGGAAAACGGAAATACAATAACACCGGCACCCTATCGTTTGTGGATGGGGTGCCGGTGTTTGTTTATATGCTATTTTTTATCCTATCTTTTTTATCACTAATGGATTTCTTCTTAAATTCAGCATTCTTTGCCTTTTGCGTTTTCTCGTCTAAGTTTTTCAGCAGCTGCGCATAAAAACCTTCCGCCGCCATTTCAAACTGAATATTAGGCCAAATAACAAACTCTGCTTGCAACGGGGTAACAGATTTATTTTGGAAATAGGTGCGGATTTTATCTTGAATAAAGAAATAGGTGTAAAGCCAACCATTGCCTGTTTCATAGCGGTCGTTTTGGGGGGCATAGCCATACACCTTGATGGCGCTCCACGACGCCGTATGTGCCTTAACGATACCCAAGGCACGATAAGCCCACTCCAACGTGAAAGAGTCCAACGGCAAATGGCAAGAGGCAAAGCGGCTGGTATCCTTCCCCTCCGTCACGTATTTCGCGTACAGGTTTTTGAAGGTCATGTTCACGATTTTTTGAGCTTTGCCGACGGTGCAATCCTCGTCCACGTACTTTTTCTTCAAATGAGCAATGACTTTTTCACACGTTTCCTTATGCCAATCGTCAAAATCCAAACGCGCGGTATCCTTCATCCACGCAACGACCGCATCGTATAAATCTTGGTCCGTAGCGGCCAAATTTTCTTCTTCTACAGTGTCTCTGCGTGTCATGGTTCGAACGGTCAAGTCCTTGTATGCGCGACGAATACACTCCCAAATCTCGTCCGTCACCACCATGTGTCCACCG
>JAZNED010000136.1:0-3505 GCA_045588425.1 Acutalibacteraceae bacterium
GGCATCCGTAACCGCCGCGCCGAGATGAACGTGCCCCCCTCCAAGAAGGCGGACCTGTACATCGAGACCGCTTTTGCGGACACCTTCGCCGCCGGTGTGCCCTTCCTGCAGCGTTTGGCCTCCGCCGCCGCGGTGCATATCCGCGAGAGCTTTGAGGTGCCCGGTGCCGTCAGCATCGTCACCGGCGCCGCCACCATCAAGATCCCCATGGACGCTCTGGTGGACAAGGCCGCCGAGCTGGCGCGCTTGGAGCGCGAGTACAATAACGTGAAAAAGCAGTTGGACGGCGTGACGGCGAGACTGAACAACCCCGCCTTCACCGACAAGGCTCCCGAGGCCGTTGTCAACGGTGCCCGCGAGCAGGCAAACGCCATGCAGGAGAAGCTGAATCTGCTGACCCAGTCTATGGACGCGCTGAAATAATGTGTTCCCTGCGGGAACGTGATGTGCCTTGCGGCGTGATGCGTCCTGCGGACGTGATGTGTGCCTGCGGCACGTGAGGGAACGCATCGCTATGCGAAGCATAACATCACGGTGAGCGAAGCGAACCACATCACTGTGCGGAGCACAACATCACAACGAGCAACGCGAGTTACATCACTCATAACGGTATAGTACTAAAAACAGCCTGACCATGTTCGGTCAGGCTGTTTTTTGTTTTTGCGGATAGAAAAAGGCTCCCTCCATGAGGGAGCTGTCGAGCCGCAAAGCGGCGAGACTGAGGGAGTTTCTGCGTGTTTACTCCCTCCGTCATTTGCTTCGCAAATGCCACCTCCCTCCATGAGGGAGGCTTGCGGGCGGTCGAGGACGCCTGCCCCTACGGCACACAACAAGGTGGAAATGAGATTGTAGGGGGTGACGTCCCCGACCGCCCCATTTTGCGGAAAAGCACAGAGGCTCTCCCTTACAAAGTCACATTGAGGTTTAACGAGAAATGCTTGATTATCCCATCACAATGATATATAATCAATAGTTAAGAAGGTGATTTGTATGAAAATCAAAGAATTACTGGCGCAGGATAGCCTCTCCCTCTCCATCGAGGTGTTCCCGCCCAAGACGGAGTCGGGATTTGACAGCGTCAAGACCGCCACCGAGGAAATTGCCGCGCTACGCCCCTCCTATATGAGCGTGACCTACGGTGCCGGCGGCGGCACCAGCCGCTACACGCTGGACATCGCCAAAAACATCAAGGAGCGTTACGGCGTGCCTACCCTCGCCCATCTGACCTGCGTATCCTCCACCCGCCAGACGGTGAAAGAGCGCATCGCGGACATTCGCGCGGCAGGCATCACCAATGTGATGGCGTTGCGCGGCGACATCCCGAAGGGGATGGAAAACGCTGACCGCAGCGGTTGGGACTATCACTACGCCATTGATTTGGTGCGTGAACTGAAAGCGGCTGACCCCGATCTGTGTATCGGCGGTGCCTGCTATCCCGAGGTACATCCCGAAAGCCGCAACCAAGCAGAGGACATCGCCCATCTAAAAGAAAAAGTAGAGGTAGGCTGTGACTTCCTCACCACCCAGATGTTCTTCGACAACAATTTACTGTACAATTTTCTCTACAAAATCCGTCAGGCGGGTATCGAGGTGCCGGTGGTGCCGGGAATCATGCCCATCACCAACGGCAATCAGGTAGAGCGGGCCATCACCCTGTCGGGGTCCATGATGCCCCAGCGATTCAAGAGCCTGGTGGATAAATTCGGGGACGATCCTGCCGCTATGAAGCAGGCGGGTATCGCCTACGCCACCGACCAGATCATCGACCTCTACGCCAACGGTATTAACCACATTCACCTGTATTCGATGAACAAGCCCGACATCGCCGCAAAAATTATGGCGAATCTGTCGGATATTTTGGGCAAGTAAGGTGTTTTCTATGACTTTTCGTGAATTCTTAAAAGAGAATATCGTCATTCTCGACGGCGGTATGGGAACTCTGCTCCAAGCGCAGGGTCTGGGTGCGGGCGAAGCACCCGAGAGGTGGAATCTCACCCGCCCCAATGCCATCACCGCCATCCACCGCGCCTACTACGAGGCGGGCAGTCACGTGGTGAGTACCAACACCTTTGGTGCCAACCCGCTTAAATACAGCGCCGAGGAATTGGAGGCCATTGTTGCCGCCGCCGTGGCGAATGCGCGAGCGGCACAGGAGGGGATTGACCACCCCACCTACGTGGCGCTGGACATCGGCCCCAGCGGCAAACTGCTCAAACCTTTAGGCACCCTGGACTTTGAGGACGCGGTGTCCGCCTTTGCCGCCGTGGTGAAACTGGGCGTGAAATACGGCGTAGACGCCATCCTCATTGAGACCTTCAACGACTGCTACGAGACCAAGGCGGCGGTTCTCGCCGCCAAGGAAAACAGCGATCTGCCGATTTTGGTGTCGGGCGCCTACGGCGCTGACGGCAAGCTGATGACCGGGGCAACCCCTGCCGCCATGGTGGCGCTGTGCGAGGGATTGGGTGTGGACGCCATCGGTGCCAACTGCTCGCTGGGTCCTCGTCAACTGGTGGGCGTGGTAAAAGAATTGCTGAAAAACGCCTCCATCCCCGTACTGCTCAAGCCCAACGCCGGTCTGCCCCGCGTAGAAGATGGCAAAACCGTGTTTGACGTGACCGCTGAGGATTTCGCCGAGACGATAGCCGAACTGGTGCGGGATGGCGTGCGTGTGGTGGGCGGCTGCTGCGGCACGACACCCGACTATATCCGCGCGTTAAGCAAAGGCGTGAAAGCGCTTACAACCCCGCCGTTGACGGATAAAGGGTTGACGGTGATTTCCTCTTATACTCACGCGGTTAACTTTGCCAACGCACCTTTACTCATCGGTGAGCGCATCAATCCCACCGGTAAAAAGCGGTTTAAGCAAGCCCTCATCGAGGGAGATATGGACTATATCGTGAACGAGGGCATCGCCCAGCAGGAAAAGGGTGTGCACGTCCTCGACGTGAACGTGGGATTGCCCGACATCGACGAACCCGCCCTGCTCTGTCAGGCGGTACAGCGTCTGCAGGCGGTGATTGACCTGCCCCTGCAGATCGACACCGCCGACCCCGTGGCCATGGAGGCGGCTCTGCGCCGCTACAACGGTAAGGCGCTGGTCAATTCCGTCAGCGGCAAGCGGGAGAGTATGGAAGCGGTGTTCCCGTTGGTGAAAAAGTACGGTGGCACGGTGATCGCCCTGACACTGGACGAGGAAGGTATCCCCACCACCGCCGAGGGGCGTGTGGCCATCGCCCGCCGCATTGTGGACACCGCCGCCACCTATGGCATGGATAAGAAAGATATTGTTTTCGATACCCTCACTATGACGGTGAGCGCCGACCCCAACGCCGCCAACGTGACGTTGGAGGCTCTGCGCCGTATTCGTGAGGAGTTGGGGTGCCACACCTCCCTGGGTGTGTCCAACGTGTCCTTCGGTCTACCCTGCCGTGAGGTGCTGAACAGCACCTTCTTCCTGATGGCGTTGCAAAGCGGGCTATCCGCCGCCATCATGAATCCCCAC
>JAZNED010000137.1:0-4737 GCA_045588425.1 Acutalibacteraceae bacterium
GGAGGGAGCCTGACGAGCCGTTTTTGTTACGCATTCTCCCCCAGTCTTTTCGCCTGCGGCGAAAATCCAGCCCCCTCCCGGAGGGGGCCTTATCTCTCTACCCACGGTTGGTGTGGGATGGTAGGGGACGGGTCTCCCGTCCCGCGGGCGCGGAAAACCGCGCCCCTACGGTGTAACAATCACCGCGTAATCCATCCACGCAAAAAGGCCCCCACCGTGAGGTGAGGGCCTTTTATTACACAAGAAAAGGGAAAGGAAGATTACTTCTTGAACTTGGGACGAGCCACGTACTCGGTGTGCAGGATCTCGTGAGCCTTATGGCTGCCGAAGGAGCCCAGATACTCCTCGTACAGAGCCTTCACGAAGGGGCTCTCATGGCTCTTACGCAGAGTCATGGCGGCATCCTGATCGTACAGAGCCTTAGCACGCATGGACTTGATGTCGAACACGTTCAGCACGGAAGCGGGCTGGACGGGCTGACCGCCGCCGTTGACACAGCCGCCGGGGCAGCACATGATCTCGACGAAGGTCCAGGGGGCGGTGCCGGCCTTGATCTGATCCATCACGTAGTTGGCGTTGGCGATACCGGAGGCAACAGCCACCTTGATCTCCATGCCGTTGATGGTGTAGGTAGCCTCCTTCAGACCCTTGGTGCCACGCACCTCGTGGAACTCCACGGCCTCATTGGAGGTGCCGGTCAGCCAATCGTTGGCGGTACGCAGAGCAGCCTCCATAACGCCACCGGTAGCACCGAAGATCACAGCGGCGCCGGTGTCGGTGCCCATGGGATCGTCAAACTCCTCGTCGGGCAGGAAGTGCCACTTAATACCCGCACGCTCGATCATGCGAGCCAACTCACGGGTGGTGATGGAAATATCCACGTCCATGTTGCCGTTCTCGTTCATCTCCTCACGACCCACCTCGAACTTCTTAGCGGTACAGGGCATGACGGAAACGGAGACGATCTTGGCGGGATCGATGCCCATCTTCTCGGCATAGTAGGTCTTCAGCAAGCCGCCGAACATCTGCTGGGGAGACTTGCAGGTAGACAGGTTGGCCAGCTGCTCGGGATAGTACAGCTCCGCGAACTTGACCCAACCGGGAGAGCAGGAGGTAATCATGGGCAGCACGCCGCCATTCTGAATACGCTGTACCAGCTCGTTGGCCTCCTCGACGATGGTCACGTCGGCGGCGGCGTCGGTGTCGAACACCTTATCAAAGCCCAGACGGCGCAGAGCGGCAACCATCTTGCCCTCCACGTTGGTGCCGATGGGCATACCGAACTCCTCGCCCAGAGCAGCACGCACGGCGGGAGCAGTCTGCACCACGACGTACTTGTCGGGGTCAGCCAGAGCAGCCCACACCTTAGCGGTGTCGTCACGCTCCACCAGAGCGCCGGTGGGGCAGACCACGGTGCACTGACCGCAGGATACGCAGGGAGTATCGTCCAGACCCAGCTCGAAAGCGCAGGCGATGTGGGTATCGATACCACGATCGTTGGCGCCGATGACCGACACCAGCTGCTGCTTACAGGCGGCGACGCAACGACGGCACAGAATGCACTTGTTGTTGTCACGCACCAGGTGAGGAGCGGAGGTATCGATGGCGTACTGGGGGTTCAGGCCGTCGTACTTGCCGGCGTCCTCGATGCCGTAGTCACGGCACAGCTTCTGCAGCTCGCAGTTGGTGGAACGCACGCAGGTCAAGCACTTGCGGTCGTGAGTAGACAGGATCATCTGCAGGGTGGTCTTGCGGCTCTTCTCGATGCGGGGGCTGGAAGTGACAACCTCCATACCCTCAGACACGGGGTACACGCAAGCGGTCACCAGACGGGCGGGACGACCGCCCTCGGAAACCTCCACCATACAAATACGGCAAGCGCCGATCTCATTGATCTCTTTCAGGAAGCACAGAGTGGGGATCTCCACGCCGGCATAGCGGGCAGCCTCCAGAACGGTGGCACCCTTGGGCACGCTGACAGCGATACCATTAATCTTAACATTAATCATATCCATTCTATCCACACTCCTTTCTTATACTTTGGAAATGGCCTTGGGCTTACAAGTAGCAACGCAAGCGCCGCACTTGACACACTTGTTGGCGTCGATGGCGAAGCTCGCCAGCTTGTGGCCGGGGGCGATGTAATCGGTCTTGGTGATGGCACCGGCGGGGCAAGCCTTAGCGCACATGCCGCAGCCGAAGCACTTATCCTTATCGATGACGTAGGTCAGCAGATCCTTACACACACCGGCGGGACACTTCTTGTCCACCACGTGAGCCACATACTCGTCGCGGAAGAACTTCAGAGTGGACAGCACGGGGTTGGGAGCGGTCTGACCCAGACCACAGAGGGAATTCTCCTTGATGTAGTAGCACAGAGCCTCCAGCTCGTCGATGTCCTCCAGAGTGCCCTTGCCGCTGGTGATCTTGTTCAGCATCTCCAGCAGGCGCTGAGTACCCACGCGGCAGGGAGTGCACTTACCGCAGGACTCGTCCACGGTGAACTCCAAGAAGAACTTGGCCATATCCACCATACAGGTGTCCTCGTCCATGACGATCAGACCGCCGGAACCCATCATACAGCCGATGGCGGTCAGGTTGTCGTAGTCCACCTCGGTGTCGATCAGGCTGGCGGGGATACAACCGCCGGAAGGACCGCCGGTCTGGGCAGCCTTAAACTGCTTGCCGTTGGGGATGCCGCCGCCGATCTCGTGGATGATCTCGCGCAGGGTGGTACCCATGGGGATCTCCACCAGACCGGTATTCTTAATCTTACCGCCCAGAGCGAAGACCTTGGTACCCTTGGAGCGCTCGGTACCCATAGAGGCGAACCACTTGGCACCGCGCAGGATGATCTGGGGAACGTTGGCGAAGGTCTCCACGTTGTTCTCAACGGTGGGCATGCCGAACAGACCCTTGACAGCGGGATAGGGAGGACGGGGACGGGGCTCACCGCGGTTACCCTCGATAGAGGTCATCAGAGCGGTCTCCTCGCCGCACACGAAGGCGCCGGCGCCCAGACGGATGTGCAGGTCGAAGTCAAAGCCGGAGCCAAAGATATTCTTACCCAGCAGACCGTACTCACGAGCCTGATCGATAGCGATCTGCAGACGAGCCACGGCGATGGGGTACTCAGCACGGACGTAAACGTAACCCTGGGTAGCACCCACGGCGTAACCGGCGATGGTCATAGCCTCCACCAAGCAGTGGGGGTCGCCTTCCAGCACGGAACGGTCCATGAACGCACCGGGGTCACCCTCGTCGGCGTTACACACAACGTACTTCTGGGGAGCCTTGTTGGGGGCGGTCAGTGCCCACTTACGGCCGGTGGGGAAGCCACCGCCGCCACGGCCACGCAGACCGGAATCCAGAATCTCCTGAATGACGTCCTCGGGAGTCATCTCGGTCAGCACCTTACCCAAAGCGGCATAACCGTCCATAGCGATGTACTCGTCGATGGACTCGGGGTTGATCACGCCGCAGTTACGCAGAACCACACGGTTCTGGGTCTTGTAGAAAGCGGTGTCGGACAGGGCCACGTTGCCCTTGACCTCCTCAGCGCCATCCTTGTAGACCAGACGGTCCACAATACGACCCTTCAGCAGGTGCTCGGACACGATCTCCGCCACGTCGGACTCCTCTACACGGCTGTAGAAGGTGCCATCGGGGTGAACGATAACCACGGGACCCAGAGCGCACAGACCGAAGCAACCGGTCTGCACCACTTTGATTTCTTCTTCCAGACCATTGGCGGCAATGTTGGCATTGAACGCGTCAATGATCTTGTTACTGCCCGAGGAGGTACAGCCGGTACCACCGCAGATCAGAACATGAGCTCGAACCATAATTGATAACCTCCTCGATTTTTACAGATTGGCGTTGCCGATGGTGTACTCGGCAACGGGATTGCCGCCCTTCAGGTGCTCCTCGACCACGCGAGCCACCTTGTCAGCGGTCATCTTGACATAAGTAACCTTCTCCTTGCCGGCCTCGAACACCTCCACCACGGGCTCATACTGGCAGATGCCGATGCAGCCGGTCTGGGTGACGGTGACGGAAGCGGTCAGGCCGTTGGCGTTGACCTGCTCCACAAAGGCGTTCAGCACGGGACGAGCACCGGCGGCGATGCCGCAGGTAGCCATACCGACGACAACGCGCTTATCGCCGCTGCCCTCGCGCAGAGCAACCTTGCCCTGCATTTTCTCTTTGATAGCCTGGAGTTCTGCTAAGGATTTCATAAGAATCTTCCTTTCCTTGTGATAATTTCCCTTTTAATAATCAGATCTCTTGCGGGTTGTACTGGTCCTGCAAGAAACCGGTGATCCATTGTAACACCTCGTACTCTGCGAGGGAAACCTCTCCGAGGATCTCCCGCAGCTGACGGGTGTCCAGCTCCACCTGTACCGTATCGGTGGTGTGCCGGAAGTAAAAGTCGGTGTCGGGGTGTCCCTGAATCAGGGTGGTCACCGTCGCCACCAGATCCCCCACGGGGGGACAGTCGATGTGGTCGGTGTGAAACACCGCCGTCACCACCGTACCGTGGTCGGTGGGGTGAGCGTCCCGATGGCGGGACTGCACCTCCATGGTGCCACCCGTCTGCTCGGCCGCCATACGCAGCAGCGGCAGACCCATGCCCACCTTGCGGGTGGTGCGGGTGGTATAGAAGGGGTCTACGACCCCGCGTAAAATCTCCTCGGTCATGCCGCGGCCATCGTCCACCACCTGAAAGGTGAGGAT
>JAZNED010000138.1:0-3203 GCA_045588425.1 Acutalibacteraceae bacterium
GGCTACGCCATGATCCCCTTTATCCAGAAAGAGATCGTGGAAAAGCACGGCTGGATCACCGACGACGACATTCTGGACATCTTTGCCATCGCCGAATCCACCCCTGGCCCTATCGCGGTCAATTCCGCCACCTTCGTGGGCTGGCGTGTAGCAGGCTTTTTCGGTGCGGCTCTTGCCACCTTCGGCGTGGTGGTGCCCTCCTTTATCATCATCCTGCTGATTTCCTTCCTACTCACCAACTTTGCCAACATCGAGGTGGTCAAATACGCCTTTGAGGGTATCCGTGCCGGCGTGCTGGCACTGCTGGTCAAGGCGCTGTGGACCATGTTCAAGAAGAATCCCAAGGGTGCCGTTTCCTACGGCATTATGGCGGCTGCTTTTATCGTCACCGCCTTCTTTAATGTGCCGGTGATCGCCGTTCTGTTTGGCTGCGCGGTGGTCGGTCTGGCATCCGCCCTGTGGATGGCACGGAAGGAGGGCGAAAAGAAATGATTTTCCTCACCCTCTTTCTCACCTTTTTCAAGATTGGTCTGTTCACCATCGGCGGCGGCTACGCCATGATCCCCCTCATTCAGAGCGAGGTGGTGGGCAACCACCAATGGATTACCGAAAGCCAGCTATTGGACATCTTCGCCGTCAGCGAGTCCACCCCCGGTCCCTTTGCCATCAACACCGCCACCTATGTCGGCTCGCTGATGGGCGGTGATACCTCTCTGGGCGTGTGTGGCAGCATTCTCGGCGCCATCTGCGCCACCTTAGGCGTGGTGATGCCCTCGTTCATCATCATCCTCATTGTGGCTCGCTTTTATGAGAAGTACAAGCAGAGCAAGATCGTCCGCGGCTGTATGAGCGGTCTTAAGCCTGCCGCCGTAGGTCTGATCGCCGCCGCCATCCTATCTGCCGTGGGCGACGCCCTCAACCCGTTGAGCTTGGCACTGGAAAAAGTGGTGGTTTCTCCCGATTTTTACGTAGCCATCGGCATCTTCGCCCTGACCGTCACCTTGGCCTTCTGGAAAAAGGTGCACCCCCTGTGGCTGATTCTTCTCTCCGCCGGTTTAGGCATCGCCTGGGGCTATCTATCCCCCATCATTCTGTAAACAAAAAAGCAGGAGTTGTGAACCCTCACAACTCCTGCTTTTTCTTATTCCGTAATACTTCTTGCCACGTGAACACCGCTGGCGGAGGCGTGGGACAGCGAGTGGGTGATACCACTACCGTCGCCGATAATATACAGACCGGGATAGCAGCTCTCCAGATGCTCGTTGACCTCCACTTCCATGTTGTAGAACTTAACCTCCACGCCATAGAGCAGGGTATCGTCGTTTGCGGTACCGGGAGCCACTTTGTCCAGCGCGTAGATCATCTCGATGATGCCATCGAGGATACGCTTGGGCAACACCAGGCTCAGGTCGCCGGGGGTAGCCTGCAGGGTGGGAGTGATAAACGCCTCGTCGATACGGCTTTGGGTGGAGCGGCGACCGCGAATCAGATCACCGAACCGCTGGACGATGACACCACCACCCAGCATATTGCTCAGTTTGGCGATGGACTCGCCATAGCCGTTGGAATCCTCAAAAGGCGCGGTGAAATGCTTGGCCACCAGCAGGGCAAAGTTGGTGTTGTCGGTCTGCAGGGCAGGATCCTCATAGCTGTGGCCATTCACCGTGATGATGCCGTTGGTGTTCTCGGTAACAACAGCTCCCTTAGGATTCATGCAGAAGGTACGCACCCGATCGCCGTATTTTTCGGTACGATACACAATCTTGCTCTCGTACAGCTCATCGGTCAGGTGGGCAAACACCGCCGCTGGTAGCTCCACACGCACGCCGATGTCCACACGGTTGGACTTGGTGGGGATGTTCAGCTCCTCGCACACCCGCTCCATCCACTTGCTGCCGATACGTCCCACCGAGACAACGCACTGATCGCAGGTGTATTCGCCATCGGCGCACACCACGGCATAGCCGCGTTCCAGACGCTTCACCGTCTGCACAGGGGTATCGAAGTAAAAGGCCACCTTGTCTTTTAACTCGTTATACAGATTTTCCAGCACCACATAGTTCTTGTCGGTACCCAGATGGCGCACAGAAGCGTCCAGCAGATGCAGGTCATTCTGGATGCACACCGTCTTAAAGCGGCTGCCGGCGGTGGTGTACAGCTTGGTGCCCTCGCCGCCGTATTGCAGGTTGATCTCATCCACATAGTGCATCAGCTCCAGCGCCTGCTTTTTGCCGATATACTCAAACAGCGTACCGCCAAAATCATTGGTGATATTGTATTTACCGTCGGAGAAAGCACCCGCACCGCCAAAGCCGCTCATAATGGAACAGCTCTTGCAACTGATGCAACTCTTGACCTTTTCGCCGTCGATGGGGCAATGGCGCTTTGTCAGCTCGTGTCCCGCCTCAAACACCGCCACCTTCAGGTTGGCGTTTTCCTTCATCAGCTCATAGGCGGCAAAGATACCACCGGGACCGGCACCAATAATAATCACGTCGTATTTCATATATGTATCCTCCTTTTTGGGAGTTATTTCGTAGACCAGCATATTATTATATCACACTTTCCCAAAAAAGCAAATAGGATTTTACGCAATCGTTTTCGCCACCCTCCCCTTTTTTCAGATGGTTGACATCAAAACAACGGTGTGGCATAATGCAATAAAGCGAGGTGGCAAAAATGAATAGATTGGATTTCGATAATCAGTTAAATAAAATACTATTTGAAGCCGAAAGTCTTATTCCAAATGAGAAATTACCCGATTTACCCTTTATGCCCGAAGCACCTGATGTTCACGATTATTATCGTTTTGAGCTTGATTTATGGGACAAGGGTGAAGAAATCCGACAACTCATCTTCGATAGTAAGAAAAAACCTAACCGAGATCAAATTAAAAGAATTTGCGATATTTGCACCAATCCCTTTGCGAGGCGTGGAAGACAAAGTTTTGTTATGCTTTTAGGTAAGAGGTGTTATGCAGAATACGCCCCTGTTATTGCGTCATTCTTATCCGATGATGATATTGACGGACATGTTGTTTATACACTGTATAAAATGGGAACCTCTGACTACATTTCTCAGATTCAACCATTCACGAAGCACAAACGCGCATGGATTAGAAATATCGCAAAGAAATATATCAATAAATACAGTTAAATAAAATAAAACGGCATCGAAATATCGATGCCGTTTTTTAGAATAAC
>JAZNED010000139.1:0-29475 GCA_045588425.1 Acutalibacteraceae bacterium
AAAAGCAATCATGTAGACGCTATTCCACAGCAAATACGGAAGCAAAACACTTTTCCCTCGTGTTTGATAAACGTCAAGCACCTTCTTATCCTTGCTATAGAGAAAATAGGCACTGGACATTAAGAAGAAGGGAACCGCTCCTCGCGCAACACCCTGGGAAATCACCTCTTGAATCCAGTATGTCGCTCGATAGGAATCGTTGTACACGCATTATATGCATGAATCCAGACTACCAATATAGCGCTGAGGATACTGCAGGTGCTCATTGCAGTCGAAAACCGTTGCTTAGCACTGGTTGTATGGTTTACTGTCATCGCGACACCTCCGACAATACGTTCTTTAAACAGCATACCATACTCACAAGAAAAAGTCAATTTCACAACGCATCGCTTCCCTCTTTACATTTCTGCGCGACTGTGTTACAATAACAGACAAATACAGAGTAAATCGACAAGCGTGAAGTGCTCATTGGACGGGGAGTTGCCGTTGGGACGAAAAGGGAGAAATCCCTTGCGGTTTGTCGGTTGCATCCCGCTGTGACGCTCCATAGAGAACCTCTTTATGGGTACAGCCTTATGCTATTCTGTACCAAAAAGGAGGTTTATTTTTATGCAAAAAAATCTGTCTGCCCCATCCATCTTTTCTGCCGCTTACTGGAAAGAGGCGGCGGCCAATCTCAAAAACCCGCGCATGCTGGCGCTGGCCGCGATGGTGATCGCCCTGCGCGTGATCTGTAAGATGATCGAGATCCCCATCGCCCCCACGCTGAACATCAATCCCGCCGCCATCTTCAACTCCATCGGCTCGATGGTATACGGTCCCGTAGTAGGCCTGGTGGGCGGTATGATCAGCGATCCGCTGGGCTATTTAGTCAATCCCAAGGACGCCTATTTCCTACCCTTTATGCTGGTGGATATGACCAGTTCCTTTATCTTCGGTCTTTTCTTCTGGAAACGTCCTCTCACCGTTGGCCGCACCATGGCTGCCAAATTCACCGTCAACATGGTGTGCAACGTGGTGCTGACTTCCATCTTTGTAAAATGGTCCTTATTGGTTTACTCGGGGGCTGCTGCTGCAGCGGCCTACAACCTTATCACGCTGGTGCGCATCGGCAAGAATCTGATTCTCTTCCCCTTAGAGGCAATTTTAATCGTCGTCGTGTTACAAGCCCTATCGCCTGCCCTTCACCGTCTGCGATTGCTGACCGATAAGCCAAATCTCACCTTACGATGGTGGCATTACCTGCTGGTGGGCGGTCTCACGCTTCTGTCGGTAGGTTTGGTACTGTTCTACGTCTATTTCCTCAAGGACTTCATTGCTGCCCACAACATTAAATTGTTCTAATCCAAAAAAGACGAGGCGTGAGCCTCGGCTTTTTTCGTTTTCTTATTTCAGCAGAGCTTCCACCGCATCCACAGCGGGAGCCAGCTCGTCGCAGACCACACGCTCGATCTCGCCGGCATCGCACAGAGCGGCGATGTTGGCATCCATAGGCAGCTTGGCCAGCACGGGCAGACC
Organism: Acutalibacteraceae bacterium; assembly: GCA_045588425.1. Taxonomy (GTDB): domain Bacteria; phylum Bacillota; class Clostridia; order Oscillospirales; family Acutalibacteraceae; genus UBA5905. The sequence goes on from JAZNED010000139.1 coordinate 1,519, forward strand.
CATCTCGGCAGCAGCAGCTTCCAGCGCCTTACCGTCACCGAACAGAGGGATCCGCTTGCCGCAGTCGGGACACTTGACGCTGCTCATATTCTCCACAAAGCCCAGCACGGGGATGTTCAGCATATCCGCCATCTTGTGGGCCTTGCCCACCACCATCTGCACCAAAGACTGGGGAGTGGTGACGATAACGTTACCATCCAGCGGGATGCTCTGATACACGGTCAGCGGCACGTCACCGGTTCCGGGAGGCATGTCAATGAACAGCACGTCCAGATCGCCCCACACCACATCGGTCCAGAACTGGCCGACGGCGCCGGCCACCACAGGACCACGCCACACCACCGGCTGGCTGGCATCCTCCAGCAGCAGGTTAATAGACATCACCTTGATGTTCATGTGGGTCTCCTCGGGAAGGATGCCCAACTCGTTAGCCATAGCGTGACGGGTGATACCGAAAGCCTTGGGGATGGAAGGGCCGGTGATATCCGCATCCAGCACGCCCACCTTATAGCCACGGCGAGCCATCAGCACCGCCAGCATCGCGGTGACGGAGGATTTGCCTACGCCGCCCTTACCGCTGGAAACGGCAACCACCTTTTTGATGGTGCTGTACTGATTAAGAGGTTTGTGCAGATCCTGCTCACTGCACTTCTGGCTGCAGGAACTGCAATCGTGATTACATTCTGCCATATTGATACACTCCTTAATGTAAATTACAATTTGCTATCGTCATAGACGGCACGACAGCCGCCGATGAATTTGGGGCGGGTGCGGGCGCAGAGGATGGGGGCTTCGCCGATCTGCTTGACGCTCAGGCGAACAGGCACCGCCACCTCCTTGAGGTGCATACCGATGAGGGTGCCGCCGATATCCAAACCGGCGTGAGCGCGGATGTGCTCCACCGCCACGGGATTCTCCAGACGTGTCCACACGGCGGTGGCAAAGGAGCCGCCTGCCTTGGGCTGGGGCATTACGTTCACCGACTCGTAGCCGTATTTTTCTGCCACGGCAGATTCCAAAATCAGCGCACGGTTGAGGTGCTCACAACACTGCACCGCGATATGCACGCCCTTGTCTTTGAGCAGGGGTAAAATCGCATCCGCCAAGGCATTGGCGGCATCCACACTGCTATGGGTGCCGATCTTCTCCCCCACCATCTCGCTGGAGGAACAGCCGATGACAAGAATGTCACCTGCTTGCAATTTTGCCACGTCCAACAATTCGCTGATCGCGATGGTGGCATCGTTTTTAATTTTCTCTAACATAGTATTACACCTCTCTCATGCCGATGGCTTCCTCTACCGCCTCCATCAGGAGGGCGTATACGGGAGCCAGCGCTTGAAAACCCGCCAGCAAACAGTCGGGCAAATCGGTATCGGCTACAAAATCGCCACTCTCGGTGCGGTTAAAGTCCACACTTTTGCAATCGTAGATAAAGCGGAGTAGTTCGGGGGTTTCCTCGGTACTACGCGGCTTGGCATAAGGGCGACCACAGGGGATAAATCCGGCGTCCACCGCCGCCTGCACCGCCGCCAACGCACGGGGCATATCCGCCTCCACACGGCGACGTAAAGCGCGCATAATCGCAGGCGTTGCGGAGTAAAAACCCAGTCCCCACTCGGCTCTGGCCACCGAAAAATCCAGGTAAAACGCGGGCAGACACCAATCGTAGGCGCGCTTGTCCCGCATAAAGACGATCCACATATTCTCGCGGTACATCGACTTGTCGTGGGTGAAGCGGTTGTCCCGCCGCACACGGCTGACCGAACCACCCATCAGCGGGTCAATGGCCAGCATGGCAGGGGTCATCTCCGCCACCAACTGCTTCAGAGGATGTACCACCGTCTTATTAATCTGAGGCTTATGCTCCTCATAAAACGCCTTACTGTCCTGAAATCGATTCTCCGCCAACAGGAACAGACTCTCGGCAGGAATACCGGGAAACGTCATACACATACACCTTTCTTCTTCGGGGTGGGCAGCTGTGCCAAAATCACAGCGGCGAACATCAATCCACACCCCAGCAGTTCCGCCGGGGACAAATCCTCCTGCAGGATCACCCAGCCGGCCAGCACCGCAAACACCGACTCAAAGCTCATGAGCAGCGAGGCGGTGGTGGGATGGGTATCCCTCTGTGCCACGATCTGCAGGGTATAGGCCACACCGCTGGACAGCATGCCGGCATAGAGAATAGGAAGCCAGTTGACCGCTATGGCAGACAAAGAGGGCTGCTCAAACGCAAACATCAGGGGCATATTCAGTATGCCCACGGTGAAAAACTGAATACACGACAAGCACACGCCGTCTGCTTTGGTAATGAAATAATCCACCAGCAGAATCTGCACCGAGAACATCAGAGCACAGCCCAACAGCAGCAGATCGCCGATGTGGACACCACGCTCCCCCTGCACGCACAAGAGGTACAGACCGCACACCGCCAGCAGCACGCCCAACCAGTTGAACAGGGTGGTACGCTTACGCAGAAAAATGCCCAAAATAGGCACCAACACAATGTATAGGGCGGTGATAAATCCGCTCTTGCCCACCGTGGTGTAGGAAATACCGACCTGCTGCAGATTGGTGGCGAGGAACAGCGCCACGCCACACAGCGCGCCACCGATCAGCGTGGTTTTCCACTCCCCTTTATTAGCAGGTAGCTTCACAAAACCAAACTTGCTCAAGATCGGGATGGCGATCAGCAACACGGTGCCGCCGATAATCGAGCGCACACCGTTAAATATAAGGTTGCCTACCTCTGCGCCGCCCTCCTTCTGAGCCACAAAGGCCACACCCCAAATAAAGGCGGCCAGCAACAACAGCAGATTGCCGCGCAAGGACGCATTGCCCCGCTTAATGGGTTTTGGCAAATGCTTGTCCACAGGGCAACACTCCTCTCGTAATTATCAATTTATTATAATCCTCCTTTCCCGAAAAAGCAAGGAAAAAGCAACCCCGCGACAAATTTCTCTTGCTTTTTCGCAAAAACTGGGGTATACTCGGCAATGTAAGGGCTTACAGAAAGGAGGATACGGTATGAACATCTATGACATCGCCGAAAAATGCGGCGTATCCATCGCCACCGTATCTCGCGTACTCAACAACAATCCCAACGTCAGCACCGCTACCCGTGAGCGGATCCTGGCGGTGATTAACGAGGAGCATTATACCCCCAGTCAGCTGGCACGCAGTCTGGGTAATGGCGCCGCCACGCCTGCAGTAGCCTCTGCCGCCCCCCTATCTGCGGTGGGTGTGCTGTGTGCCGACCTGACCGAACCCCGCAACGCCGCGGTAGTGGCCGCCGTCGAGGCACACCTGCGCCAAAAGGGGAAATCCGTTCTGCTCAGCGGCAACGCCGATGCCCTGACCGATTTAGCCGGTCGTGTAGAGGCGGTGGTGTACATCGACCCCACCGCCCGTCCCGAGGGCAATGATCCCGTCGCCGTTGCCGCCACCAACACCCCCATCGTGGTGGTGGAAGGCTATGTAAACGCTCCCAATGTATCTTGTGTGCGTACCGACGTGCGTGGTGCGGTGATGGAACTGATTCAGCAGATCCTCCGTCGTCAGCGCCGCCGCATTCTGATGTTGGTAGGCGGTCGCACCTGCGCCTGCGCCGAGATGGTGGGCGGCTATGAGGATGCCTACGCCACCAACGGTATGACGGTTGACCCCGAACTGGTCATCGCCATCGAAAACACTCCCGAGCAGGTCAACACCTGCATCAAGCGGTTGCTGATAAACCGCGTCACCTTTGATGCGGTGCTGTGCACCGACGCGGTGCTGGCGCTCAGCGCACAGAAGGCACTGCAACGCACCGGCCTTAACCTACCCATCATCGGTCTGACCGATGCGCTGGCGGCTCGTTGCTCCTCCCCTGCCCTCACCTGCGCCGACAGCGATCTCGACGCTCTGTGCTCGGCGGTGTGCAACGCCCTGGACCGCCTGCCCAACACCGAAGACACCCTCGTGCCTGCCCAACTCAACGAGCGGGATACCTTCCGCAATGCGTAACTCCAAGGGACAGCATAGCCAAGACTGTGCTGTCCTTTTTTTATTAAGGAATTTTATACATTATTCGCGCATACCCTTGACACCATCCACCCGTATATGCTATAATCTAACCCAGTTAGCAAAACAAAGGAGGTGTCCCGTGGCTACCAGAGAAGAGATTGAAAAAATCGCCTTGTTGCTGGACGAATCCCATCCTTCCAAATTCGTGAAGAAGCACAACGAGACCAACGCCGGCATCGGCGCGGTGTTGCGGTTTCTGTTCGACTCCGACCGACCGATGACCGCCGGCTCCATCAGCCAGTTTATGAACGTCAGCACCGCCCGTGTAGCGGTACTGCTCAACAAGATGGAGGCGCGAGGGCTTGTCTGCCGACAGGCCGGCACGGAGGACGCCCGTACGGTGGTGGTCAGTCTGACCCCATTGGGAATCGAAAAGGAGACCCGTCTGCGGGAGAGTCTGTATCGCGACATCGGCATCCTCATCGACACCATCGGTATGGATCGCCTCATTGAGTACACCAACATCTCCCGCGAGATCCGCTCGGTAATGAAGGGGCCTCCCCCCGACATCATCGGCGAGGAATAACCCCAAGCCAAAACTCATCCAAGAAAGAAGAATGCCTATGTACAAACGATTGTTGAAGTGCGTGCGCGAATACAAGCGTCCCACCTTCCTCACCCTGCTGTTTATCACGCTGGAGGCGGTTATCGAGTGTTTTATTCCCTACACCGCCGCCCAACTCATCAACAGCGTGGAAAACGGCGCCCACATGGAGGACATCATCCGAAGCGGACTGATCCTCATCGCTATGGCGGTGGCCTCGCTGTGCTGCGGCGGTATCGCCGGCTTCACCTGCGCCAAGGCTTCCTGCGGCTTTGCGAAAAACCTGCGCCACGATGTGTTTAAGCGCATCCAGACCTTCTCCTTCGAGAATATGGACAAATTCTCCTCCGCATCGCTGGTCACCCGTATGACCACCGACATCAACAACGCCCAGATGTCCTACATGATGCTCATCCGCATCGCGGTGCGTGCTCCCTTACTCCTCATCTTCTCCACGGTGATGGCCTTTGTGATGGGCGGCAAGCTGGCCTTTGCCTTTGTGGTCATCATCCCCCTGCTGGCAGGCGGTTTGATGCTGGTTGCTCGCTTTGCTATGCCGGCTTTCCGTCGGGTTTTTAAGAAGTACGACCGTCTGAACGAATCCATTGAGGAGAACGTCCGCGGCATGCGCGTGGTCAAGGGTTTCTCCCGCGAGGCCTACGAGTGCGAGAAATTTAATGCCGCCTCCGATGACATCCGCAAGGATTTCACCAAAGCGGAGCGCCTGGTGGTGCTCAACGAGCCCCTGATGCGCTTCTGCAGCTATTTCAATATGGTGTTCGTGCTGTTTGTGGGTGCCTTCCTGATCATCACCACCAACGGTACCGCCATCGGCGTGGGCGAGATCTCCGCCATGCTGACCTACGGTATGCAGGTGCTGATGCAGCTGATGATGCTGTCCATGATCTACGTTACCCTCACCCTCTCCGCTGAGGCTATCAAGCGTATCGCCGAGGTGCTGGGCGAAGAGTCCACCCTGCACAACCCCGAGAATCCCGTGTATGAGGTGAAGGACGGCTCCATCACTTTCCGCAACGTGAACTTCAAGTATTCTGCCACCGCTGAGAACTATGCCCTCTCGGACATCGACCTAACCATTTGGTCGGGTATGACCGTGGGTATTCTGGGCGGTACCGGATCCAGCAAATCCACGCTGGTGCAGCTCATCCCCCGTCTGTACGACGTCACCGAAGGTGCTGTCGAGGTGGGCGGCGTGGACGTACGCGACTACGATATGGACACCTTGCGCGGTGCCGTGGCTATGGTGTTGCAGAAAAATCTGCTGTTTGCCGGCACCATCAAGGATAACCTGCGCTGGGGTAATCCCAATGCCAGCGACGAGGAAATCGTCGAGGCCTGCAAACTGGCTCAGGCTCACGATTTTGTCACCTCCTTCCCCGATGGGTACGACACCCACATCGAGCAGGGCGGCAGCAACGTCTCCGGCGGTCAGAAGCAACGTCTGTGCATTGCCCGTGCCCTGCTGAAGAAGCCCAAGATTCTCATTTTGGATGACTCCACCAGCGCGGTGGACACCCGTACCGATGCCTTTATCCGCAATGGCTTTAAGTCCTATATCCCCGAAACCACCAAGATCATCATCGCCCAGCGCGTGGCCTCTGTGATGGATGCCGACATCATTCTGATGATGGAGGGCGGAAAGATTGCCGCCGCCGGTAACCACGAGCAGTTGCTGACCTCCTGCGCAATGTATCGCGAGATCTATGAACAGCAGACGAGAGGAGGCGATGAGAATGAGTAAACCTCCTATGAAAGGTCCCGGTGGTCGCGGTCCTATGGGTCCCCGCCCCAAGGTGAAAAAGGAGACCCTTCCCCGTGTGCTGAAATTGCTCTATGGTTTCTACCCCAAGCTCATCCCCATCGTGGTGTTCTGTATCATCTTTGCGGCGATCGTCAACGCCATCCCCGCCATGTTCACCAAGAACATCCTGGACGTCATTGAAGAGAGTCTGAAAACCGGCGCCACCTGGAAAGAGGCATTGCCCGAGATTATGCCCCTCATCGGTGCGCTCATCGGTCTGTATCTGGTCTCGATCCTCCTCACCGTGCTGCAGTCCCAGTTGATGGCCTACATCACCCAAGGCTTCCTGAGTAAGATGCGGTGCAAGATGTTTGATGGGATGCAGGCTCTGCCCATCAAGTACTTTGATACCCACAAGCACGGCGACATTATGAGCCACTACACCAACGACATCGACACCCTGCGCCAGCTCATCTCCCAGTCCATTCCCAGCCTGATGCAGGCGGGTATCGTGGTGGTGACGGTGCTGTTCATCATGTTGTATTACAGCATCCTGATGACTCTCATCGTGCTGCTAGGCGTGGTCGCTATGTTCTTCGTATCTAAGAAGATCGGCGGCGGCTCTGCCAAGTATTTCATTCGCCAACAGCAGGCCGTAGGCCGCACCGAGGGCTTCATTCAGGAAATGATGAACGGCCAGCGCGTGGTCAAGGTGTTCTGCCACGAGGATGAGGCGCAGGCGGACTTTGACGCCCTCAACGAGCAGTTGTATCAGGACAGCTTTAAGGCCAACGCCTTTGCTAACAGCCTGGGCCCCATCATTATGAACATCGGTAACGTCCTGTACGTAGCCTGCGCGATGATCGGCGGTCTGTTCTTAGTGCTGAACGTGCCCAACTTCAGTTTCTCCGGATCGGCTCTCACCATTTCCATCGTGGTGCCTTTCCTGAATATGACCAAGCAGTTCACCGGCAACATCAACCAGGTCTCGCAGCAGATCAACCACATCGCCATGGGTCTAGCAGGCGCTGAGCGCTTGTTCGGTCTGATGGACGCCGAGCCCGAGGTGGACAACGGCTACGTTACGCTGGTCAATGCCAAGGTAGCCTCCGACGGCACCATCACCGAGTGCAAGGAGCATACCGGCACCTGGGCGTGGAAGCATCCCCACGAGGACGGCACCCTCACCTACACCCTGCTGCAGGGTGATGTACGCCTCACCGAGGTGGACTTTGCCTATGAAGAGGGCAAGCCGGTGCTGCACGATGTTTCCGTCTACGCCGAGCCGGGTCAGAAGGTGGCCTTTGTGGGCGCTACCGGTGCCGGCAAAACTACCATCACCAACCTCATTAACCGCTTCTACGACATCGCAGACGGCAAGGTGCGGTACGATGGTATCAACATCAACAAGATTAAAAAAGCGGATCTCCGCCGCTCGCTGGGTATTGTGTTGCAGGAAACCAACCTGTTCACCGGCACCGTGATGGACAATATCCGCTACGGTAACCTGGATGCCAGCGACGAGCAGTGCCGTGAGGCCGCCAAGCTGGCAGGTGCGGACGATTTCATCACCCGCCTGCCCAAGGGCTATGACACCATGCTCAACAACAATGGTGCCAACCTCTCCCAGGGTCAGCGCCAGCTCATCGCCATCGCCCGTGCGGCAGTAGCCGATCCCCCCTGCCTCATTCTGGACGAGGCTACCTCCTCCATCGACACCCGCACCGAGGCCATCGTGCAGCGGGGTATGGATAAGCTGATGGAGGGTCGCACGGTGTTCGTCATCGCCCACCGTCTGTCCACCATCATGGACGCCGACGTGATTATGGTACTGGAAAAGGGTCGCATCATCGAGCGCGGCAGCCACGAGAGCCTGCTGGCCGAAAAGGGCACCTACTACCAGCTGTACACCGGCGCCTTTGAATTGGAATAATCCGCAAACAAAAAACTCCCCGAGGAAATTCCTCGGGGAGTTTTCTTTATGCTTTTACTTCGCAGCCGTGTTGTAGGTCTTGCTGACCGCGTCGCCGTAGACCACGATCTCCTCGCCATCTACTTCGAACACGTAGTAGGGACGGGCGGTAACAACCGTGTTCTTGCCATTCTCAGGGATGTCAATGATGCGGATGGCGAAGGATGCGACATCCGCCTTCCAACCCCACAGATGCACCGCCTCAACGTTGATCACGCGGGTGTTATCCACGTTATCCAGATTCAGCGATACGCCGTTTTGGTTGGTTACCACAGCGCCCATACGCACCAAGCGGTAACTCTCGCCGCCCACGTAAGGCACTACGGAAGCGGAGTTCGTTACGTACACATTGCCATTCTCCACCTTGACACCGGACACGTAAGCGTTAAAGAGAAAAGCCAAGCCGTTCACGTCCTCCGAGATGCTGGAACCGGCGTAAGCCTGCACCCGCGCAATCTGACGGACAACGCCGCACCCATTGCAGTCGGTATCGTTGCCGTTATCGTAGGTGTGATCGTCGTTGGTAGGAATCACTTCGGTATAGCTGTGACCGCACACGCTGCAGGTATAGGTACGCACGCCGGTCTTGGTACAGGTGGCGGCGACCGTCACCTTAGAGGTATAGACGTGATCCGCAGGGGTACGAGTAGCACCGCAGACGTTACAGGTGGCGTCGCAGGCGTTATCGTAGGTGTGGGTGGTGCACACCACCTTGGCGGCGGTGGAGTAGTAGAGGGTACCGGAAGCACGCTTATACAGCGTCAGAGCACCGCCAGTGGAGGTGGAGTAGCAGGCGTAGCCATAGGCGCCGTTACGACGCAGATTGGCGTTAACGCTCTTATTCTTGTTACCCAGGTTGACAAACTCATAAGCGCTGTTTCCGGTGGCGGTCCACTTGGCAAAGTCGGTGACAGAGCTCAGCAGAGCGCCCTTATTCTTGGTGCCGTTGCCGCCGGCATAGACTGCGGCTGCAGCGTTGTACATCGTCCAGTAGTTGCCGTCCTTGGCGATGTGCCACACGATATCAGCGGCAGGATCCTTGATGCTGCCGGAGGCGGTGGACACCTCAGCGTAGGTGAAACGATCGGCCGAAACCTCGGCCTTCATAGCGCCATCATTGTAGATAATCAGATAGTCACCCTCGGTGAGGTCACCGGTGTAGGGCTCGTAGGTGTTATTATTGACCACGCCGCCCTCTTGGCTACGGGCATAGAGCGCATAGAGGGTGGCACCCGCAGAAACAGTCCACGAGGCGCCTGCCGCATAGTAGGTAGGCTCGGTGGTGGTCTCGGTCACCTCATAGGTACACCAACCCAAGAACGTCTTGCCGTCGGGAGCGGAACCGCTGTGGGCAGGCAGGGTGATGGCGTCACCGGCATAGGCGGTCTGGGTGGAGATAACACCACCTGCATGAACAAACTGAACAGTTCGCATCTCGCGCTTACCAAAGTTGATGCGCACCGATACGTCGGAGGAAGGCGACACGGTGAACGTATTGCCATTACGGGTGACAGTAGCATTACCGGACAGGATGGTGTAACCGGTGGCCTCATAGCCGGTCTTGGGGGTGGCGGTGATGATATTGCCCTTCACCGACACCGTGCCATAGGTAGAGTTGTTGGTGGAGGCGGTCACGGTAAAGCCGGCAGACGCACCCTCGCCGGAGGGAGAATCGTAGCCGACAGGCACCTCCTCGTCAAACAGCAAGAAGGCCAGCTCGGGATAGTCCACGAACACGTTACGGGTGCCGGTGATGGACTCGACGGAGTCGTTACGACCCAGCTCCCAGGTGTCAACGGGGTCTTCCTCCATCCACTTGAGCAGGACATCCTTGCTCTCCATAACGCCGGAGGAACCCCACATCATACCGGTATTGCCCCAACGGCAATAAACAAACAGCATAATACGCGCCACGTCGCCACGCACATTCTGCCCCAATTCATTAGGATCATAGAACTTGGCACTCTCACCATAAGCGGTATTGCTACGGCTGGAGTTTTCGCTCACGGAGGTGGGACGCAACATAATGATGTCGTTCTCACCGTTGCCGGAGGCGTCTCCCTTACTGTTGGGCCAAGTGTGCTCGCGGTTCCAGGTCGTTCCGCCATCCCAACTCGGACCGATGGCCGTACCGGAGTAGAAGGAGGAAATCTTACCGCCGCTGTTCTCACAGTCGGTGTACTGGAACAGACTTCTGGTACCGTCATAGCTGGTCTCGTTGTCATGATTGGACTTCATCAGATCCTGCAGTTCCAGATACAGCGAGCTGTAAGGCACACTGCTCGTGCTGGACGCGCCGGACAGGGACGCCAACTGTGCATAGGTGACGTTGTTGTCGTCATACCAATCCTCCGCCATAGGCGACAGGAAGGTGGCCAGCTCATCACGCTCGCCCCAGTTGTAGACGTAATTGCCGGAATAGACGTAGTTGACCGTCGCTGCCTCGGTAGGCAGAACGATAAGGCTGGCAAAGAGGCTGATAAACAGCATTAAGCTAGCCAACCACGCTAAAGAACGCTTACTAAATTTCTTCATACTTTTTCCTCCTTAGGGTACAAAATCACTAGTACCATCATACACCTAATTTTGTCAAAAAACAACCCTTTTTTATAAATAAAAAGGCTTGCAGATTTCGGAAGCCTGCAAGCCTTTCGTAATTTATTCTTCAGAGGAGTTCGTTTCTTCCTCAGCGGCATCTTTTTTCACTTTTTTCAGCGAAAATTTCTTGCGCTTCTTATCGGATTCTTCGGTGCCGTATTCCATCAGCACATCGGTGCCCATCACCTCGGCGCGGATGCGGGCCAACTTTGCCTTACGCTTGCTGCGGATGACGAAGAACAGCACGCACACCAGCACCACGCCCAAGAACACGCCGACAATCTTGACAATCATGCCGGTGAACTCTTTCATAGTCATGCCACCAAAGCCACGGGGCTCGGAGAAGGCATACTGATCGTTCAGCGGAACCACCGCCTCTACGGTGTTGCCATCCTCTACCATGCTGTCCGGCACCTGCACCTCATCCCGATGAACGGTGGACACATTCATAGCCAACAGGTAACGGGTACTGACGTTAATCACCGCCATGGGGAAACCAACGTATCCCTCGCGGTCAATCATGGCACTCTTGAGCTTCACCAATTCATCTTCCGGCACACACTCATACAGGGTGGCGTGCTGGTTGGCGGCGTAGGGATCCAAAAACACCTCTACCGTCACCGGAAAATTGAACGCCGAGTGGAAGGACAGCCAATAACACACGGAAGACCCCACCACGTTGCGATGGGCGGCGGATACCTCCTTGTACGGAACCAGCGTGTAGGACAGATCGTAACTGTCCTCAAACTCATAGCCGCCGATATGCTGACCGTTGATGGAAAAGCGGCTGCCGTTAGGGGTGACGATGGTAACGATAGCGTCACGACCGGTCAAATCCTTGAGCCAAGAGCCGGAAACGGTCAAATTGTCATACAAGACAACCTCTGCCCGCACAGGCTTTTGTTCGCCGTGACTAATCTCAAAGGAAATCTTGTGGTTACTCTGGGTGCGAATTTCCTCCATCAGAATATCCCATCCCTTGTCGGTCTGGATGGTTGCATGGATGGCGGAATCAAACTGCTGGGCATCACCGTTGTCGGGATGGGTCACCGTCTGCTCCACTCGCAAAAGAGTATCGCCGTTTTGGCTCACAGTGGTGGTGACTTCCTTATAGGAATTGTCACCGGTGGACACGGTTACCTTGTTTTGGGTGGAAGTGGGCGCCTGGTTGGTAGAAGCAATCTGCGCCGTAGTAAAACCGGGCAGACTGTTTGCGATAGAATCGATCAGGCTTTCGCGATTTTCATCACTACCGCCGTAATACACCACGTCCAGATTATCGCAACGGGTGAAAGCAGAGTCCCCCGCCGTAGTCACCGTAGAGGGCAGGCTGAGGACCGTCAACTGCTCACAGCCGTAAAAACACCACTCCGGAACGGAGGTCAAGGCAGCTTCCACGCGCACCTGCAGCAAAGAAGAACAATACGCAAAGGCCTCGCCACCGATAGAGGTGACCGAGGAAGGAATTTGTATATAGGTCAGCGACTCACACCGATAGAATGCCTCCTCACCGATGGTGGTAAGGGTACTCGGCAGAATCACGTCCTGCAAATTAAAGCAGCGGGAGAACGCCGCGCGACCGATCGTCTTTACCTTAGGCATACGCAGGGTGGTCAGCGACTCACAGCCTGCAAAGGCCATATCCCCAATGCGGGTGACCGCGGCGGGAAGGGTGACCGAAACGATGGCATCACACTCGTAAAACGCCATAGAACCGATGGCGGTAATGCCGTCACCGATGCGCACGTGCAGAATGCTTTCGCGCTGGTCATGCCACGGGGCCGGCGAGTCCTCGGTATAGTTGGGGATTTCACCCTCGCCCTCGATCACCAAAAGGCCGTTGTAGACGTACCACGTCATGGGCGAGTCCGCCGACACAGCGGGTGCCGGCAAGCAAACGCACATCAGCAACACAGCGCAAACCAGCGCCGTCAGCCGATGAAATATATGCAATTTTGTAGTCAAACGGCGCATAAGTAACCTCCGAAACATACATACAAACGGATCGGCAAACACCATTAATGTTTGGAGTCTTTAAACTGTTGCCATCGATATATCATCAACAACAGTATGCCACCAACCGCCGCCATAAACAGCGAATGGAAAGCTATATCGGAACAACCGATCCAAATCTTTTCGTTATTGCGGAAAAACTCGGTAATAAACCGTCCCATACCGTAAAGCAACAGCATCCACGGCATGGTTTTGCCATCCGGCACATAGGCTTTGCCTCGTGCGCGGATCAGCAGGAAAATCAGAATTCCCAGTGTCATCAAGCTCTCAACAATCACAATGGGAAACACTTTTTCATTGGCTTCTAGGCTGTATAAGCCCCATTCACAAGGATAACCGTAACAACAACCGGTGAAAATGCAGCCGGAACGACCCGGAATATGAAAAGCTAAAATGCCATAGGTAATCATCTCGCTGACCGTCTGCCACGGCATACGGAAAATCTTTGCCAGCAACCATGCCACCGGAAATAGGTAGACAAAGGCAACAGCTAAGTTGACACGACTTCCATCCGTAAATCCCGATTGCGCAAACAGAATAAAGCCGTTGATGTTGACGGTAAACCAAAAACCCATATACGCAATGGGAATTGCCTTAAGCGGATTCAATCGTCTTCGCCAAATATACCACAAAACAATCAACCAAAGCAAAACCTGTCCTACCGCTCCCGCCGTACCATAGGCGGTATAGTGTGTGTTCTGCTCAATGTGTTTTAGAATAATGGAATTCAAAAAAGCCATTCACTTGTACCTCGCGAAAGAAACAAACCCTTCCCCCTACGGCAATGCCGTAGGGGGAAGATTTTGAAGCATTAGCTCTGATTCACCGAAGAAGGATTGACGATGGTTATCGGCTGATCCAAGGTGAAGGTGAAGGTAATACCGTTCTGGGTAACTGTCAACTGATCAACCGACTGAGTGCCGAGACCATAGTAAGCATTCAGCTTATGGTTCAGAATCAAGCTGGTAGTCCAAGACTTGATCTGTTCCGTAGCACCAAGCTTGTTGGAGATCGTTCCATTACCGGTACGAGAGAAGGTGACAGCGGGTGCCTTGCCGTTAGCCGCCAGAATGAAGCTGGCGGTGCAATCGCTGTTAATACCTGCAATAGTAACCGTCAAGGTGGGCTGAGCGAAGGTACCGTTGTGCTGGGTGCTGTTGTCCGCTGTGGCATCACCATACAGAATTGCCTTATTGTTGGCGCTGTCCACACCGGAGGTAGCACTATTGTTATCCGTTTCCACAGCAAAGGTGGGAGCGCTACTGCTACATGCACCACCCGTATAGGTAATCTTCTCTTGCTTAGAGGGACTACCGGACACACCGGTAATGGTGGCGGTGGGCTTCACCGAATACACTTTATAGGTAGGCGCAGTAGCAACCACCGACTGCGGCACGGACATCTCCACCGTTTCTCCCTTAGCCGTGGTGATGGTCAGCACCATGCTATTGGGATCCGCCTTGTACAAACCCGCCACAGATAGGCCGGTGTTCGTGGTGTTCAGTGCATAAACACCATTGGCTTCATTGCCCAGAGTGTACTCAATGATACCACGGTCACCGGCAATCAGCGAGCCGATATCCGACGTGTTCACATTGTAGTTACCATAGTTATTCTTAGATACGGTGTTATTCACCTTAGTGAAGGAGCCGGTCTGGTCATACTTATACGTCAGTTTGACGCTGGTGAGGGTCATGCCGTACTCACTCAACGGCTTGCCACCGGCCAGCACCTGCAGTTCCAGACTGTTCAGCGCATAGTTAGCACCGAACGCACCAGTGACAGTGCCGTCGCCACTCTTACCGAACTCCTTGTTGGCGTTGGCAGAAGAAGTGGGGAAGATGATATCGATCTGGCTACCAACGGTGATGGTGGGTACACCCTCACCGTCGTCGGTAACCTCATCCACACTCCAAGCCCACCAACGATTGTAGTAACCGTCGGCAACGGTATACAGAGGCTTGTCATCCGTAGCGGTGTCGGGACCGTTGGCAATCGGTGCGTTGATCAGCGTATTGTTGGCGCCACCGTAGACGTTGGTCAGGTACAGGCCCTCCAACTTCCAGGTGCCGTTCTGCTTGCCGTTCACCACAGGAATGGTGAAGGTGAAGTACTGCTCACCGCCCTCCGTAGTGGAATCGCCGCGGACGTAATACACGTTGCCGTTTGCGTCCGTCAACTTAGCGTCAATGGTAGCGGAGCCGGCGTTCTTCATACGAATCACGAAGGCGGCATCGCTACCCAACGAGAAGGCGTTGCCGAAGCCCTCCTTACTCAAGTAGGTGGGAGTAGAGGTGGGAATAGCGGTAATGGTGGGGGCAACGTCTGCATAGGTCAAATAGTTCAGGTCGTCGCCCATCTTAATCGACACGTACTGATAGTCGAAGATACCGCTCTTAGTCAAGTGGAAGGTACCCTCATACAACTTACGGCTACTGTTCCACACCATGCCGGCGCCGATGCCGTCCTCCGGCACGCTGGAGTTGTTGTCAGCATACTGCAACCACACATTGCTCAGGTTACCGATGCTGTCGCCACCATCGGTACGGATTGCCAAGGTCATGGGGATGTCGCGGGTTTCGCCGTCCTCCAGGCCGAAGTTGGTATCGCCGGTGTACACACTGGCGGTCAAGCCCAAATACAGGTTAATATTAATGTAATCGTCCTCCGGCAGACCGGTGTATTCACCATCCAACTCGAGGTAGGTCATCTCATACTCACCGGAGGTAGTAAAGGCAGCGTTACCCACCCAAGTAGAGCCGGTATCACGGGTAAAGTTCACCGTGGTACGGTTCTTGGTCTCTTTGTGGATGAAAGCACCCTTAACCGAGGTGGGCATCTTGGTCACGTCGTTGGTGGAGAAGGTAAGGCTGACCTTGGTGTCAAACTTACGATCCGCGGTCATAAAGGTCTTGCCGTTGTGCTCACAGTAGATGTCACTGATGGTGAAGCCTTCTACCGTAAACTCCAGCGGACTCTCTTGATCCAAATGGTAGGTAACGCCGTCCAGCTGCACCTCGCGCAGGATATATTTACCCGATGCGGTGAAGGGATAGGACGCAACCCAGTTGCCGTTGCCGTCGGGAGCAAAGGTCATCTTGCCCTGACGGATACCCTGGGTGCTGTTGATCTCACGCAGGAAGTAACCGACCACAGACTTGGGCTCATAGCCACCCTCCACGCGCACAGTCACCTTCTTGGTACGCTGAGCAACAGGTGCGTCGATGGATACGGAGGTGTCACCCTCCATAGTGGCAATCACCTTGCACTTCTCCTGCTGCAAAACGGGATCGCTCATAGCGTTCAAGTCAGTGGTAGTGCTAAACTGCAAATTGATGTGACCCTGAATGTCACCGGCAGCCAACACCTGATCGTTGGTCAGATTCATACCATCCAGATACAGCAACGCAGTAACCAAGGTGGGTGTGTTCGGTTCCAAATCGGTGATGTAATAAATAGGGTTGCCGTCGATATCGGTGGTAGAGGAGTTGGTAACGTCGCAAACGATAGGCACCGTCACCTTACCGGGTTGCTCGTAAGCATTAGCGGTATCCATCACAGCCTGACCCAACAGGGTGCCGTACTGATCGATAAAGGCAAACTTCAGATGCTGCAACAACTGCAACGATTTTGCCTGATCCTCAGGGGACTGGGGATAGAATACGTAACAACTACCGGCACCCATGGTGGTGCTGGATTCGTCAATAAAGACGTTATCCTCTTCATCCCACACACGGTTGACACCGTGGTAGCCGATAATGGTGGTTATCGTCTCCATCAGAGGTTCGACGGAGTCAAAGTCCGCCTCTTTACCGATGGCATCACCATCGACGTTGTTCTCCAGGTCATACGCATAGAAGGTATTGTCGGATTCATTGAGATAGGCGATAAGGCTCACTTTTTCCCCCTCCACGGTCGCCGTGACGGTGTAGAGAGAATAATCCTTGCTACCAATCTTGACTACAACCGGCTGTTCCACGCTCTCGTAAACAGGGTTACCGGCCAAAGTCAACTGGGTATCCACCGCATTGGTACGCACCCAGAAATCCAGCGCCAGGCCGAACGTATCGGCGGCGATGGGATTGGAACCCTTATAGCTGGTATCGCCGGACAGCGCGTTCTCCTGCTCACTGGGCAGGACGTAGGGGGCAGTGGCGCTGGTGGTAGCCTTACCCTTGGCGGTGCTACCCATACCGAACACCTTGATGGTAACCGACAGCTCGTTGGACTGAATCTGCGCGCCGGTGAACTTATCCATACGCTGAATGATACCCTTGTGAATCACAATGGGTTTGGTGCCGCCGCCGGTCAGACTGGAGATGTTGCTGGCAGACAGCTTACCGATAGCGGTACCATTGATGGTAGCGGTACCCACATCGGCAATGTGGTTGACATAGGTCTCGATAGTAGGATAGGTGGAGCCGTTTAGATTACGGTACTTAACGTCGTCACGACCGCGATAGGTCTCAATCACAGCCAGATCCGCCACCACCGTGTTATAGTCGGTGCGCAGCTGCCACAGATAGCTGAGCATAGAAGGCTGAACCACCATCTCGTTGGCAGAGTTTTTGACCTTCAGCTTATTCTGGATGTTGGCCTGCGTCTCGGTCAGCAAATATTCGGCGGTAAACTTGTTCTCCGCCACAAAAGCTTGGTCGGAACGACGGAGCATCTCCATATTATAGATATCGGCCAAAGCCTCGGCGCTCATCTCGACGCTATCTTTCAGCTCGGACATCAAATAGATAATGGACTCGATCTGGTCGGGAGAAACGTTGATGAAAGGCTCATTACCACCACCCAGTTTCTCATCGATCTGAGCCTGGACGTAAGCACCCATTAAACCCACCAGATCCTGCAGGGCACTGTGCTGCGCCAGCTCCTGCATACTCAACTGAGACTGCTTGGTAGACTGCTCCGCCTTCTTAACCGCGTCGGCCAACGCCAAGTTCTGGCCGGGAGCCTGACCGTAAGTCACGGAGGAAATGGCGCGCACGCCATATTTAAACTTAGCGGGGTCAGCGGTGAAAGTATCCTGATCCCAGTAAGCGTAGGCGAAGTCACTGTCCAGCATCTCCACACGACCGTCTTTGCCGTAGCTGGCAGCGTAGAGAGGACTCTCCAACAAAGAGTTCTTATTTAGCGCAGCCGGACGCAGCACAATATGCTCCAAGCCGTACGCAGGGTCGCCCAGGTTTACCAAGTTACCCCAGGTGACGTTCTTTTCCACCAGTTCCAGTGCTCCGTCACCCACTTTAGAGTCAGCGGGCACAGTAATAACTTCACCGGTAGCCAAAGCAATCTCCAAGTTACCGTTGGCGGCAATGGTGGTCTGTAATCCCTTTACCTCCGGGCTCTTGGATAGTGCAAACCATGCATAGGTGACCGACGCCATCATGGTGACGGCGATTGCCAGCATGGATACCGCCGCGATCACACGTTCCTTCATGTGCGGTAGCATCTCTTTATATGCTTTAATGTTTTTTTCAGATTGTTTCATCTTTTTCTATCTCCTTGCTGGAAGTTATCGATAGTCGATGAAAAACCAAATTGGTGTTTCAAGGACGGGGTAGCCATCGTAAGTTTGGGTGACGGTCAGCAGATAGGTGCCGGGGGCCTGTTTGCCGTCAGATGCGGACACCGTCAAGGTGCCGCCGTTCGATGTCTGTTTCATCGAAACCGTTAATGTCTCCCCCACTGCAACGGGGATAAGGGTATTCCCTACCCGACGCTGAATGGTCCAGGTCAGGTCAACAGGGGCGTTGCCGGTGGACGACCAGTTGCTGTCCCGCAAGCCGGCTGCCTCGGTCAGGGTAATCGTCAGGGGTTGGTCGGCGGATACCACGCCGACCGCATCGCTGTACGCGACGGTCAAAAGGGTAGTGTCCGCAATCGGAGCACAAGAAAAGGTGCTGAATAACGTATCCGACACGCCCACCGTCAAGGAGACAGCATCGTTATCGGTTAAAGGGGAAGACAGATACATCAGCAAACGATTGTTGTTCCCCTTACGTTCAATATACACGGCGGAATCCCGCACCAACGTCACGCCCCGAGGGTAGGTGTCATTAAAGTAACGGGAGCCGGCTGCAAAAGCGCCGTCTGTAGGGGTTACCTGCACGCCCGCACTGTCGGCGGGAGTCGTAACCACCAACTGTAACAGGCGGTCGGTCATAAAGTGAGTGTCCCCCTCCACAAAAGCGGGGGCAACGGTTCCCTGTGCCACATCCGGCATCACGGTCACCAAATAGCGGGCAAAGAGGGTCGGCTCGTTGCCGCCATCAGGGTACCAACTCACATCCAACGTAGCCACACGCCGGGTAGTGGGGTTGGCGAAAATCAGCGAAAAAGGAATGTGCACCACGCCGGCATCAGCCGAAACGGTATAGTCGGTGTAACCACTGTTCTGCACAGCGGTATAGTACCTACTGTCGATATCGACAGCCATATCCCGCCGACTACGGGTGGTATCGTCCCACGAAAAACGCAACACACCGGAATGAGGGGTATCCACGATACACACCGTGTGCGTAAACGCCATCTCATCCACACCGGGTGTCCACACGCCAAAGTCATATATGGCGGTGTCGGCCGACAAGGTAGTGGTTTTTCCCGTGGTAGACGAAGGTTCATACTTCACTACCGTGGAAGCAATGTTGGTATAGCGTGCGTAAATCGGTGAGCAAAGGGACATGGCGGCGATAACAGCCGCACACAAACCGGCAAGCAAGCTCTTGCTCCATAATTTCATCCCTTTCCCCTCCTTTCGGTTTGCCTTTGTTTAAACCGCGGTGGCGGTCAGGCGCAACAGAGAGGCGTCTGCCTCCCCCTCCACCGTCAACGTATACTCCGTGGTAGGAGATACCTCCCAGAGCAACTCGCTGTCGGCGGCAGAAAAACAATACTCGGTGCCGGCACCCATGCTCTGATACAAGGGGTTCCCCTCGGTGATGGGATACGGCACGCCCACATAGACGGCGTCCCCTACCGTCAGGGTGACGGTCGCCTGTGCGGGGTCAAAACCCTCAGTGGCTGTTAATCGCAAATAGGCCTTTTGACCGGCCACGTCACCCACATTACACAGGGAAAAGGTGAGCGCGACGCCATGCGGCGTAGTGCGCCAACCAGCGGTGGAGCGAATCTCCAGTGCGTGGGAGGCGTCGTTGGGTGCTGCCTCAAAGGTCAGCGTATCGCGACGGGTAGCGCTGTAACGCGCGTACGTCACGCCTGCCGCTGTCAATAGCAAGCCTATCAGAACCAGCAGGCAGACCAACCGTATAGACTTATGTGCTCTGTTCACAGGTCTGCCTCCTTTTCCTGTTTATTTTTCTTTCACAAGCCAACGATCGCCGTCCTTCACACATTTGTACCCCTCGGCTACAAACGCAGACACGTCGTGGCTATAGTTACCACCCATGACGGTGATGTTGAACATCTCGTTGGTATCCTCGAACTTCAAAATCGCGTCGGCATATACCGCCGTGATGGTGGTGTCGCCACCAATGGTAATCGAACAAGGATAGTTGTAGTTGGTCTCTACGTACACACCGGCGCCGGTATTGGCATAGCCGCTACCGGAGAAGGTGGGAGCTTCAATCATATCCTCGTAAGCATCACCGGACAAAGCGGTGATGGTACAATCGGTAATGGTAACCGAACCGCCCTTAACTGCCACGGGTGTAAGCGCTTCCAATACGCACTTTTCCACCAACAAGTGGCTGTCACGCTGAGGATGATAAATGGCACTACTCTTAGCTCTCAGGGTGCTGTTACGGATGACGATATCGGTACCTTGATTTCCTTTGGGACCGGCAGTACCGTTACCGGACAGGGCGAAATCACCCGTACACTCGATGAGACTATCGTCAATCACCAAGCAAGTGGCGACAGAAGTACGGCTACCGTTTCCTTTAATAAACACACCAACGCCGGTGCTGTGAATCTCACAACCCGTCACGGTAATGCGGGAATCATTATACTGTGCGACGTCGTCGCTGATACGGACACCCTGAGCGGTATCGGTGATCACCACGTCGCTCAACGCCACGTCACCGCCCTCTGCTACCACGCCGTAACAAGAGGAAGTTCCGGCGCCCTGCAGGGTACCGTCGGTGACAGTGAGGGAAGACCCCTCCTTCACTAAGGCAATCTGCGACGCCTCAGTGGACAGCGTGTAACCGCCCAGATCCAAAATTTTCTCACTGGTGCCGGTCAAAGTCAAGGAATCGGTCAGCACCAGGTCGCTGGCCAACTGCACCATATCGTGCACGTTGTCGGCCAAAGCGGCGGCCAACTGTTCCTGGGTGTTTACCTGAGTCGTGACCAACTGCTTCTGCTGCGCCATCACGTGCAGATACGCCTCAAAGCGGCGACTCTCGGCGGCGGCAGAGCCCAAACGGGTATCAATGCTGGTTTCGTATTCAATCTCGCTCAAGGTGCACAGATAAATCCACACGCCCTTGCCGGTCTCGTCCACCGAAACGGGATAATACACACGACCGCGGTTATCGGTGACCGTCGTGGTGACAACGCCTTCATAACCGTCGTGTGCTGTCAATTTCTCGATAAATGTGGCGGGAGTGGTAGACCCATCCACCGTCTGAAGCACGCCATCGTGGAAGGTGGCCTGCTCATAGATATACTCCACCGGGCGAAGATACTCGGACACCTGTGCAGTGGATCCGGTGGTTACCGTGCCGTAGAAATAATAGCCCAGCACGTCAAACACCCACTCCCACATCAGCGGAGCGCCGTTGCCATTTTCGCCCAACACCAAGCTCTGACCGGGCAGAACGGTGTAGGAGTAGTTTTCCATACTGTTAAGGTACACGCGGGGGGTGTGCTCACCACCCCGATAAGAGGTATCGTCAATGTAGAAAAACAGACGCTTACGCATATCGGCGATGTCGTTGTACAAATCGCCTTTACCCACGTTCAGCATCACGCCGATGATGCCGTCGCTGGTATTATCCAGCGTCAGGGCAATCTCGCCCTCGTCACCGGGGGCAGCGCCAATGAGTTCATTCGAGACGTTCACCATGCTGTCCACACCCCACTCGTCCACCTCAAAAATGAGGCCGGAGCTATGGGCCACGTTTTTATACCACGCGGCGGTCATGGCGAACAACATCACCAACGCCAACGCCAACGTACCGCCCGCCAACAAGCCCTTACGCAGCACACTGCGTCTGAGAGGGTGGGTGACAGTGGCGGAAACTGCCTCGTCCTTACTCGCCTTCTGACAGAGCAGTGGCAGGTTCCGCAGAGTCTGTTTGAGCGTTTGCATCATCTGCGTCACACGCTTGCGCATTCTGCTCCATCTCCTTTCTTAGTTCTTCTTCAATCTGCTCACGCAGCTTTTGAATCTCTTCTTCGCTCATGGCAGGGGGTTGCTCTTGCTGTATCTGCTGCAGTTGTTGCTGTTTTTGCTTCTCCTGCTGCTCCAATTTGGCCTCGGCCTCTACGATTTCTTTCCGTAGGTTTTTGGCGGCGTCACGGAACACCCACACGGCCACCAACAAGACCAACACGATACAAACCAAAAAACCGATGCCGTCGGTCAAAAAATTAATAACATTTGCCATAACACTTCCATCTCCTGTGTGCCACACGACACGTCCGATTAAATTCTCTTTCGTGACGGGGTTGATATCCACCGTGGGGTTGGTTTCTTTGTTATCTCCTTTGGTCTGCAGACAAAGGGTGTTATCCGGCTTGGTATAAATACCCACCACGCGATGGGTGATAATCACACCCTCGCTACCGGGGTTGGTAGAGCGAAAACAGATGATGTCGCCCTTTTTCACCGATTCGATATCGATTTGCTTGGATCTTAGGATGGCACCGGTAGGGATGGTGGGTTCCATACTGCCGGTCACCACGCGAAACAGGCTGGATTTGCCGCATTTCACATACCCATTGGATATGCTCTGCAACACGATGTACATAAAGCACACCACCGCCGCCAGCAAAAACAACGTGGTGCAACCGGAGACGATCCGCTTTCTGTAGTGATGCGGCTTCTTCTTCGATTTTTCCACACGTCACCTTCTCTCGCTTTGTGGAAAGGCCGTCAACGGCTGCTGCCGGCCAGCTCTAAATTAATCATCAATGCGGTCTTTGCCAACACGTTGGCACAGTCCACGTCCTGACCCTCGATCCATACAAACATACGGATGCGCTGGGGAACGTTATGCTCCAGATCCACGATCACCACGTCATCGGTGGCACCGGCGGTCTGTACTCGACTCATATTGTCGGGAGTTACCACACCCTTGCTGTCGCAAGCCTGCTCCAGCACGGAAGCGTTTTTCACAAAATTTCCTTTTTCAATATACGAATCGCAACGGTAACCCAGATATTGGCTGTAGAACTTGCTGAACAGCATCTTGGGGTCGCTGTCTTGGGATTCGCCCAGCATATAGGTGGCAAACAACTGCTGCAACAGCGTGCTGTCGCCGTCCTTCAACCACTGCGTAGCGGTCTGCACGGCGGTCTGCTCGGTTACGTCCACCAGCTGTGCCTGACCATCCACGTAACCAACCGGCTGGGTCTTCACATAGCTGCCGTCGGCGTATTCGCGGTAGCTCAGGCCGTTGTCGGTCATCACGTAGGAGCCCTCGCCACTATGATAGGTGGCGTTGGGCTCGTAAATGGTGAAGTTGGGCTCATAGCCGTCCCACGCCTCCCCCACGTCACCGTAAACACCACGCAGGGAGGTAACGGTGTTATCGAAGAATGTGGAGGCCATATAGTTGCTCATAGAGTCATCCGTTTGGGTGCGGGTATCCGCCAAAAAGCCCACGCGCACCGCGGCGGACAGGGCATCGTCAGGGGATTTCATCTCATAGTTGCCGTCCTCATTCTTGGTGGGATACGGCATGCTGACCGCGTAACTGCCGCTGTCGGCGTCACCATAGGAAACGCGCAGACTGCAGTCCATCGGCGCCATCACCCAAAAATCCAACATCACGTAACTGCCGCTGACGGTATCGTCATCCGGCAGGGTAGTCATATTGGCATAGGAATAGGTGTCGTCCATCAGAAAATCCGATACCGGACGCAGGTTGCCCTGCTGGGCGGCGTATTTCCCCGTGTCTTCCTCATAGTAGGTGGGGAAAAACCAGTGTACGCCGTCGGCGGTAGACACCGGGGCCAATCCCACCACATCGTTGAGATAGTCGTAGGAGGCCGCTTGGGAAAAGTTTAAGGAATCGGAAAAGTTGCCGGGGTAATGCAACACCCCATCCTCAGTGACCACCGTCATGTCGGCGGCAATCTGAATGGTTCCGCCGCCACCGATCTTCAGTTGTATACCACCTACCTCGGGCGTGCCGGAGGCACTGTACCAAGCAAAGGTGGAGACCACCGCAATCACCAAGGCGATTAACGCCAACAGGGCGGCGGCACCCAATTTCATCAACGTTTTCTTCATAGTGGGTTCCTCTCGAGAGGGGTGATTTCTCGTTTATCCGGCAGTGATCTGCCGCTGCAGACGTTGCTGCCGGCGTTCCTCTTCAAAACGGGCACGCTCCGCCGCCATCTGTGCCCAATAGGCGGCACGGGTCTCCTTGGCGGTGGCCAGCTGCTCGGTGAAATAGGCCACCTCCAGCATATAGGGGCGATTTTCCTCCTCGTCCAGCTTACGCTGGGCTTCGTTGCGGCGGTCAATCTCCTCTTGGCGCAAACGTTCTTCTTCTTTGCGGGCCAATTCCAGGCGTTCCTGCTCTTCGGCAAGACGACGGCGCTCGGCCTCAGCACGGCGGCGACGCTCGGCCTCAGCGCGGGTAATGCGCTTGTTCTCGGCAGCTTCCATCTCCTCCACCGCATCGGCAAAGTCGGAGGTGGGAGCGGGTTTGTGTTTTTCGGCCTCTTTCAGGCGCTTTCCCAATTGATCGGGCAAGCGGGTGCGGAATCGCTCCAGCTCCTTGTTGTAAACCTTGGCGCGGCGGAAATCCTCAGCGTCCTGCTCATAGCGCAGGGCACGCTGGCGCTCCTCCTCCGCCTCTTTCTCGCGGCGCAAGCGTTCTTTTTCGGCCGCTTTTTCCTGGCGGATGCGATCCTTTTCCAGTTCGCGTTCCAGACGGGCTTTTTCCTGCTCCTCTTTCTTAAGACGCTCCTGCTCCTCCACCAAGCGGCGGCGTTCAGCCGCCTCCTCCTGCATCAGCTGTTCCTTGGTCAGCTGCTCGATAAGCACCTTGCGCACCTCCACGTCGGGGAGGTTGTAATCCTCGGTCAACTCCTCGATGATCTCGCGGACCACCTTGGGTTTGAGGGTGCGCTTACGCTCCTTGAGGGCGGCAGGTATCTTACGGTCCTCTTCGTTATCCAAATATCCCTTGAGGACCACGTAATTAAACATGGCGTTGTGGAACAGATCCCGCTGGAACTCTTCGGTCACCTCAGTACTCTGCTCCCGCACCTTCATAGCATAGCCCACCTCGTCGTATTCCGACAAGACCTCCCACAGCTTGACAATCGCCTTGTAGTCCGGATGTTTTTTCAGCACGTTGGTCTTGGTGATGGCGCCGCGTACACGAGGCAACTTGCTCATTTGCTGAGCGAAGGGGCTGTTCATAAACATAGTCAGCAGACGATACAGACGGGCCACACGACCCAAAATATCGCCGCTCTTTTCGTCGGTTTCCAGTGCGCTGTCCTTATGCTTGATATGCATAAACATATCAAAGTGAATGTCCTCGGTAGCACACGCCAAATCCGACTGCATCTTCAACTTGACGCCGTATTCGTCACCCATCACGTCAAACAGCGCATCATAGCGAATACGCACGAAATGGTGGGCAGACTCCAGCACCGTAAACACCAGACGGTTTTCGTACAGGTTGACGCTGTCGTCACGAATCTTCTGCATCAGCTTGTTGGGTTTGACATCGTGGGTGTCGTAGTCGTAAGAGGAAACCAAATGTCCGTGCTGAGCCAGATGGCGCACCACGTCCTGACCGCCGCGCTTGGCATTGGCCACGTTGACGATCAACTCTTCCTCGCGAATGATGTTACGGGGATTGGCAATGATGTTTTGGAAGCCGGAGAGGGAGGCTTCCAACGCCTCAACCCACTTGGGATCAATCACCTTAACACACTGGCGGTTGGAGAACTGAATCTCGTTCTCGGCACGACTGATGACATCCATAAAGAAATCATAGAATTCCGTGCTGGCCAGCGTGCGGATCACACTGCGGGTATATTTTTGATAAACGGCGTCAATGGTCGCCTGCTTGCCTTTTTTGCCCTTTGTTTCGGCCATATTGCGCACTCCTTTCTATGATTGGGTGAAATCGAAAGATTAGTTGGTCTTCTTCAGATGCTCCACGTATTCCTTGCAGATCTTCATCTGATTCTTACCGAAGGTCTTGTCCAAATAGGAATTAAAACGAGTCAACTCTTCCTTCATGAAGCCCAAGCTCAAGGACTCGAACTTACGCAGCACCTTTTTGGCCACGATGAAGTCGACTGCCTCAATCTCGGTGCCACCGCAGGCAATCAGACAAGGCACGTAGTCCTGAATCTGCTTCATAACACGGTTACCGAAAGCCAGACGGAAGTTCTTAATCAAATAGGCGTTAACGTCCTCCAGTTTATCCAACATCTCCTGAGAGATGGGATACTTCTGCTTGGCTTCGGCAAACATCGCGTTCAAATGATCGGTGTGTACGAAAACAGGAGGCGTATCCTCACACTCGAAGATTTCGGCACGGCTATCCAAGTCAATAGGCACTGCACGGTCGTACACCTTATCCGCCACGGCGAAGGTGGAGTCGTCGTTGTTGATGGTGCCGACGAACCACAGGTTGTTACTGATGTGCAGTTTACCGTTGTTAATCAGGCAGGGGTCGTTATCCCAGGTGGCGGTGACGATGTCGATGTTCCACTCGCTCTCCAGCGGCATTTCCAGAATAGACAACAGCTCGGCGAAGTAGTACTCCACACGGGCGATGTTCATCTCGTCCAAAATGACCAGATGGGGGTCACGGTAGTAGTTTGCCTCGTACACGGCACGCAGGAAGTCGGTCTCGCTGTATGCCTTGGTAAATTCATTGTAATAACCGTACAGCTCGGTACGCTCACGCCAAGAAGGCTGCACCGACACCACGGTGGAATCGCTCTGCACGAACTTACCGAAAGCATAAGCCAACGAGGTTTTACCGGTACCGGAAATACCCTGCAGAAGGATCAGCTTCGTGGAAGCAAGACCGGCAAAAAGCAGACGGATGACCTTCTCTTCGTAGAACAGGCCCATGCGGGAGCATGCGAAGTTTCTGAAATCACGGCAGAGATCCTGCAGCGTAAAGTCCTGTCTGTACTCGGGAGGATTGTAGGTGAGATACTTCTGGTCGATCGAATCCAGCTTGAAGAAACGGGGGAGAACATCCTCCTCGACCTCGGCTTCCTCTTCCTCGCCGGTAGAAAGAATTTCGTCAAGATCGCGAATATCCACGTCGGTCTGACCGATCTTAAGCGCCAACAGCTTCTCTCTTTCCTTTGTGAGCTTCAGAACGTCCCTGTGAAGCGAAGCGACCTCTTCCAAAAGATCCTCGCTGCCCACAGCAGACTTGCGGAAACGAATATACTTTCTGATGGCGAGAATCAGGAGATAAATGAGAATACCCCAGATTGCAACCACCAGAATAAAACCGAAAATTGCCAGGATCCAGTCAATTACATTAAAGCCACCCTTGTAGCTCTTGAACTGCTCAAGGTAGTTCACAACGTTGAAGATCTGGAAAATCCCCCCGAAAATACCCGAGATGATCTTCCAAATTCCACCGATCATGGTTGTCAGGAACGCAAAGAACCAATCAAGAAAGCCTGCCATCTTTAATACCTATCCTTCCTAAGACTATTACTTGTTATCGTCATTGGAGCCTCCATCATTCGACGGATTACCTCCCAAAGCTTGCTGACTCTTAAGATATTCTTCGATTGCACGGCGCTTGATTTCCTCTTCGGTTTCCTTGGCAATGGGAGCCTTCTTGGCTC
>JAZNED010000140.1:0-1752 GCA_045588425.1 Acutalibacteraceae bacterium
CGTCATACCAGATCAGATCGGATTCGGGTATACCTGCCGCAATGAGGTTGTCCACCGCCACCTTCCAATGAGCCAATTTCACGTTGGTGTTGCGGTAGGCCAGGTCGGTGTTGAAGGTGCCCTCGTTGTGGGCGGGGAACAGTACCAGTTCCGTGCCGGATTTTTGACAGGCTTTTTCGACCACGGCGAGGGCGGTGACGTCATCGCTGTGGTAGGCACTGCTGAGGAACAGAATGTC
Source organism: Acutalibacteraceae bacterium (assembly GCA_045588425.1). Classification (GTDB taxonomy): domain Bacteria; phylum Bacillota; class Clostridia; order Oscillospirales; family Acutalibacteraceae; genus UBA5905. The sequence goes on from JAZNED010000140.1 coordinate 239, forward strand.
GTAGTTGCCGTCGCACAGCTGTTGCATGATTTGTGGGTCGGCGGCGATCTGGGATACGGTGATGTTGGGATAGCTGAATCCGTCCACGGTGGCGTTTTTGCTGTTGGCTGCCAGCATACGCTGCAGCTGCGCCGTCACATTGGAATAGGCGATGAAACTGTTTCCGGCGATGGCGATGCGCAGACCGTCCTTATTGCGGCAGTCCAGTCGGTTGTTGCGCGCCAACAATTCGATGATCTGCATAGAAGAGAAGCAGGCGGCGAAGTCGGTTTGGCTGATGTAATCCGTAGAAATCTCCAACGTGTAGAAAAAGTTGTCGGCGTCAATGAAAAAGCTGTAGTAGGTGGTGGCATCCTCTGCACCGGCAGAATAACACATGGTTTGCACGTCCACGCCGTCAATGGTCACGGTTTCGCCCGTGTCGGTGCCGGCTTCCACGTCGGGATAGATGTAATTGACCAGCAGCCGTCCCACCCGTTTCTCGCCGTGATACAGAACGGCGTAGGTGTGTCCGCCTTTTTGCGCGGTCTTTACCGTCAAGCTGTCGGGCAGTGGCAGGCGCACCCGTCGCTGTGCGTCGTCAAAGGCGACGGAGGCGTCCGTCATCGTAGCGCTTTTGGGCGGAGCGATGGAGGGAGAATCCAGAGGAAAGAACAGGTCGGCGGCGGTGTAGGGGTTGGTGGATAGGGTGATATTGGTGTCCACCGTCGTCTTTTTGGTGGTTGTATTTTTAGCCGCAGTGGCGGTGGTTGCTGTCGTTTTCGTGGTGGTTTGGGTTGCCGTCGTGGTGGTAGTCGTGATGATGACCGTAGTCGTAGCGGTATTGGTTGTGGTGGTTGTGCCGACGGTTGTTGCGGTTGTGCCGTTACTTTTTGACTTGTTGGGGGTATCTTTGCAAGCAGTCATACCCATCAGTAAAACACCGGCCAATAAAACGCATAGCCACTTTTTCATCATATTCCTCCTTGCCATCGGTTTAACTTTAAGCTGTTATGATTTTATAAAAAGTCAATTTTCCCTGTTGCAGACAAGCGATATACTCGTTGCAAATCAAAGGACAGATGGGGTTAACAGGATCGTCGACTTCGATTTGCGGCTCGACCACCACCGTGCCGTCGGCGGCAATCAACCCCATTTTGTTGCCCACCGTGACCACAGCCAACCCATTGGAGAAAGAGCTGATGGAACTGAAAACGGTGGAATTCAACACGTTGCCCTGCCTATCCAATAGGCGATAGGAGCCATCCTGATACCGGCATACAATGTGCGTGTCCATAGCGTAAGCGTCCTTTGCCTCGTCGGGCAAGGTCACCAACACCTCGCCGCGGGGCGAAATCATTACCTTTCGATGCTCGCCCTCTGCCAAGGTGGCGTAATTCATCGGGCTGTGCAAGCCGCTGATCCATCCGAAGATGGGCTGGGTGATGTAATCGCCGGTGGCGGCATCTTTGACGCCGAACAGAAGCTCACCGCCTGCCGTCTCAGAGACATCGTATATCACGGTGGCGCTATAC
>JAZNED010000141.1:0-18152 GCA_045588425.1 Acutalibacteraceae bacterium
GTATAGCTCAGCTGGGAGAGCGCTTGAATGGCATTCAAGAGGTCAGCGGTTCGATCCCGCTTATCTCCACCAAAAAACGACCGATGCATTTGCATCGGTCGTTTTTCTTTTTGTCAAAAAGATATCCAGTGCTTCGGAATGCCATTCAAGCGCTATCTTTTTGTTGCCATTTCTTCGCAAATGTGATATAATAGTTTGATAGAAAGAAAGTTTGCGACATTCCATGTCAGAAAGGTTAAAACTATGTTTGACGCCATCTTATCTTGCATTAAAGAATACGACACCATCATCATCCATCGCCATCATCACCCCGACGGCGATGCCATGGGCAGTCAAATCGGTATGAAGCATATCATTAAAGAGAATTTCCCCGAGAAAACCGTATATACTGTAGGTGACGAGCCAAAGCATTTTGGATTTATGACCGACTCGGTGATGGACGACATTCCCGACAGCGCATACGAAGGCGCTCTCGCCATCATCTTGGACACCGCCGCCTCTCACCTCATCAGTGACGACCGCTACAAGTTGGCAGCTAAGCGGGCACGTATGGACCACCACATCTTCTGCGAGGAAATCGCCGAGGTGGAGCTGGTGGACACCTCCTACGAGAGCTGCTGCGGTCTAGTTGCCCAGTTCGCGGTGGAGTGCGGCTTACGCCTCTCCCCCATTGCCGCTCAATCGCTGTACACCGGTATGGTGACCGATTCCGGCCGTTTCCGCTACGACGGCACCACCGCCCGCACCTTCCACCTAGCTGCCACGCTGATAGAGGCCGGCTTTGACACCAACGAGCTGTTCCGCAATCTCTACGCGGACGAGCTGGCTGGCAAACAACTCAAGGCGAAATTCACCCTGAAGATTCAGCACACCGATCATGGTGTAGCGTACATCTACACTACTCTCGATGAATTCAATGCCCTCGGCTTGGACACCTTTACCGTCTCCCGCGGCATGGTGAACACCATGGCCGACCTCAAAGGTATGCCCATCTGGGTCAACTTCACTGAGACAGAGCAAGGCGTGCTATGCGAGATCCGCTCCAACAAATACAACATCAACCCCGTCGCCGTCAAATATGGCGGTGGCGGACATCAAAAAGCCAGCGGTGCCACCGTAGCCGACCACGCCACCGCTATGGCGATGCTCAACGACTTAGACGCAATCGCAGGAGGTTCCCAATGAATAAAGAAGTAAAACAACAGATTCTCAACAAGATCAAAGAATACGACCGCATTATGCTGTTCCGCCACATCCGTAATGACGGAGACTGCGTCGGTGCCACCAAGGGTATGAAGCGTATTCTGCAGTGCTCTTTCCCCGAAAAAGAGATTTACCTCATCGACTCCGACAACGCCAAGTATTTGGAGTTTATGGGCCCCGAGGACGAGGATGTTCCCGACGAACTGTACGCCGAAGCCCTCGGTATCGTCATCGACACCGCCTCCGAGGCACGCATTTCTAATAAGAAATACACTCTGTGCAAAGAGCTCATCAAAATCGACCACCACATTCCGCTGGAGAATTACGGCGACATTATTTGGGTTGAAGAAGAGCGTTCCTCCGCCTGCGAAATGATCGTGGACTTCTACGAAACATTCCGTGACGAGCTGAAGATCGACCAAGAGGGCGCCACCCACCTGTACACTGGTATGGTAACCGACTCCGGCCGCTTCAAGTACGAAGGTGTCACCGGTGATACCATGCGCTGTGCCGCCACCCTGCTGGATGTGGGCGTAGACACCCAGACCTTGTTTGCTCGCCTGTATTTGGAGGCGTTCGAGTATCTCAAGTTTAAAGCGCACATCTATCAGCGCATGCAGATTACCGAGAATGGTGTTGCCTACATCTTCATTGACAAAGCCATGCAGGAGGAGTTCAACCTTACCTTAGAGCAAGCCAGCGCTTGCGTGGGTAATTTGGATTCCATCCGCGGTTGTATTGTGTGGGCTGCCTTTATCGAAAACGGAGACGAAAACCATTCTATCCGTGTACGTCTGCGCTCTCGTTTTGTGCATATCAACCCCATCGCCGAAAAATACCACGGCGGCGGTCACGCCTGCGCCAGTGGTGCTACGGTGTACAGCCTTGAGGAAATGGACGCTTTGCTTAAGGACGCCGACACTCTAGTGAAAGAATATAAAGAAACGCATGAGGATTGGTTATGAGAATTTTAATTACAAATGACGACAGTGTCACCGCCAGCCAGTTATTACCGTTGGTACGCTTCTGCCAAACCTTGGGTGAAGTCACCGTGGTAGTGCCCAAAGTTGAGCAAAGTGGTAAGAGCCATGGCATCGACATTCACGACCCCTTTCGCGTTCATCAGATTGCCCTTGCCGATGACATCACCGCTTGGGCCGTGGAATCCACTCCTGCCGACTGCGTACGTTTTGCCGTGCTGGGTATGGAATGGAAGTTTGACCTAGTGATTTCCGGCGTCAACCGCGGGTTTAACATTGGTTCGGACATTCTCTATTCCGGCACAGTATCTGCCGCCTGTGAGGGCGTATTACTGGGCGTCCCCGCCATCGCCTTGTCCACCAGTTTTGAGTATTATGAGCAGGCTGTGAAGCACTTGGGCGACGTCTTTACCTTTATTCAGAAGCATAAGCTACTGGATATCCACAACGCCTACAACATCAACATTCCCGCCGATCCGCAGGGATTCCGCATCACCCACCAGGGTGGTCCTTACTACTCCGACAAATTTCCCTGTGTCGGAGAGGATGGTTTGTATCAAGCTAGCGGCATCTGTGTCCATGTAAATGGCGGCGACCTGACCCTTGATACCGATGCGGTCATCTCCGGCTACGTCTCCATTATGCCTCTGACCGTCAACCGCACCGACTGGAACGTTTACAATCAACTCAAAGATCTTTCGAACTAAATTTTCGCACAGAAAAACCGCCGTGGGTTTTCCCACGGCGGTTTTTATTATATGCGGAAGAATAGATTAGGCACGCTTCTTGGAGGCAACCACCAGAGCAGCGGCAGACAGAACCACCAAGATCACAGCCAGAGTGACGTACACGGTGCTGTTATCACCGGTATCGGGAGTCTCACCAGGCTGGTCAGGCTGCTCGGGAGAAACAGGATTACCACCGGCAGTGTAGAACTTACCGTAGAAGCCGGCATACTCGGTCTTGCAGGGACCCAGAGTGGTGTACTGCTTATCGTTGCGGGTAGCAAACCAGTAAGGAGCGCCGTCAACATCAGCAACCAAGGTCTGAGCTTCAACGTCATAGGTGTAAACGGTGGAAGCAGTAGCCTCGTAGGCACCATTCACATGCAGACCGTCGGAGCTAACTACCATGTTGATGTACAGCTTGGCACCGTCAGCGATGGTGTAGAAGTAGAAACCACCCTCGGTAGCCTCCAAATACACATCGATGGCAGCGTTGATATCAGTAGTGGTAGCCATGTAGAAGCCATCCATACCGCCGGCCAGATAGTACATCTGGTTGTCCAGGTTGCCCTGAGCCATACCGAACTTGAAGGCGGTATCGACAGAGGGAGCAACGGGCTTGGCGGGCTCATCGGGAATTTCAGGCTGATCGGGCTCATCGGGAACCTCAGGCTCGTCGGGGGTCTCGCCGCCGGCGGGGATGTGCTCGATGATCCAGCCGTTCTTGATCTGAGGAGTGCCGTTGTACTGACCAACGATACCATAGATGGTAACGGTGTCACCGGCCACAGGCTTAACCTCCAGAGCGTCGTAACGGGTCTCGCCGTCCGCACTGTAAGAGCCGTAGATGGTCAAGATGTTGCCATCGGCATCGGTCAGACGCATATTACCGTACATATCGTTGTAAACCTCGGTAATCACACCGGAAACGGTATACTTATCGGCAGTAAACACGTTATGCTCCTGAGACAGACCCAAAGCAATGGCCTCAGCGATGGTCAGGGTCTCGCCGGCGGGCAGTTCGGGCTCGTCGGGAATCTCAGGCTGGTCAGGCTCATCAGGAGTCTCGCCACCGGCAACGCCGTAGAACTGGCAGTAGAAACCAGCATACTCGGTCTTGCAGGGGCCAACAGTGGTATAGTTCTTATCGTTGCGAGTACCGAACCAGTAGGGAGCGCCGTCCACCTCAGCGATGATGGTCTTAGCATCAGCATCAAAGGTGTAAACAGTGGAAGCAGCGGCATCATAAGCGCCGTTCACGTGCAGGCCATCAGCGCTGACTACCATGTTGATGTAGGTCTTAACGCCATTGACCATAGCATAGCAGTAATAGCCACCCTCAGCATTCTCCAGGTACACATCAATGGCAGCGGCAGCATCGGTGCCGGTAGCCATGTAGAAACCGTTCATACCACCGATCAGGTAGTAAACATCGGTAGCGGAAACGTTGCCCTGAACCATACCAAACTTGTAAGCGGTACCGGCCACGGGGGCATCGATCACGCCAACAGCAGGAATATCAGGCACTTCGGGAGTCTCACCGGCGGTGTGCTCAACGATCCAGCCGTTCTTGATCTGAGGAGTGCCGTTATACTGACCAACGATACCATAGATGGTAACGGTGTCACCAGCCACAGGCTTAACTTCCATAGCGTCATAACGGGCAGAACCATCCTCACTATAGGTACCATAGATGGTCAGGATATTGCCGGCATCGTCGGTCAGACGCATATTGCCGTACATATTGTTGTAAACCTCGGTGATGACACCGGTAACAAAGTATTTGCCCTCGGTGTAGACGTTATGCTCCTTGGACAGAGCCAAGGCAATAGCATCAGCGATGCTCAGCTCGATATCGGCCTCGGGATCATCAGAGGGAACCTCAGGCTCATCGGGCACAACAGGAGCGTCGCCACCCTCACCGGTGTAAACGGTAATGGAGTCCACGCGAACCTGAGCAACCAGCTCAGCGACCACGAAAGAATTGACGGGAGCGTCAAAAGACACGGTCACCACAGTACCGTTTGCAGAGACGGAACCATCGGAAATAGAAGACTGCAGATCAGAAGCATAGGAAGCTTTATAATCATCGCAGTGGAACTCAATCTTGGTCATGCCGGTGTACTCGACAGTCACAGAAGAGCCCTTGTAGAAGCGGACGGGATAACCGTCTCCGCCATAGTCACCAACATTGCTGGTGGATGCGGCCTTATCGTTAGTCACGGTAATGCCATTCTGTGCCCACACCTGCTGTTCGGTGCTATAGGACACACGGTTTGCTTTGTCGCCGAAATCGATGGTGGCAGAAGAGCCATCAGCCATAGCGGCAAAAGGAATGATGCAGCACAGCATCAAAACCGTCATCACCACAGCGACAATTTTGCTCATTTTCATGGGTCTGTTCCTCCTTTTATTTTTTCACGGCGGGGAGTCCTCACAGACTCCCCTGCCGCAAGTTCCGGAAAATAAAATCCTAAATCAGCGAAAGATGATTACTCGACGATATAGAAACGAGCAATGTAATCGCCGGGCTTCAGCTTAGCGGTAGTCAAGCAACCAACGGTCACGTAGTCACCATAAGTACCCATGTAGCAGATCTGATCGCCGCAAGGAGCGCAGAAAGCGTTCTGATTCTCATCATAAGTGAAAATAGAACCCTCAGCGCCGAAGGTGAAGTTGTAGTGAGTGCCGCTCTGCTCCAACTTGATGTACTGCTTAGCGCCGGAAGCGTTCTTGAAGTAGATCTTGTAACCGCCCTCGGCATTCTCCAAGAACATGTCCACGGCCTTGGAGGGATCCTTGTTGTCAGTGGCGCCATAGTAACCGCTCATGGCACCGGTGAAGAAGTAGATGGAGCCCTTAGTGGTCTGATCCAGACCAAACTTGTAAGCAACGCCAACCTTGGGGTTGGTAACCAGAGTAGCCTCAGGCTTCTCACCCACGTTGGGATTGATCTCAGGCTTCTTGCCGTTAATCTCGACAATCCAGCCATTCTTAACCTGAGCAACCTCACCATACTGGCCGATCACGCCATAGATCTTGACCTTGTCGCCTTCCTTGGGCTGAGTCTTCAGCTCGGTGAAAGTATACTTACCATCCGCACTGTAGGAACCGTAGATGGTCAGGATGTTACCCTTCTCGTCCTTAATACGCATATTACCATACTCGGCGTTGTACACCTCAGTCACGGTACCGGAAACATAGTACTTGCTCTTGGTGTAAACGTTGTGCTCCTTAGACAGAGCGATAGCAATAGCATCAGCGATAGAAACGTTGCTGTCAGCAGGAGGCTCCTTCACGCCGGAGGTAGGACGAGTGGTGGGCGCAGCGGTAACGGGGGTCTTGCCGTTGTGCTTAGTAATCCAACCGTTCTTCAGCTGGGGAGTCTCGTTGTACTGACCAATGATACCATACAGAGTAACGGTGTCACCAGACTTGGGCTGGGGATTCAGCTGATTGAACTTAGCCTTACCATCAGCACTCCAAGAACCGTAGATGGTCAGGGTGTTGCCCTCGTTATCCTTAATCTTCATGTTACCGAAGGCAGTATCGGTCACATCAACGATGGTACCGGAAACGTAGTACTTGCCGGAGGTGTAAACATTATGATCCTTGGAAGCACCCAGCTCAATGGCTTCCTTAACAGACAGAGTGCTGTTAGCCGCAGGATCGGCCTTGGGGCCGGGAATAGCAAACAGGAACTCAGCCTTCTCGCTGTCGCCCTTGTCGTCGGCAACGGTAGCGATAGCGGTGAACTCGACGTCAGCAGTAATGGCATCCGCGATGTCGATCAGCACGTGATTCTCTTTGGCAGACTCGCCAATCTTAACAGCGTTGGCATCGCCCTTGGTAACAGACACGCTCCAAGCAATGTCGTAACCCATAGCAGAAGCCAGGACATCCTTATCGGCCTTGATTACCATAGCCTCGGCAGGATTGCCGGTCTGGTACATCTGAACCAAGAACGCCTTTGCATCCTTCAGAGAAGCATCGTTTTCGACGGGAGCACCGGTGGTAGTACCGGGAGTCTCGGAATCGACGTTGTCGTCGCCCTTGGGAGAAGTCGTAACCGTGGTCTTGTTGCTGTCCTTCTTGCCGTCATCCTTCTTGTCGGAATCCTTACCGCATGCCACCAGCATGGAGAGGCAAAGAATCAGGATCAGGGCAATGGAAAGAATCTTTTTCATAGCCTATCTTCCTTTCGTTACACTTGAATTATACATTGAGTACGCACTTAGCCACGCACCACAATATCGTCCGCAGTCAGTACCTTAATCTGATAACTACCATTGAAGTAGTCCACAATACCAGTTACGTCAATGGTTTTGTTCATGTAGGCGCTGGCGGTGATCTTTTCACCATTCTCGTCGTACAAAACAATTGTACGCACATCAATGGTCTCGCCGTTAGCTACACAAGTTAACGTCATGGCGCCATCGCTATCGCCACCATTATGGGTGGTGTAGCAGTCGATCACACGCAGGTCGGGGATCAAAATGGTGGTGCTCAACGCCAGCTCCGCATAGGGGAACTTCTTGACAACCAATTCCTCGCTACCCAATTCGGGCATCACTTCCACCTCGACAAAGGTGTTCTTAAAATGCTCCAAAGTGGTCAACAAGTTGGCAGCGGGGTTGCCGGTGCTAATCACCTTAGTGTTGCTGGGATCATCCGGCTTAAACTCACGATAGACCAAACCGGATACCTGCCAGGTGCCACCAGTCTCGTAATAGGTGACAGTACCCACCACGCGAACTCGGTTGCCGATGGCCAAGTTATTCAGCAAAGCTCCGGTCTCGAAACCATAGTACACAGACATTCCGTAGTACATATTAGTCTCGGGATCGAACTCTTCCACATACACGGAATTGTTATTGTTGCGGGTAACAACGCCCTCAAACGCAACCTTCATGTTGTCGTACAGAGCAATATTGGTACGCAGTCCCTTCAAGTCGATCTCATAGGCATCGCCATAGTAGAAACCGGGATCCTTCTGACCGGAGAAAACGTGCAGCTTCTCGCGCTTAGCTTGCTGGAAAGCGTCGGTAGCAGCCTGACCATAGCGATCCGCCACAGTGCCACAAGAAATGGACAAACCGTTCTGGATAATCTCCAGATTCAGGCAACGATAATCCGCATCGGCCGTAGGTTTGTACCACACGTACACCAGATGACGTCCGCCGGAGGAGTCCAGATTCCAATTAGAATCATTGGACTCAACCATGATCGCAGCAGCAGTGGACAATTTCTCTTTTGTGAAGGTGGAGGCTTTCTTACCCCACTCCTCAATCTTACCGGTAGACTCAGGGGTGTTGATGCCCATATAACGAGCCTTCAAAACGCCGTTGTCGGCGATATCGCGGGGAACGTTAAAGTGAGTGGTATCACCGTCAATATACGCATGGACGGTAACCTCTAACTTCTTGGTGTCGGAATTCAAATCCAACTTAGTCTTCTCAACGTAATCAACGAACTCGCTATCAGAAGCAACCGTCGTAGTCGTCGTAGAAGAGTCGTCATTCTTATCGTCGGCATCCTTGTTGCCGCAACCGGCCATACTGCTCAGCAGCAGGCACAGCAGCAACAAGAGAGCCAACATTCTCTTACAATTCTTCATATACGTCATCGACCTTAATATTCGCACTGCTCAATAGCTTCCTCGAACACTGCATCAATGTCTGCCGAAGCACTACCCAAGATTTTCTTCATCAAAGCTTCGGCCTGTTCACGAGCCTTGGAAGAACCATTGAAAGCGGGAGACACGAAGTAGCCGTCGCGACCCTCGATACCAACGTACACGCACTGAGAAATCAGATACTCCTTGCCGTTACGTCTATCCAACCAAGCCTTGTAAACTTCGTTCTCAACAACGGACTCCAGAACAGGCATATAACCGGAAGCCATAGAGAACTCGGCCTGGAAGTCCACGTTGGTGCACAGGTACTTAACGAACAACCAAGAAGCCATCACTTCTTGATCGGTGGTCTCAGCATCCTTAAGGATGCACAGGCTGGGACCCTGGGAGATGGTGCGGGGATTCTCGGGATTCACCTGAGGAATCGGAGCAACACCTACCTCAAAAGCAAAACTGCCATCGGGAGTATCATTGTTAGACGCCTGATAGGAAGCGCCACCGGAAGAGCCGATGCACATGAAAGAATGCTTATCGGTGGTCTCAGTAAACAGACCGGAGGTATATGCACCATACAACTGCTCGGTAGTGAAGTAACCCTTCTTGTAGTACTCACGCAGCTGCTTCACAAACTCTTTGTTAGTGGCGTTGTTGAACAGATACTTACCGCCATCCTCAGCGCTGGTGAAACCGGAACCCATCTGCTCACACATGGTGATAAACCAGTTGGCCTCAGAGTCATAACCCAAGGGGATGACCTTATCACCGTACTCTTCCTTAATCTCAGCGCACAAACGCCACATTTCATCCCAGGTGGTGGGAACTTTCCAACCGTGCTTATCAAACTCGGTCTTGTTGTAGTACAACACCTCGGTAGACTTACTCATCGGCAAAGTGTACATCTTGCCGTCACCATAAACGGTACCCTCGTTGTAGTAGCTAGACACAAAGTCAGCCTTCTGCTCCTCGGTCAAGCCAACAGTTTCAATCACATTGCCGTCCTTATCCTTAACAACAACGTCACTGTTGATCAGGTTATCCAGAATAACAGGAGCCTTAGCGATGTTATACATGGCCACGTGGTCGGGATAGCAGTACACGATGTTGGGGGGATTCTTACCGGCAATCTCGGTGTTGATCTGACCGTTGATGTCACCCCAACCACCGGCGGACTGGTGAACGATCTTAATGTTGGGATAGATCTTGTTGAACTCCTCAATGTAGGTGTTGAGGATATCCTGCAACTTAGAGCCCATGGTGTGGGTAAAGGAGATGGTCACTTCTTCGTTAAAGTCAAAGGACTCCTCCGTAACCTCTACGTTGGGATCGGTCTTCCCGTCGCCTTTCTGACTGCCACCGCGGCGGCAACCGGACATAGCACAAATGCCCAGCAGCATCACGAAAACAAACAGAATTGCAAGCAATCTTTTCCGCATACAAAACATTCCTTTCTTGAACGCAAAATATATAATAAACACAGCGTGTCTATTAACCCTTAATACCGCTACGGCTCACGCCCTGCATAATGTACTTACGCAGCAACAAGAACACCAGGAACAGCGGAGCGGACACGATGGCAACTGCCGCCATCTGGGTGGGAATCGACGTCTGACCACTGGTATCGGTAAACGCATTGCGCAAGCCGTTGGTAATCAACATATGCGCGTCATCATTCGCAACCAACTTGGGCCAGACGTAGGAGTTCCAGGCACCCATCATCTTGAGGATAGTAATGGAGATTAGCGTGGGTAACGCCAGCGGGATCATCACTTTCCACAGATATTTCAAATCCGAGGTGCCATCTACCTTGGCTGCCAAATACAACTCGTTGGGGATTTGCATAAAGTTCTGACGCAGCAGATAGATGTAGAACACGCTCACCAGGAAAGGCACAATCAACGCGGTGAAGGAGTGCATCCAGCCCAAATCGCTGACTGTAATGTAGTTGGTAATGGTGAACAATTCGCCGGGCAGCATCATCGTGGCCAGCAAAGCGCCGAACAACGTCTCTTTACCCTTAAACTCCAAACGAGCAAAGGCAAAAGCAGACAACACAGTGATAATCAAGCTCAAAATGGTAGAGACCACACCGACGTACAGGGTGTTCAGAAACAAGGTGCGGAGGTTTCCCACCTCAAAAGCGGTCTTATAGTTGCTCCACATGACCTCATTCGGTATGAATGTGGGAATCGCCTGACGGTATTCCGCATCCGTCTTCAAGGAAGAGATGATCATCCAATAGAAAGGAAAGAGGACGATCAACGCCATAACCATTAGAAAGAAATAAGTACCGCACTTGGCGATGATAGCGCGCACCTTCTGTCCGGCGGTCAACGTCTGAACGTCTCTCGCCTGCATCACATTATTCGAATCAGTTATCTTAGACATAGGCGTCACCTCTTAATAATGGACATGTCTCTTGATGACGTAGTTGTTAATCAACGTCACCAACAGAATGATACCAAACAAAATCAACGCGCCGGCACTGGCCAAACCCTGACGATCACGCTCAATAGCCTCGTACACAAATCCAACCATGGTATTCAACAAACCGGGTTCGTGGGTGGGACCCATCTTGTCACCAAAGATACCGATGATGCTGGAGTATTCCTTGAAACCACCGATAAATCCGGTAATAATGACGTATGCCAGCATAGGCGACAACAGCGGCACCGTCACGCGAGTCAGCACACGCCACTTGGGAGTGCCGTCCACCTTGGCCGCATCATAATACTGCTTGTTGATACTCTGCAGACCACCCAACAAAATCAAAATTTTGAAGGGCAACGCATTCCAAACAATGTACACAATCATAACGACGATATTGGCCCAATATTCAGACTCTTGGTTAATCCAGCTGATCGGCTCACCGCCAAAGAACTGAATAACACTGTTGACAATACCCCAGTTGTCTGCCGTAGCAGTTCCCTCTGCGATGGATCCTCCCAGACCAACGATGTTAAACATCGCAGCGAACACCATGCCAATTGCAATCGAGTTGGTCACGTACGGTAAAAAGAAAATGGTTTGCAACGTTTTTTGCAGAGGCTTAATAGAATTTAACGCCACCGCAATCAACAACGCTAAAATGGTGGAAATCGGAACTGTGGTCACACACAGCAGAATGGTATTCTTCAGGCACTGCTCAAACTCGCTGTACTCCAACACCTTTTCGTAGTTGCCCAAGCCAAATTCGAAATACTCGCCTTCCTCTAATCCCAACTCTCTCATAGCTCCGTAATCCTCTAACAAGGAAATACGGACCGTATTAAAAATGGGATATATAGTAAAGACCAACAGCAAAACGATAGCCGGTGCCAAATACAACCAAGCTTTCCATTGATGTTTACTTTCAACCATAATTACTTCACCTCGTACAGAATACGCTCCTCCGTCTCCTTATTGAAGAGGAAGAATTTGTGAGGCTTCACATTAAAGGAAACAAAGCCGGAAGCAGTATCAATCTTGACATCCGAATTAATGATTGCGCGGATAACGGGGTTGATAGACGCAGCATGCGAGCAAACCACACTGGAATCGCGTCCCATAACCTCCAGACTGTTCAGCTTACACTTCAGGGCACCGTCAGTAGAAGGCTCCAAACCCTCGGGACGGATACCAATGTACACTTCTTGATCTTCGACACCGGCTACATTCAGCACGGCATCCTCACCAATGTACACAACACCGTTTACAACACAACCCTGCAACACGTTGATGGGAGGAGTACCCAAGAACTTAGCCACGAACAGGTTCTGAGGATCATCATACACATCCTGAGGAGCACCGATCTGCTGCACCACGCCCAGTTTCATCACCACGATCATATCAGAAATGGACATAGCCTCTTCCTGGTCGTGGGTAACGAACACGGTGGTAATGCCGGTTTCTTTCTGAATTCGGCGAATCTCTTCACGGGTCTGCAGACGCAAACGCGCATCCAGGTTAGACAGAGGCTCGTCCAGCAGAAGCACTCTGGGCATCTTCACCAGAGCACGGGCAATGGCCACTCGCTGCTGCTGACCGCCAGACAACTCGCTGGGCTTACGATCCATCAGGTCGTCAATCTGCACCAGACGAGCGGCCTCATACGCACGCTCCAACATGTCCTTTTTAGGGAGTTTATCCTTGCCTTTGAGGTTCTGCAGGGGGAACAGAATGTTCTGCTTAACCGTCATGTGCGGATACAGAGCATAGTTCTGGAACACCAAGCCAATACCTCTGTTCTCGGTGGACAATGCGGTAACATCATCCTCACCGAAAAAGATTTTACCGGAGGTAGGCTTCTGCAGACCACTGATCATATACAGAGTGGTGCTCTTACCACAGCCGGAGGGGCCCAGCAGACCAATCAGCTTGCCATCGGGGATTTCAAACGTGAAATCATTGACAGCAACCACTTCTTTGCCCGCCTTCTTATCGCGGCTGGGGAAGACTTTTGTCAGATTTTCCAAGACGACTTTCATTTCCTTTTCCCTTCCCTTTATATAAATTTACGGAAACCAAAATTAATAGAGTGCTTTCGCCGCTTCATCAGCGTGCTTATCCTTGATATACTTTAATTGTTCTTCCTTTGTTTCAAATATCATTTGACTGGCTATATCCACCGCAACGGTACCCGCCAACACGTCGTGCAACAGCGAACCGGTGCGGGTAATCACCAGGCAAAGGATTTGTGCAATCAACAGCAGCACCAACATAGCTAAGCCAAAAATGCCGCCTTTACCGGACAGAGCCATCCAGAAAATATAAATCGGAATCATCAATTCCACGGTAAACTTGCCCAAAATTGATCGCACAAACAACTGGAGGCCACTCAATTTTACGCCGTCAACCCGCATCAAAGCAATACCGAATATCTTTTTGCCCAAAGACTGACCGTTACCGAACATCAAAGGAACCAGCACCTGCAGGACAAGTATACCCACCAGCACACCGCCGGTTACCATCAACAGCGGGAGATTCGTCATCATTGTGTACGCTTTTACCGCTTCTTTGTCACCATTAAGGTCCTTTTGTGCAGCCATGTAATTGTTTTGTTGCTCTTCAGACATGGCGTTATAGATATCTTCGGTCACCGGCAACTCAATGTCGTACTTTTGACTGTATTCCTCACACTTCGCTGCATACGTATCGAGATAATCATCGTAACCGAGCGTATTGGAAAGCATCAAAATCGTACCGATGACCACAATACCAAGAATAATGAAATCAAACAACGCTGCGGAAATACGTTTCCACAAACTCGCTTTTTGCAAGTCCAAAATCTTGGGCTTATCTATAGGCTGTGCCAACTTATCCATAATAAAGAATAACTCCTTTGAAAAAGCAAATCAATCCAGCAATTTACGACAGATCTCATCCACCGCTTGATCACAATAATCAAACTTCACCGTGTAGTCACAAATTTGCGTATTACGCATCTCCACCTCGATGGAGAGAAGGCGGTTTGCCTTGTCCTCCACCGTCGTGTCTTTTTGCAGAATATCGGTGATCAACATACGCCTGTCGCGCTTAATGAAAATCGTCACCACGCGAGGAAACAACGTTTTCAGTGACATAGCACCACAAATATCCATCACCGTAAGAACATGCTTGCCATCGGCAAGAATGCGCTCTACATCCTCTTTCTTAGAGCCATAAGAATGGTGCGCATACATCGTAGACTCAAACAGCTCGCCACAGTCGCACATACGACGAAACTCATCAGCGGGCACATAATGATATCCCCCGTCGGGACGAGATGCCACCGCTGCATCGGTGGTATAACTGATTAACTTCTCGAATTTATCCGATCGCTTGAGCAATCCCTTAGCTACCTCGTTCTTACCGCTACCGGAGGGACCAACCAGCACCACAACACTGGGTTCGTTGAGTGTAAAGGCACTTGCATTAACATTGTAGCTGCCAGCGATAACCTCAACCAATTTAAGAAATTCATCGTAGTTGTTGACCGCCAAAATACCGGTGGCCTCCTGATTCCAAGGACGTCGCATCAAAATGGGGTACGCCGCACTGGAATTCACCACGTTGTGCATACCGTCATCAAATAAGATGTCCACGTCGATCTTATCTTTACGGGAACCGATCAAGATATGGTCCTGCGGAATCTCCGGAAACTCCTCCAATATCTTTTGAAAGCGAATCGTCATATATTCAGGCCACACCGCCGTAGAAATAAACACCTCTGTCATCTGCGACAGTTTTTGCACAAATTCACGCGCCCCTTTAATCGGGGGCTGATTACGGAAGAATTCCGGGTCGTTCATGAACTCGAAGATAACATCCGCACGGGTGCCGAGTCTTCCCCACCGATTCACCTCGTGAATGGTCAACGGCGGATCGAATTGATATTTTTCATTAGCCAAGCGGATTGCATAAGGAACGCACTCTAAAAGCAGATCGTCCACATCCAGCGCCGTGGAAAGCCGAAAACTTCTGTTCATAAGCACTCCCTTCCTCCTCCGCCATACATATGCGAAGAATAAAATTTGCAAAAAACCATCGCATAGGTACTCATAATATCCCTATTATGTTTATGTTATCACACCCGCGTAAAAAAGGCAAGCAGTTTTTTATCAATTTGAAAAGATTTATAGCAACAAAAAATAGTTCTTGTCAATCCAAGTCAAAACATGTATAATGAAATGTAAACTGTACCCTTTGCGATGAGAACAACATAGAAAAGGAGGATCCCATACATGAGTAGAAAATACCGACTGGCTACTGCATTGGATGTGGACGACCTGCTAATGGAGTGTACCGCCTACGCCATTCGATTAGCAAATGAAAAATATCAATTTGACCCACCTATTACCATCTACGAAAAATCCACTTGGGGTCCTTTGGGTACCCGTATCGACACCATCTACGAGTATTTCAACGACCCTGAGTTCTATCGTACCCAACCTGCGTACAAAGGTGCACGGGAGTTTGTGCAAAAACTTTCTCAAATGACCGACGTTTACATTGCTACTGCCGTGCCTCCCGAATTTATGGGCATCCGTGCGCAGCGCATCATGGAAGAATTCCCCGAAATCCCTCGCGATCACATTTATATGGGCGCCGGCAAGGACAAGATTAAAGTGGATATTTTGTTCGACGATGCGATGCATAATATCGTATCCTCCCCTGCCCAATATCCCATTTTGATGCGTCGCCCTTGGAATCAGGAAGCCACCGGTCTATTAGCTGTCAACAATTACGACGAATTTCTAAAATTGGTGGAAGTTATTGCGGATAGTTATAGTGTAAACGGGGACACCTTTACACCTGAAGATCCCAGCGTTGTCGTGCTTGTCGGCCCTTCCGGTAGCGGCAAATCCAAGATTGCTACACAACTTTTGGCACAAACAGACAAGTTCGAAAAACTGGTCAGTTACACAACCAATGACCCCACAGCTGTAGAGAAAAACGAATGGTATAACT
This sequence comes from Acutalibacteraceae bacterium, assembly GCA_045588425.1. GTDB lineage: Bacteria > Bacillota > Clostridia > Oscillospirales > Acutalibacteraceae > UBA5905. Next base: position 15,969 of record JAZNED010000141.1, read on the forward strand.
ATGTTCCGCTGGATACGTTCCGCGACATGTGCGACAGTGGCGAGATGTTCCAATCCACTATGTACGCCGGCCACGGCTACGGCTCCCGCAAAGCTGACGTGGAGAAAATTTTGGCCCAAGGGAAACGCGTTCTGACCACGATGGACATCTGCGGTGCCATGTCGCTAAAAACCAACTTCAAAAACGTGGTTACCATCTATATTAAACGCGACAAAAAAGCGCTGATGGGCTCGATTCTCCGCAAAAACTCCTCCGACGAGGATAAGGTCAATCGCCTGCTGGCCATTGAGCCGGAATTGCGTAACGAAAACCTGTGTGACTACGTGGTACAGTTCGACACATATGACCAAGCCATAGAGCAACTGAAGACCATTTTGAACATATGACATCGAACATAACAAAAGGAGTTTCCGTGAAAAAGATTAAAATAACCATCTGTTATATCTTGGCACTTACGCTATTACTCTGCGGTTGTGGCAACGATTCCGGCTCGAAAAAGACCCAATCCTCCACTAAAACTACTCTATCCACCACTTCTACCTCTGTACATGTCACTGGCGGCGGTAGCACTACCGCCGTACAATCCCATCCCAGCACAAGCACCTCTGCCGGAACCTCCAGTGATATCTCCGGCAGTACTACCACCCATGCCAAGCCGTCATCACCCAGTTGTACTCATGTTGACAGTAACAATGACGACATCTGCGATCAGTGCCATTCCTCTGTCATTGTCTACTTCAACCTGTATTCCGTCAATGATCTTCATGGCAAATTTGCTGATGATGGTAGCAATATTGGCGTAGACGAGCTGACCACCTACCTCAAAAACGCCCGCCAAACGGAAGATAACGCCTTTTTCTTATCCGCCGGCGATATGTGGCAAGGCAGCGCCGAATCCAACATGACCAAGGGCAAGATCCTGGTGGATTGGATGAATGAGCTGGACTTCGTAGCTATGGCTCTAGGCAACCACGAGTTCGACTGGGGCGAGGAGTTCATCGAAGAAAATGCCGCCTACGCCGAATTCCCCTTCATTGCTATCAACGTATACGACCGCGACACCAACAAACCGGTGGATTATTGTGCACCTTCCGTAATGGTAGAGGGTGACGGCCTGCAAATCGGCATTATCGGTGCTATCGGCGACTGTTATTCTTCCATCGCGGTTGACAAATGCGATGAAGTGTATTTCAAAACAGGTCGCGAACTAACGGATTTGGTTAAAGCGGAATCCGATCGTCTGCGTCGCGAAGGTGCCGATTTTATCGTATACGTCATTCACGATGGTTACGGTCGTTCCAACAGCGGACAGTTAGGCAACTCCCAGTTTGCCTCTTACTACGACACCTCTTTGTCCGACGGCTACGTGGACTTGGTTTTCGAAGGACACACCCACCAAGGGTACCGCGTTCAGGATATGTACGGTGTACACCATCTTCAGAACCGCGGTGACAACCAAGGTGGCATCTCCCACGCAAAAATTGCTATCAACGCGATCACTTTGGAAAGTAACGTCATCGTAGCAGAAACAATATCCACCTACGTCTATCAAAATCTCGAGGACGACCCCATCGTTGACCTCCTAATGCAAAAGTACAAAGACGTCATATCTCCCGCTAACCGAGTTTTAGGGTACAACAGTCGCTATCGTAGTAGCGACGACCTGTTGCGCACGGTGGCGCAACTCTATTATGAACTGGCGGAGGAAACGTGGGGCAGCAAATACGATATCGTTCTCGGTGGCGGATTCATGTCCGCACGAAGCCCATACAATCTCTACACGGGCGAAGTCACTTATGGCGATTTGCAAACCATTCTTCCTTTTGACAACCAGCTGATGCTATGTTCTGTAAAAGGGAGTTATCTGCGCAGCAAATTCTTAGAAACCAACAATGACCGCTACTACATCTATTGCGGCGACTATGGCAACAGCATTCGTGACAACATTGATCCCAACAAAACATATTATCTCATTACCGACAGCTATTCCGCGTTTTACGGTCCCAATCATTTAACGGTGGTGGAAGAATACGATCCCAACGTATTCGCCCGCGACTTGTTGGCGGACTATATCGAAGCTGGTAAAATGTCCTAATTTTCATCCAAAAAGGCGTCCCCCCCTGCAATGGCGGGCGCCTTTTTTGTCCCAAAGAAGAGATTTTTCATAATTCGCTACGCGTTCTT
>JAZNED010000142.1:0-6779 GCA_045588425.1 Acutalibacteraceae bacterium
TTTTTCAGGGCGGTGGAGGGTTCACAGCAGGTGATGAACACCTGCCATCCCTCGATGTGGTTGAGGATATAATCCTGGCGGGAGGTGTCCAATTCGCTCATCACGTCGTCCAGGAACGCCACCGGCTTTTCATTCGTCACGTCTTGGAGGAGGGTGGCTTCCGCTAACTTGAGCGCCAGCACCGCACTGCGCTGCTGACCCTGGGAGCCGTAGGCTTTTGCCGCCTGCCCTTGAATCGTGACGTGTAAATCTTCGCGATGGGCGCCGACAGTGGAGAATCCCACCGCCAGATCGGCGCGGCGAGCCTGATACAAGGCGTCCAGCCACTGGGCCGCCATCTCCGGCAGAGTACCCTCCTGAATGGGGGTATCCCATCCGATGGCAAAATGCTCTCGTCCGGCGGACAAACCCTCGTAGATCTCGCAGGCCAAAGGCTCCAGACGGTGAATATACCGCTGTCGGGCGGCTGTCAGACGGGCGGCAGAGGCCGCCAGGGTGTGATCCCACAGTTCCAACAGCTCGCTGTCGCACCCGCCGGTGTCCTTGCATTGCTTTAAAAAGGCGTTGCGCTGGGTCAGCGCCTTCTGATACTCGGTCAGCGCACCCACGTAGGCGGGCTTCAGCTGGCAGTAGGCGCTGTCGATAAAGCGACGCCGTCCCTCGGGACCATCCTTAATCAAGGATAGGTGGGCGGGGGAAAACACCACGCCGCAGAAGGTACCCGCCAATTTTGCCGAAGAGGGCAGGGAAACGCCGTTGAGCGTCACGCTGCGCCGTTGACGAATGGTGATGGTCGCCTCTTGTGCGCGGCCGCCTGCGTCAAAGCAGAGGGCCAATTTGGCCTGCTCTGCCCCAAACTGCACCAATTCGCTGTCCTTCGCACCGCGAAAGCTCCGCCCGCCGGTAAACAGCCAGCAGGCCTCCAGCAGGTTGGTCTTACCCTGGGCGTTATCGCCGTAGAGGATATTAACACCCCCGTCGGGATTCCACCGTCCGGGGTGCAGGTTGCGAAACCCCTCAAAGGTGAGTTCAGTGACCCTCAACGGTAATCTCCTCGTCGCACTCGCGCACGTAGATGACCTCGCCACCGCGCAGTTTCTTGCCGCGCATGGTGCAGATCTCGCCGTTCAGCGTGACGCCGCCACCCTGAATCAGCATTTTGGCCTGTCCGCCGGTGTCCACACAGCCGTTGAGCTTCAGCAGATCGTCCAGACGGATGAATTCATCCTCTAAATGGTAGGTGAGTTTTCTCATTTTTTCAACCTCACAGGCAGTACTAAGAATAAGAAGCCGTTGCCCTCACAGGGGAGGATCTTCATGGGCTTCAGGGCACCGTTGAGCAACACCTTGACCTCGTCGGTCTCGCTGTTTTTTAAAGCGTCCAACAAGAAACGGGAGTTGAATCCCATCTCCTCCTCGTTGCCGTCGATGCTGGCGGAGATGGCGTCGTTGGCGCTACCCAAGGGGGTGGTGCAGGACACGCCGATGGAGCCGTCGCGGAATTCGCACACCAGCGGGCTCTTCAGGCGGTCGTTGATCACCAAAGACACGCGATCCACCGCGTCGATAAAGGAGCGGGTGTTCACCACCACGGTGGTGGACACGTCGGGGGTGATGATCTTGTCATAGGCCATGAACTCGCCGTCCAGCAGACGGGAGATCACCGCGTAGCCGTCGATCTCGAAGATGATGTGACGGCGACCCACGATAAGGGAGCAGGGTTTTTCCTCGTCCTTCAATAACTTCATCACTTCCTGCAGGGTCTTACCCGGCACCACGAAGGACATATCTTCCTCGTTCTTCATGGGCTCCGAGCGCATCGCCAGACGGTAGCCGTCCACGCTCACCAGGCGCAGCTCATCCGGCAGCAGCTCAAACAGCGTACCGGTGTAGATGGGGCGGGGATCGTTGGGTGCCGCCACCGCAAAGATGGTCTGGCGGATCATACTCTTAAGCACCGATTGCGAGAGATTTACCGCCGCACCGTCCTCCACCTTGGGGATGTCGGGATAATCCGCCGCAGACATACCCACAATGGCAAATTCGGTGACGTCGCCGCGGATGATGGTGTTATACTTCTCATCAATCTGAATGGAGATGTGCTCGCCGGGCATCTTACGCACGATGTCGCCAAACATACGGGCAGACAGCACGATCTCGCCGGGCTTGTTCACCTGGGCGGGGATGGTGGTGGAAATACCCAGCTCCATATCAAAGCCCGCCAGATATAGGGTGCTGCCCTGGGCACGCAGATAGATACCCTCTAAGGCAGGCAGACTGGCCTTGGTGGAGACGGCACGCTGGACGTTGCCCACGGCCTCGATAAGTTCCACTTTACTGCAGAGAATGTTCATACTTAAAACCACCTTTACGGTAAATTATACATAATAAATAAATGATATGTTCCAGTAGTCGTAGTAGGGGCGGTGAATGTGTGAAAAATTTTAAAATGGCTTGATTTTACGCCGTTGAGAGACTGTTTGTTTTTCACATCGCTATGTGCAAGATGTGGGAAAGAGTTGGGGGAAATTTCCGCTTTCCACCTCACGGTGAATTCTTGTGAGTGGAAAGTGTAAATCTTGTTGAAATCTTGGTTGTGCGTAAATTCTAATTTAGACACCCTTCAACTTTCTTGTTGAAATTTTCCTCGTCAACGCTTTTTGACTCGGCAACGCTCCGACGGATAAAAATAACTTTTAAGTTGGATCACGTCGCGAAGTTTCGGCAGCGCTCCAACCATTAAGAGTAATGATTAGCTCATACTACGTCGCTGGTTTCTTCGGTAACACTCTTAGATGGATAATAACCGTCGGGAGGGCACAGAGGCCCTCCCCTACGATACCGATCAAGGTTGGATAGAACCTGTAGGGGAGGGGTTCCACCCCCTCCCGCATTATATACACCTGACATAAAACCGATAACGTGGTAGCACGTAGAGGTTGCTATCCATCTCTATGCGTTGCCGATGCAAAAACCTTATCACGTGGTAGAGGCTGGAGGTTATCTTCTATCTCTGTGCGTTGCCGAGTGAAAAAGCGTTGCCGATTGAAACCTTGTTACGTGGTGGCAGTCAGAGGGTGTTTGCTATCGGATTGCGTTGCCGCGTCAAACCTCGTCACGGGATGAAAGTCAGAGGTTATTTTCCTACCCACATGCGTTGCCGAGTCAAACCACATCTTAATAAGGTATTTAATTAATAAAGGTGGGTTGCCCGGGGTGGCTTTTCGGTGGTACAGACCGCTAACGGGCGTTACCACCCCTCGAGAACGGCTGCCGCCATTCTCCCGGAAAAACTACCTCATCAGGCAACCGAAACGCGGATATATGGAATATCTTTTACTCTTTACTGTGGGAACAACCTAAAGACGAGTGCTTACATAGAAGATATCCTGATTCTTGGAACGTTGCCGATTCAATTATCACTGATATTCTTAATGATATCGTTGACCATGTTGCGGAAAGTAGGGTCTTTATCCATCTTTTTCTCCACCTGCTGGATGGCATACACGATGGTGGTGTGGTCACGACCGCCAAACTCTTCGCCGATACTCTTCATGGGCAGGTTGGTGATGGTACGCACCACGTAGGCCGCCATCTGGCGCGCCTTACTGATGGGAGAGGACTGCTTATTCGAGCGAATATCATCGGGGTTGACGTTCATGGTGCGGGCCACCTCGGTGATGATGCGCTCTACCGTAATCGGCACCGGCTGGTTGTCGTTGCGGATGTCGCGGATGGCGTTCTGCGCGGCGATGATGCCGGGCTGCTCGCCGCCCAGCAGATACTGGGCCTTCATGCGCTTGACCACGCCCTCCAGCTGACGGACGTTACTCTTGAGCTGATTGGCGATGTACATCGACACGTCGTCGGGGATGGGCAGATCCAGCATCTGGGCCTTGCGGCGGATGATGGCCACGCGGGTCTCCAGATCGGGGGGTTGCACGTCGGCGGTCAGACCCATCACGAAGCGGCTCTGCAGACGCTCCTCCAGGGTAGCGATCTCACGGGGAGGACGGTCACTGGTCAGCACGATCTGCTTACCGTTAGAGTGCAGGTGGTCGAAGGTGTGGAAAAACTCCTCCTGGGTGGACGCCTTACCGCCGATAAACTGGATATCGTCCACCAACAGCACGTCCACCTGACGGTACTTGGCGCGATACTCGGCGGTGGTACCGTTGTGGATGGCCTCGATGAGTTCGTTGGTCATGGTCTCGCCCTTGGTATAGAGAATACGGGCGCGGGGATTCTTCTTCTGCAGCTCCTTGCAGATGGCGCACAGCAGGTGGGTCTTACCCAAGCCGGAGCCACCGTAGATAAACAGGGGGTTGTACAGGCTGGCAGGCTTCTCTGCCACCGCCTGACAGGCGGCATAGGCAAAGTTGTTGCCCTTGCCCACCACGAAATTTTCAAAGGTAAATTCCTCGTCCGCCAAGGTGGTGGGGAAACCGTTGCCCTGAATGGGCATAGCCGCCACCGCACCGGGATCCTCGGCGCTGGCCTCCAGCGACACGATGCGCAGACCCAGCGGAATGCCCAGGGTCACCCGCAGTGCCTCCAACAGCAGTTCGCTGTACAGCTCCACAATGTTGCTGCGCAAAAAATCGGTGCGGACGGTCACCACCATCTCGCCGTCCTCGATGCTTTTGGGTTCCATACATTTGATATAAATGTCAAAGGCGATTTGGCTCAGTTTCGGCCGGATATATTCCAGCACCTGATCCCATATCTGATTGACAGTATCCATATAGTTTGATATCTCCTTTGTCGTTTGATAGTACTGTTTGTTGTTTCTCCGTTTTGTTGTTGCGTGTGTCAAAAAAAAGAAAGGAGTTTTCCCGCCGGGCGGGATCTGTGAGTTTGAATTTGAAAAAAGGGGGAAAAAGCGGTTTTTTCACCGCCCCAACAGGTGAAAAAAGCTCCGAAAAACGGGTGGCGGAAAGGGGTATTTTCCGCAAAAAGCGCCATTCCCCCATATATAAATATTGTAACATATATAAGAGATTTTTTCAATGGTTTTTAGCCCGATTTTTCTATTTTTTTGATTTTTTCTTATGCGATGTCTACCGCTGTTTCAAAAACGCGGATTTGAGGTATTTTTGAGGGCAAAAAACACCCGTTTTTTCCGTAGATGGGATAGTGCGGGGTTGACAAGGAGAAATGAGTCATGCAATCCCCCACCCACCTTGGATAGAATCCGTAGGGGCGAACTGTGTTCGCCCGCAAAAGGGAGGGCACAGAGTAGCGAAGCGACACGAGCGGCAATGAATGACCGAGGCGGCATTAAGTGTGTGCGTGTCGTAGATTGTGTTGCCGCCTCCGCGAGAATGTCGCTTTGCTCCATTCTCCAAAGATAGCAAAAGAATTTGTCAGAACCGCGAGTGGACCGAGCCGCAGCGAGACCCCTCCCCTACAGATTTTATCTGACCCTATGCGGTGACGTAGGGGAGGGGTTCCACCCCCTCCCGCAATGGCGGCGGGAGCAAATCCCTGCCCTACAGTCCCCACCGCCCTTCATTCATTACGCATTTCTCATTCCTAATTTTTTGCAATACAAGGCACCATTGTGGGAATATGGCGAAGCCATATTCGAGTGGGCGCAACGAAAATTGCGGTCTGTACAATCTGCGAGCGCCCTTCATTCATTACTCATTTCTCATTCTTAATTTCTAATTATCCACAACATCTTGTGTTCTGTGGAAAACTTAACCACAAGTCGACAAAAAAACCTGAGAAAATCCGCATTCTGTGGGATTTTTCCCTTGACTTTTGCGGACAGGTTGGTGTATAATACCACATTGTCAGGCTGTATGTGTGTTTTTGCGCACCTTTACAGCACCACTTGATTGATTGAAAGGGGGAGCAACGTCATGTTCCGTACTTACCAGCCCAAGAAGCGTCATCGCAAGATGGAGCACGGTTTCCGCAAGAGAATGGCTACTGCCAACGGCCGCAAGGTTCTGGCTCGTAGAAGAGCGAAGGGCAGAGCTCGTCTGACCCACTAAGAAAAAGAGGCCACGTCGGTTATGCCGCTGTGGCTTTTTTTATTGTCTGTGAAATGGTGGGATCGTGTGTAGGAACAGACATAGTTCGTTCCTACAACCACGCACCAACTTAATCAGCCTTCCCCTTGAGGGGAAGGGGGACCGCCGAACGGCGGTGGATGAGGTGTTGCCGGAGGCATCTATAATGTGCAAACCTCATTAACGCCGCTATCGCGGCTACACCTCATCAGTCCTCGCTATCGCTCGGACAGCTTCCCCTCAAGGGGAAGCCTTATTCCTATCCAACCTTGGATGGCGTGTACGGGGACAACGGTCGCCCTAAAGCTCACCACGCAAAACGAGGTAACATTATGTCTACTTGGGTAACGCTATGTGAAAACAAGGATTTCCGTACCCTGTATTACCGCGGCAAGTCGCAGGTACATGCGGGTTTGGTTACCTATGTGCGTCCCAACCGCTTGGGGTATCCCCGCATCGGCATCACCACCGGCAAAAAGGTGGGGTGTGCTGTGCTGCGCAGCCGCGCCCGCCGTGTCATCCGCGAGGGTTTTCGTCCTCTGCTGGGTCAGGTGGGTGGCTACGACATCGTGTTTGTCGCCCGCATCCGCACCCCGGAGATGAAGAGCACCCAGCTCACCCCCATCATCCTCAAGCATCTTAAGCAGTTAGGTGTGATTACGGAATGAGTTGGCGTTGGTTGTTGCCCAGCACCTGGCTGATCGGCCTGGTGCGCCTGTACCAAAAGAGCGTGCCCCGTAATCATCGGGGCCATTGTCG
>JAZNED010000143.1:0-3274 GCA_045588425.1 Acutalibacteraceae bacterium
GCGCGTAATGCGCTATAATAAGAGTATCAAGGTAAAAATACCATCAAGGAGGACAAAACTATGGCACTCGTAAACACCAAAGAAATGTTCCAGAAGGCTTATGAGGGCGGCTACGCCATCGGCGCTTTCAACGTCAACAACATGGAGATCATCCAGGGTATCGTGGACGCCTGCAAGGAGCTGAACAGCCCCGTCATTCTGCAGGTCTCCGGCTCTGCCCGTAAGTATGCCCGTCACGCCTATCTGTACAGCATGGTCAAGACCGCCGCTGAGGAGACCGGTCTGCCCATCGCCCTGCACCTGGACCACGGCTCCAGCTTTGAGCTGTGCAAGGAGTGCATCGACGGCGGTTTCACCTCCGTTATGATCGACGGCTCTCATCTGGACTATGAGGAGAACGTTGCCCTGACCAAGAAGGTTGTGGAGTATGCCCACGCCCACGGCGTCACCGTCGAGGGTGAGCTGGGTCAGCTGGCCGGCGTCGAGGACGAGGTCAGCGTGGAGGCCGACAAGGCTCAGTACACCGATCCCGATCAGGTGCTGGACTTCGTGACCCGCACCGGCGTGGACAGCCTGGCCATCGCCATCGGCACCAGCCACGGTGCCTTCAAGTTCAAGCCCGGCCAGAACCCCCAGCTGCGCTTTGACATCCTGCAGGAGGTTATGGACCGTCTGCCCGGCTTCCCCATCGTGCTGCACGGTGCTTCTTCCGTGATGCAGGAGTACGTGGCCACCGTTAATCAGTACGGCGGCCAGATGGCCGACGCCATCGGTATCCCCGAGGATATGCTGCGTCAGGCCGCCAAGATGGCTGTCTGCAAGATCAACGTGGACTCCGACCTGCGTCTGGCTCTGACTGCCGGTATCCGCAAGCACATGGCCGAGAATCCCACCCACTTCGATCCCCGTCAGTATCTGGGCGACGGCCGTGCCAACATCACCGCCGTTGTGAAGCACAAGATCGAGAACATCCTGGGCAGCGCCAACCGCGCCTAATTCCCCTATGTAACACCGCAGGCGCAGAGGATCCTCTGCGCCTGCTTTTTTGGGGAAAGTCCCCACGCAAAAAGGCTCCCTCTCCGAGGGAGCTGTCGCGGCGACAGCCGTGACTGAGGGAGTTTCGCTCGCACAAACCACCTTGCCGAAAGAACTCCCTCCGTCATTTGCTGACGCAAATGCCACCTCCCTCAAGAGGGAGGCTTTGGAGGTATTCATTATGCTGTTAGTGCTGGATATGGGTAACACCAACATCACCATCGGTGTGTATGAAGGCAAGCGTCTGCTGCTGCAGTCCCGCATCGCCACCGAGCGCACCAAGATGGAGGATCAGTACGCTGTTGAACTGATGGACCTGATGCGGCTGTATAAACTGGAGAGCACCGCCTTTTCGGGTGCTATCCTGGCCTCTGTGGTGCCGCCCCTCAACCACGCCCTCTGCGGCGCGGTGAAAAAGGCGGTGGGCGTCACCCCTCTGCTGGTGGGTCCCGGTACGAAAACCGGCCTCAACATCCGCATCGACAACCCCTCCCAGCTGGGTGCTGACCTGCTGGTGGGTGCAGTAGCCGCGGTGGAGGCCGTTGGCTATCCCTGCATCGTGTGGGATCTGGGTACCGCCACCACCGTATCGGTGGTGGACGACAAGGGTGCCTTTCGCGGCGGTGCGATTATGCCCGGTATTCAGCGCGGTCTGGACGCCCTGGCATCCGGCACCTCCCTGCTGCCCCAAATCAGCGTGGATGCCCCCGATAAGGTCATCGGCAGTAACACCATCGCCTGCCTGCAATCGGGTGCTGTCTATGGCAACGCCGCCCTCATCGACGGGATGAACGCCCGCATCGTGGAGGAGTTGGGCTACGATGCCCCCGTGGTAGTGACCGGTGGGTTGGGTCGAGAAATTGCTCCCCAGTGCCGCAGTAAGGTGCAGTACGTGGGCGAACTGCTGCTGGACGGCCTGCGGATCATCTACGAGAAAAATCGAAAATAATCGCATCCTACCCCGTGGCGGGACAGCCGTGAGCGTTCCAGTCAGAAACGGGCGGATGTGTTTTATATAGAGTCCAAAACGTGGTATCTCCGCAAGGAGAACGACAGTAAAGGAGAAAAATATGAAAAAATACGCAACTAAGAAAAAGATAAACACCAAAGATAGCATCCTACGACTGGTGCAGATGGGTCTGCTCAGTGGTCTGATCATCCTGTTGCAGACCGTCTTCGTCATCCCTCTGCCCGGTAGCCTGACCCTTTCGCTGGTACTGGTGCCCATCGTGGTGGGTGCCATACTGTACGGTGCCAAGGCCGGTGCCTTTTTAGGCGGCGTGTTCGGCGTGCTGGTATCGGTAATGGCTATCCAAGGTCAACTGGGTTTGCTCACCAACATGATGGTGGCGTACAACCCCGTGCTGACCGTAGCCATCTGTATGCTCAAAGGTATCGCCGCCGGCTGGTCGGCCGGACTGGTGAACGGTGCATTTAAAAAGAGGCCGCTGATCGGCATCTTTACCGCCGCGGCGGTGGCACCCTTAGCCAACACCGGTATTTTTGTGATCGGTATGCTCACCGTGTTCCGTAACGTCATGATGGACTTTGCCACCGACATCGGCATGAACGGCGTGGGTGCCGTCTATTTCGCCATCGTTGTGCTGGTGGGTATCAACTTTGTCATCGAGTTCGGTGCCAACCTGTTGCTCTCCCCTGCCATCTCTTCCATCGTGAAAGCAGTCAAGAAAATCGGCAAATAAGTAAAAGGTCTGTAGCGATTGCCTTTTTCCAACACAGAAGTAGTTGTTAGAACACCTCCCTCTGACGAGGGAGGTGTCTTTTTGTCTATGGCAAAAAGACGGAGGGCGAGACAGACAGAACGCTAACCGCGTGGTTTCGTTATCTCTCCCCCAGTCCTCGCTAACGCTCGGACAGCCCCCTCGTCAGAGGGGGCTGTTCCAAGGTGTGCGCTGATATAAGTTACAGCAGCACCGATAACAATAGCATCTCTCTTGCCTTGGCGTAAATGGACTCAAACTCACACAGGGGAAGCGGATTTTGCCCTAATCCCAATTCCAGCGTAAAGCCCGGTCGGTGGAAACACTCGATAAACCAATCCTTAAACCCACCGTGGGAGGCGGACTCCGCTGGGTCGGCGATGGCATAACCCGACACGGCGGATAACACCCGCGCCATCAAGAGGCTTTGCGGTGGAGTATAGTCACCGTAACGCCAATAAATCTCCTCCCCTTGGGTATGGAGGGCGATGACGTGGCGGAAAGGCACGCGGCGGCAC
>JAZNED010000144.1:0-22885 GCA_045588425.1 Acutalibacteraceae bacterium
AAGGAGTCCCGCGATATTCCCCCCACCTTTAACTACACCGAAAAGAGCAACCTCGCTCCTGCTATTAAGGTGGCTCGCCCCAAGATTCTGATTCCCGTATTTCCCGGCACCAACTGCGAGTACGATTCTGCCCGCGCGGTAGAGCGTGCCGGTGCCGAGCCGGAGATCTTCGTGGTGCGCAACCTCACCGCCGCCGCCGTAGCCGCTTCGGTGGACGCCTTCTCCAAGCAGGTGCAGGACGCTCAGGCTATCTTTGTGCCCGGCGGTTTCTCCGGCGGCGACGAGCCGGACGGCTCCGCTAAGTTCATCACCGCCTTCTTCCGCAACGCCGCGGTGAAGGAGGCGGTCACCGACCTGCTGGATAACCGCGACGGTCTGATGTGCGGCATCTGCAACGGCTTCCAGGCTCTTATCAAACTGGGTCTGGTGCCCTACGGTAAGATCATCGACACCGATGAGAACTGTCCCACCCTGACCTTCAACAACATCAACCGCCACCAGTCTCGCATCGTCCACACCCGCATCGCCTCCGTAAAGTCTCCGTGGCTGAGCCTGATGAACGTAGGCGACATCGTCAACGTGCCCATCTCCCACGGCGAAGGAAAATTCCTCTGTTCTCCCGAACTGGCGCTGCAGTTGGCGGAGAACGGTCAGATCGCTACCCAGTACGTTGACTTGGACGGCAACCCCACCAATGGCATCAACTTTAACCCCAACGGCTCTCTGTTCGCCATCGAGGGTATTACCTCTCCCGACGGTCGCGTGTTCGGTAAGATGGGTCACAGCGAGCGTATCGCCGACGGCCTGTACCGCAACGTCCCCGGCGAGTACGACATCCGTATGTTCGAGGCCGCAGTGAAGTATTTTAAGTAATTGTGCAGATGCGTAACACCCCATCAGCCTTCCCCTTGAGGGGAAGGTGGCCGAGCGAGGCGAGGTCGGATGAGGTGGCGAAGTAAGCACTGACTTAAATAACGCCGCTAACGCGGCTACACCTCATCAGTCAGCCTAACGGCTGACAGCTTCCCCTCGAGGGGAAGCCTTGGTTCCCACCCCGATAGAATCCGTAGGGGAGGGCCTCTGTGCCCTCCCGTCATTTCAATCATCAAAGGAGTGTTACCTATGGCTTACAAAACCGATATTGAAATCGCACAGGAATGTCAAATGCAGCACATTCGCGAGATTGCCGCCGCCGCCCACGTGGACGAGAAATATTTGGAGCAGTACGGCAATTACAAAGCAAAAATCGACCTCTCTCTGTTGGAGGAGTCTAACCGTCCCGACGGCAAGCTGATTCTGGTCACCGCCATCACCCCCACCCCCGCGGGTGAGGGTAAGACCACCACCACCATCGGTCTGGCGGATGGTCTCAAGCGCATCGGCAAGGACGTCACCGTAGCCCTGCGCGAGCCCTCCCTCGGCCCCGTGTTCGGCGTCAAGGGTGGCGCCGCCGGCGGCGGCTACGCTCAGGTGGTGCCTATGGAGGATATCAACCTCCACTTCACCGGCGACTTCCACGCCATCGGTGCCGCCAACAATCTGCTGGCCGCCATGCTGGACAACCACATCCAGCAGGGCAACGCCCTGGGCATCGACGTGCGACGCATCACCTGGAAGCGTTGCGTGGATATGAACGACCGCCAGTTGCGCTTCATCGTGGACGGTATGGGCGGCAAGCCCAACGGTGTCCCCCGCGAGGACGGCTTTGACATCACTGTGGCCAGCGAGATCATGGCGGTGTTCTGTCTCGCCTCCTCCATCACCGACCTGAAGGAGCGTCTGTCTCGCATCATCGTGGGCTACACCTATGACGATAAACCCGTCACCGCCGGCGACCTGAAGGCGGTGGGCGCGATGACCGCCCTGTTGAAGGACGCCATCAAGCCCAACTTGGTGCAGACGCTGGAAGGCACGCCCGCCTTCGTCCACGGCGGCCCTTTCGCCAATATCGCCCACGGTTGCAACTCCGTGATGGCCACCCGTCTGGCGTTGAAGATGGGCGACTACACCGTTACCGAGGCGGGCTTCGGCGCCGATTTGGGTGCGGAGAAATTCCTGGACATCAAGTGCCGTATGGCCGGTCTCACCCCCGACGCGGTGGTGATGGTGGCCACCGTCCGCGCGCTGAAGATGCACGGCGGTCTGGCCAAGACCGAGCTGGCCACCGAGGATTTGGGTGCGCTGGAGCGCGGTATCCCCAACCTGCTGCGCCACGTGTCCAACATTAAGAACGTGTACAGACTTCCTTGTGTGGTGGCGGTCAACCGTTTCCCCACCGACACCGATGCGGAGATCGACTTTATTATCGCCAAGTGCCGTGAGCTGGGCGTCAACACCGTGCTGTCCACCGTGTGGGCGGACGGCGGCGCCGGCGGCATTGAGATGGCGAAAGAGGTGGTTCGTCTGTGCGAGGAGGAGCAGGGCGATTTTACCTTCTCCTACGAGCTGGATTGCTCCATTGAGGAGAAGATCGCCTCTGTGGTGAAGAAGGTGTACGGTGGCGACGGCATCGCCATCCTGCCTGCGGCCAAGAAGCAGATCGCCCAGCTCACCGCCTTGGGCTTTGACAAGTGCCCCGTCTGCATCGCCAAGACCCAGTATTCCTTCTCCGACGATCCCACTAAGCTGGGCGCTCCCGAGGGCTTCACCGTCACGGTGAAGAACGTGAAGGTGTCTGCCGGTGCCGGCTTTATCGTGGTGCTGACCGGCGACATCCTCACCATGCCCGGTCTGCCCAAATCTCCTGCCGCCGAGCGCATCGACGTGGATGCCCACGGCAAGATTACCGGTTTGTTCTAATGTGAGAACGGCACTCCTTTTGGGGTGCCGTTTTTGTTTGTTTCTCCGACATTGACGAAAAACGGAAGATGTGGTAGAATGAAACGGCAAAAAATTAAACTCCATAGGAGGATGTTATGAAAACGATGAAACAAGCCTTGGCGCTGGTGTTGGCGTTGGCTTTGCTTCTGACCTTTACCGCCTGCGGTAAGGATGAGAAGAAAGAGGACACCAAGACCACCCAAAAGCCCACCACGACCACCACGACTGCGACCGCCACCCAGCCCTCCGACGGTGACGAGCTGTTGCCCGATGACGAGCGTGACGGCTCCGAGGAGCTGCCTTTCGAGATCGGCGGCGTGCTGGAGTTTGACGCCGTGGTTAAGGCGGGCGGCGTTACTTATTACGATGTCTACCGTGTGGACGGCACCATCCTCACGCTGACGAGTGCCGACGCCACCATCGAATACGAGGGCAAGATCTACACCCCCGACAAGGGCGTGATTTCTTTCCCGGTTTCCTCCGATGACATTCTCAACCCCGTCAAGCTGGCCATCGGCAACAAGGGTGCCGCTGACGCCACCTTTACGGTGACCTTTACCTATCCCGAGGGTACCAAGCTGAATCCCATTGTGTTGAAAGAGGGCGACTTGGTCACCACCTTGTCGGCAGGGGACGAGGACGGTATGACGTATCTCTTTACCGCCCCCTCGTCCGGCACCCTTACCATTGTGGATAAGGCCGTGCTCAAAAAGGGCGTGAGCTACGACGTTTCTCTATTCAATCTCAACACCTCCGCCAGCCGCACGCTTGGCGAGGACGGTGTGGAGAAGGACGGTAGCAAGATGGTGTCCGTAGAGGTGAACAAAGGGGATAAGGTGGAGGTGATAATCGCCACCGTGCTCAACGATAAGTACGAGTATCCTGCCGCCACCATTAAGACCCAAGTAGTTTTTGTCAAGGGCGATGTTTCTGACAAGCCTGAGGAGAAATGGCTGGATTACACCGTCACCGTCAAGGATCAGGACGGCAAACCCGTTGCAGGCGTGAAGATCAACATTTCTTGCGAGATGATTGCCAAAACCGTCACCACCGACAGCAAGGGCGTGGCCAAGGCCAACCTTCCCGAAGGTGTGCCCACCGGCACCATCGAGGTGCCCGAGGGCTATATTGCCGCCTCTAAGAATTTGAATTTCAAGGCAGGCGAAACCTCTCTGACTATCACGCTGGAGAAGGAGCAGGTTGCTCCCCCTCCTCCTCCCGAAGAACCTGAGGTTACCACCATGGACTACACCGTCACCCTGTTGGATAGCAACGGCAATCCCATGGGCGGGCTGACCGTCCTGTTCTATGACGGCGACAAGCAGGTGGCCAAAAAGGTGGGCGACAAAAAGGGCGTCTCCACCGTCACTTTGGATCGCGGCACCTACACCGTCAAGGTGGAGGGCACCGAATTGCGCTACGATGAAAAAGCCGCTGTGGTATCGGTCAACAAGGCGAGCATCACCGTTATTCTCGCCGTCGATCTCGATATTACCCAGACGGTGCGTATCAACGACCCTCTGACGGACAAACTCATCAAGATTCCCTATCTTTCCGAGGGCGCGGCATACGTCACCCTCAAGGCAGGGGAGCGCAATTATTTCGCGTTTGAGCCCACCCGGGACGGCACGTTCCGTTTTGCTTCCTCCAACACCTATGCCAAGATCGGTCACTTCGGCAGTGATATGTTTGTTTTCACCACCAACGTAGCGGAAAACCTGTCCGGTAACGCTTTTACGATTTCGGTGCGGGAGAGCGAACTGGGCAACGTCTACGTCATTGGTGTGGACGCAGCGACCAATTGCGCCGCCGCCGTGTTGCAGGTCACCCGCATTGGTGACCCCGCTTGGAGTATTGAGGACGCTCCCACCGTGGAGTGGAAGGGCAACGGCGCTCCCAAGCCGATCACCGCTCCCTCCGGTCTGACCGATCTGGATATCAAGTCTTCCACCGAGCATCATCTGGTGTTTAACGACAAGGATGGTTACTACCATCTGGATAGCGCCAACGGCCCTGTGGTGTACGTACATATGGACCATCCTTCTGCCTCTTTCGTGGGCCTGATGGAGGAATTCGGCAATATGACCGCCTATCTCTATAACGCCGACGGCTCCTTCAAGAGCAAAGAGCAGTATGCCCCTTTGATGCAGCAGTATCTCAATAATATGGATAAGACCCAGAAGGTCTATCCCTTGACCCAGGATCTCAAGTATATGATTGAGAACTACGGCAATAGCCAGAACTGGTGGAATGCGGGCGAGCCCGGTTACCTCTTTGAAGAGGTGGATGGTGTCAACCCCGATAACGCTTGGATGTTCCTGTATTGCTATAAGAAATAAAGGTGCAACAAGAAAATCCCCGACAGCCATTGGCTGTCGGGGATTTTTTCATATCTTTACTTGTGGGTTATTTGCCCAGAGCTTCCTTCACAGCGTTCTCCAGCTGGTCGTGGGTGACCGAGTTGGGGAATACGTGGGTGATCACACCCTTTTCGTCCACAATGACGGTGCGGGGATAGGCGTTGTTGACGCCACCCAGCATGGTGTAATAGCCGGTGCGATCCATCTCGGTGGTGTTCTCTCCCTCGGGAATAAAGTCGCTGAGGAACACGATGGGGGAGTCGGGATAGTGCTCGGCGATATAGGCGGGAGCGGTCTGGGGCAGCATGCCGTGCACGGCAACCACCGTGATCTCGTCGGCATATTTGCGGGCGACGTCGTCAAAATAGGGCAGCTCCGCCACACAGGGGCCACAGGCGGTGTACCAGAAGTTGATGACCGTCACCTTGCCCAATTTGGTGGGGTTCATGGTCTCGGTCTGTATGCCGTCGGTGGTGATGATGGGCAGATCGTAACCGTAGCACAGATCGCCCACCTGATTGCCTTGATCGGGGGGTAATGCCTCTACGGGCACCTTCATCTTAGAGGTGGACACGTTCCAGTGATAGACACCGGTGCCAATCAAGACGGCCAACAACAAGACGGTGGAGATGATGCGGGTAATCAATTTCTTTTTGCTGGCAGCTTTCGCACCGCCACCTTTGATGCCGGTGACACCTGTGATCTCGTTCTTGGGCAACAAAATCTTGGGTCCCTTCCACTGGATGGCGTTGGTGGGGCAGACGGCGATGCATTCGCCGCAGGAGATGCATTCGGGGTCGCCCACGTGGTGGATATCCATCTCACAGTGAGAGATGCACTTGTTGCAGTCCACGCACTTGTCGCGGTTGAGCTTGATGCCGAAGATGGAGAAGCGGTTAAACAGGGCGTACAGCGCACCCAGAGGGCAGATGAAACGGCAGAACAGACGGAACACAAAGATGCAACCCACCAGAATGCTGATCATCAGCAGAAACTTCCAAGTGAACAGGATGCCCAGCGCCGGCATGCCCCACTCCTCGTTGATCTTGTAGGACAGCAGGCTCATACCGCCCTCTAACGTGCCGGCAGGACAGATGTATTTGCAGAAGGCCGGCAGGGTGGCATCGCGGAAGGCGTACATGGCAGGCACAATCAGGGCAAAGAACACCAATACCACGTACTTGAAATAGGACAGCACGCGAGTGATGGGGCTTTTTCTCACCTTGGGGGTCTTGATCTTATGTAGCAGCTCCTGAATCAGACCAAAGGGACACAGCCAGCCGCAGATCAGACGACCGAACAGGATGCCGTACAGCACCAGAATACCGCATACGTAATACAGACTGCCGTGGTTCTGCCCGTTCATGGCGTTTTGCAGCGAGCCCATGGGGCAGGCGGCGATGGCACCGGGGCAGGAGTAGCAGTTGATGCCGGGCATACACACGCTCTTGGTTTGGCCTTCGTAGATGGTGCCGTCGATAAAGCCCTTAGCGTTGGCGTTAAACAGCAGGGCAAAGTACAACTGCATCCATTTGCGCTTGGAGGGCCATATTTTTTTGAAGAAATTTTTAATCTTAGCCATATTCTCTATCACCCGATTCCGATACATTCTTTACAGATGTTGATTGCCTTCCACAGCATATCCAGTGCACCCTGATACAGTGCGCCGTATACCACCAGACCGACACCGATGGCGAAAATGCCGCCCTGCACAAAGGGCATCCACTTTTCATCCTTGGTCTGCGCTTTGGGGGCGGGGGACACCGCCTCCTTGGGGGCGGTACGCAGCAGGGCAATCTCCTTCTTCACGCTGTGGCGGAAGAAATAGGCGGTGAAGATGCCGTAGAGGGCGGGCACACCCATACAGGGGAGCAGCCACATCATGGCGTCAATCATGGTGCGGTTCCAATCGTCGGTAAAGTGGCGAGTGTCCATACAGTACCACAGGAAGGCGGCGATGCCGATGGCCAGCAGGATGAGGGTGACGTAATAGTGGCGATTGCGGGCACGACGTGCCTTACACACGCCATGGGTCAGCTCTGCGGGGCAGGCTTCCAAATCAGTCTTTGCCTGCAGGCGGCGCAGGGTCACCGTGTCACGGCCGGGGTCGCTGTCAGGGGCCGCCGGCAGGAGAGGGGAGAGGGCAAAGCCCACTGCCACCAAACCGAGGCAGATATAGACGGGGATGGCAATCTCGGCAAAATGCTCCGCAATCAACTGGCGGGTGAAGGGGTGGTCGCCCATCTTCTTAATGGCGACACATTGCACCATCACCAGCACCGCGGCTACGATCAAAGCGATGGTGATCAGCGTGTAGAAAACACGCCGCACCCATTTCGTTGTGTTTTGGGTCATAGAAAAGCCTCCTTTGAAGCTGAATTACATTTCATCATACCATAAATCTGTTAAAAAGTAAAGAGGATATGACGTTTTGCCCCATATACGCAATTTTTTAGGGCGAAAAAATGCAAAATCGGCAAAAAAACAAGGTCTTTTTCGTGTTTTTGGCTGAAATTTGAATAAATGAAAGGAAACACTTGCTTTTTGTATTGTGATGCGGTATTATATAAGGTGGTTAATTTCGCGTACTATGTATTTTGGTATATAAGAAGACGAATTTGGACAAATGCGTGACAGAAAGGAACTCCGTATGATGAAGAAACATTTTTCCCACATCCTGCGTTCGACGATGAGCGTGCTGCTGGCTGTGTCCCTGTTGGTGGGCACGGTTCCGGCGGTGTTCGCCGCGTCCGATGGCTCTGCCACCGCTCCCCAGCGGTTGGAGGTGTCCGGCATTAACAAGCTGGACAATAATGCCATCATCAATAACTATTTGGATTATCTGAATAGCAACGTGGCTTTCCGCCTGCCTGAGGGGGTGAAGGCGGATGACGACATCTCGGTCATCATCCGTATCGACCGTCCCTCTCTGATGGACGCCTACGACCGCACCGATAAGACCCTGTCGCTGCAGGAGTATGCCGTCACCGACGAGGCTAAGGCGGTGCTGGATAAGATTTCTGCCCGTAAGGAGGCTCTGCTGACGCTGTTCGACGAGCAGGGCATCGAATACGAGCTGGGCGAGGATTACACCACCCTCTTCAGCGGCTTCGAGATTCTCATCAAGGGCGGCGACTATGCCGTGACCTGCCAGTCCTTGGGCGGTGCCGAGAGCGCCGTTATCAGCCAGGAGTATAAGTCCATGGCTACCGAGCTGGTAGAGAACGAGGTTAACGTGCTGGAATCCGGTATCTTCAATACCACCGGCATCAAGTACGACGGCACCGGCATGGTGGTGGCCGTGTTGGATACCGGTCTGGACTCCAACCACACCGCTTTCTCCCCCAACAACTTCACCTCCAACAAGCTGGGTCTGACCTATGACCAGGTTGCTGGACTGGTGTCTGACACCAAGGCCAACGAACTGTCCAACGGCGGCCTGACGGTGGATAATGTCTTCATCAATAATAAAGTTCCTTTCGGTTACGATTATGCGGATCGCGATCCCGACGTATATTCTACTCACAACAACCACGGTACTCACGTGTCCGGTGTTATTGTCGGTAAAGACGACGTCATCACCGGTGTGGCCCCTAACGCCCAGCTGGTATCCATGAAGATCTTCTCCGACATTCAGGATACCGCTATGAGCTCCTGGATTTTGGCCGCTCTGGAGGACTGCGCTCTGTTGGGCGTGGACGTCATCAACATGTCCCTAGGTACCGCCTGCGGCTTTGACCACGAGGGCGAGGAGGAGCTGCTCAGCGGCGTGTATCAGCGCCTGCGCGAGGCCGGTGTCGCCGTGGTGGTGGCCGCTTCCAACAGCTACAACTCCGCTTATAGCTCCGAGGCTAACGGCAACCTGCCCCTGACCTCCAACCCCGACTCCGGTACGGTTGGTTCCCCCGGTACCTATCCCGGCACCCTGTCCATCGCCTCGGTTAACGGCGTGGAGACCCCTTACCTCAAGTACGGCTCCACCATCATGTACTTCGACGAGGCCAACGACAACGCCGGTAACGAGCAGGACTTCTTCGAGAAGCTGCTGGGCAGCAAGAAGTCCATGGAGATCGAGTACGTCACCATCCCCGGCGTGGGCCGTTCGGTCAACTACACCGGTCTGGACGTCAAGGGCAAGATTGCTCTGGTGCGTCGTGGTGACAACACCTTCGAGGAAAAGGCGATGATCGCCGAGCAGCAGGGTGCTGCCGGTATCATCATCTACAACAACGTCTCCGGTGACATCAAGATGAACATCGGTGACGCTCAGCTGGCCGTCTGCTCCATCTCGCAGGACGACGGTGAGGTGCTGGCCGCTCAGGCCAGCGGCAAGCTGACCATCAGCGTGGACCAGACCTCCGGTCCCTTCATGTCCGACTTCTCCTCCTGGGGTCCCACCCCCAGTCTGGGCATTAAGCCCGAAATCACCGCCCACGGCGGTAACATTCTCTCCTCCGTCACCGGTGGTGACTACGACCGTCTGTCCGGCACCTCCATGGCCTGCCCCAACATGGCGGGTGCGGTGGTGCTGATGCACCAGTACGTGGTGGAGAACTTCCCCGAGATTGCCAACGACACCGGCAAGGTGACCGCTCTGGTCAACCGCCTGCTGATGTCCACCGCGGGTATTCTGATCAACACCAACGGCGAGCCCTACGCCGTGCGTAAGCAGGGTGCCGGCTTGGCCAATCTGAACGCCGCTCTTACTACGCCCGCGTGTATTATTACATATAGTAAAGACGGCAAGATTATGGACACCACCAAGTTGGAGTTGGGCGACGACCCCAAGAAGACCGGTGTCTACGAGATGACTTTTGCTGTGGACAACTTCGGCAAGAAGGAGCTGTCCTATACCCTGACCACCAAGGTCATCACCGAGGGTGTCAGCGATACCAAGACCAACGCCGGTAAGACCACCGTTACCGAAGAAGCCTACGTGCTGGAGGGCGCCAAGCTGGAGATTATCTCTGTGGATGGTGGCTCCAACAGCGGCAACAAGATTACGGTTGCCGCCGGCAAGCAGGCCAAGGTGAAGGTGCGCTTGACCCTGACCGACAAGAACAAGGAATACCTGAACAAGTCCTTTGAAAACGGTATGTACGTGGAAGGCTTCCTGTCTTTGGACGCCGCCTCCGGTACCGACATTGATATGAACGTGCCGTATCTGGCTTTCTACGGCGATTGGACCCGCGCTCCCATGTTCGACCTGGAGTACTACGACACCAACGCCGACGAGCTGGACGACGGTATCGACTTTGAGGATAAGCTGATGGCCGACTCTTGGGCTACCCGTGCTGTGGGCGGCCTGACCGGCGACTACGTCAGCTATCTGGGTTCCTACTACTTCACCCAGGATCCCCGCGACATGGTGATTGCCGCCAACAAGGATTACATCGCTCTGTCCAATCAGGACGGTTCCGTGCACGACCTGCGCTTTGTGTGGGCGGGTATGCTGCGCGGCGCCCAGCGCATTGAGATCTCCATCGTGGACGATGCCACCGGCAAAGTGATTTACGAGACGGTAGACTACGACGTGCGTAAGTCCTACGGCGACGGCGGTCCCATCCGTCCCTCCAACGTGGAGATTGAGTTTGACACGCAGGATTACGACCTACCCAACAACGGTCAGTACACCGTCCGCCTGGAAGGCTATATGGACTACGGCGAGGACGGCGGCAAGGAGACCAACAAGAAGAACGTCTTCGAGTTCCCTGTGATGACCGACTATGAGGCCCCCACCATCACCGGCGTGGAGTACTACTATGAGTATGACAAGACGGAGCAGAAGAACCGTCTGTATGCCAAACTGTCCGTCTACGACAACCACTACGCCATGTCCGGTCAGCTGGGCTACGTGGTGATGAGCGAGGACGAAAACGGCAACCCCACCCCCGAGATGAAGGCCTTCGAGCAGTACATGACCCCCATCTACTCCAAGAAGAACGACACCACCGTCGTCACCGTGGAGTTGACCGATTACATCTACCAGATTAAGAACGGTGCGATCAACAAGAACTCCTTCGTGTTCACCGCTTACGACTATGCGCTCAACTACGCCAGTTACGAGATTCGTCTGCCGGATCAATACGTGGACTTCACCGTCTCCGAGGAGATTCAGAAGGAGATTGTGCTGAGCCCCAACGAGGTATTCTCTCTCAATCCCATCGTCTATCCCGACACCGAGTGGGCCGAGCTGCTGGAGATCACCAGCCAGAACCCCAAGGTTGCCACCGTGGTGAACAACCAGGTGGTGGGCGTTGCCCCCGGCACTACCCGTATCAAGATTAAGGATCCCAACTCCGAGAAGAACATCATCCTGTTGGTAAAGGTGCGCAAAGAGGGCGACGACGGCTACATGATGTACGACAAGCCGGTCACCGACACCTTCAACCTCTACGGTTATTACACCAACAAGGCCTATTACATGATCGACAACGAGGATAAGGACATCGGCGACACCGGCAACTACCGCTTCTTCGAGGGCAACTACAGCTTGTCGCTGTATCCCTCCGAGGCGGTGACCTTGTTGCACGAGCTGGCCGCCTACTTCCCCGAGAAGACCCAGGTTGTGTATGAGGCCGGTAACGAGAACATCGTAAAGGTCAACGAGGCCGGTATGATTACCGCGGTAGCGGAAGGCTTCTCTTCCGTCACCGTTAAGCTGATGCTGGATGGCAAGAGTACGTATTACTCCGAGACCGTGTCCATCGAGGTTAAGGATCCCTACGACGCCACCAACGGTATCCTCAACCACTATTACGGTAACGGCGGTCTGGTGGACGTGCCTAAGCGCCTGTCCATTAAGGAGGTTGGCTCCTTCGCCTTCTCCAACTTTGACTATGTGGAAAAGACTCCTGAGGAGTTGGAGATCGACGACCGCGAGACCAGCAAGCAGTGGTTCATCGGTGACAACACCATTACCAAGGTGGTGTTGCCTGAGGGCGTGGAGAAGATCAACGCCTACGCCTTTGCAAACCTGACCGCGTTGGAGGAGATTGTTCTTCCCTCCACCCTGACCGCCATCGAGTATGGCGCATTCTACAACTGTAACTCTCTGCAGAAGATTACCTTCAGCGGCGAGAACAACGTGATTATCATCAACCAGCACGCCTTTGAGGGCTGCGACCTGCAGGGCACCATTGACCTGTCTGCCGCCTGCGTGATTTCCGACTACGCCTTTGCGGGCAACCGCGACCTCACCGGCATCGTCACCGGCGACACGCTGCTGTCTATCAGCCAGTACGCCTTTGCCGGTTGCCGCAGCCTGAAGGACGTCACCATCACCGCCGGCCTGGTGAAGTACGGTGCTTATGCCTTCACCGGTTGCGAGAGCTTGACCTCCTTTGAGGTGAACGCGCTGGTGTTGCCCGAGGGTATGTTCTACGAGGCCGAGGGCCTGAAGAACGTCACCATCGGCGCTTCGGTCAACGAGATCGGCGAGTTCGCTTTCCGCGATACTGCCGTGGAGAAGTTCCTGGTCAAAGAGGGCAACAAGGCCTATCAGTCCGGTGAGAAGAATTACATTCTCTCTGCCGATGGCAAGACCCTGGTGGCGGTGGCTCCCGCCATTGAGGGAACCTTTGATGCCGCGGACTTGGGTGGTGCTACCGTCACCGCCATTGGCACCGGTGCTTTCTCTCACAACCGCACCGTGACTAAGGTCAACCTGCCTTCCGTCACCGTGTTGGGCGATTATGCCTTTGGTTCTTCCGATCACATTGAGTCGGTCACGCTGGGCAAGCTCACCGCCATCGGCGAGTACGCCTTCTTCGAGACCGCCATCACCACGCTGCCTTCCTTCGCCAAGGATATCAAGATCGGTCGTTACGCTTTCGCCTTTACCGACATCACCTCTGTCACCGTTCCCGATGGTATGGAGGTTGCCGAGGGCGTGTTCAGCGAGTGCGACCGTCTGATCACCGTCACGGTGGGGGACAACGTCATTCTGGGCAAGTACGCCTTTGGTATGGATAAAGACTCCATCTTTAAGGTGAAACACTATGATAAGAATGGCGAGCGTTACTTCTACTACACCTTCGCCTCCTCTCTGCAGAATGTGACCATCGGTGACAACGTCACCATCGGCGAGACTGCCTTTACCAACGCTGCTTCCCTCAAGAAGGTGACGCTGGGCAAGGGTGCCAAGCTGGGCAAGATGGCGTTCTACAACTGCGCCAGTCTGCAGGATATCGACCTGTCCAAGGCGCTGGAGATTGGCGATTACGCGCTGTCCGGCGACGTGTACTACACCTGCCTGGACGAAAACATGACGGTAGCCGCCGTGGATAAGGACGGCCGCTACATGTACACCTACCATGGCCCTGCCATTAAGAAGGCGGACCTGTCCTCTGCCACCACCATTGGCGAGTATGCGTTTGCCTACTGCCGCGACATGGTGTCTGTGGTGCTGGGCGATGCCATCACCGAGCTGAAGCCTTACACCTTCGCCGGTTGCGTCTCTCTGGAGGACGTCAACCTGTCTAAGGTGCAGACGGTGGGCGAGTACGCATTTACTGAGTGCGAGTCGTTGAAGAAGGCGGATCTGTCTTCCGCCACCGTCATTGGCGACTTCGCCTTTGTGTACAATAAAGATTTGCAGTCGGTCATCTTCATGAAGAAGGCCGAGAAGCCTGCCGAGGACGCGGAGGGCGACGATGCCGAGCCTGCCGAGGAGGTTGCCCACAGCGTTACCATCGGCGAGGGTGCTTTCTCCTATTGCGAGTCGCTGACCTCCACCACCAATATGGGTGACGTCACCGAGATCGGCGATTACGCTTTCGCGTATTCCGCTCTGAGTTCTGCCGACCTCACCAATGCGGTGACGGTGGGCAAGCACGCCTTCATCAAGGAGGAGTACACCCCCTTCAAGGTGACGCTGGGCTCCGCCCTGACGGCTATGGGCGACAACCCCTTCGCCTACTGCGTGCTGTCTCCCTTCTTCAAGGTGGAGACCACCGAGTTTAACGGCAACAAGTACGAGGAAAAGAACTACACCTACGCCATCAATGACAACGTGACCGTTTACGAGGGCTCGCTGTATTGCCGCGTGCCCAACGGCTGGTCTCTGGTGACCTTTGCCGGCGACAACGCGTATCCCGTCGTGATGGAGGACACTGTGCGTGTCAGCTCCATGGCCTTTGTCGGTGCAGACGTGAAGCAGGTAGTTCTGCCCTATACCGTGGCCGCCGTGGGTCACAAGGCTTTCTACGAGTGTGACAAGCTGAACACCGTGGTGTTCCAGAGCTACAACGCTCCCATTATGGAGGAGTCCTTTGACCCCAGTTATTACGAGTCTTACGAGCATATCCCCGGTACCGGTGACTACGGTACCTACACCGACTACGAGGGCAACGAGGTTGCTATCGAGGGTGAGGGTATCGTTCCTTACTTCATCTGGAACGCCACCGGCGGTATGTACTCCAACGTGTTCTACGGCGCTAACTTTGTGGATTACGTTGGTTACGTGGACACCAAGCTGACTATGGTCTGCCCCGTCAATGGACAGGGTTACGACACCTACATTTTGGACCATTACTTCGACCTGCGTGTGATGGGCGGCGCCGCCGCGGATGACATCACCCTGGCCGCCATCGCCGCCATCAAGGCGATTCCCGAGCGCGTGACGCTGAACGACCGTTCTCTGGTCGAGGCCGCCCGTGCCGCCTACGACCGCATCGTCACCACCGTCCAGCAAGGTCTGGTGGGCGAGGAGCTGTACGGCGTGCTGGTGTCCGCCGAGTTGCGTCTGGCCGCTCTGTCCGCTACGGATGATGAGGAGTCCGGCGAGTCCGGCGAGTCCGATAAGGGTGCGTCCGACAAGAAGACGGAAAAGAATCGCATGTGGCTGTGGATTGTGATCGTTCTGCTCATCCACGACCTGCTGATCGCATTGGTGTGGTTCGCCTTTAAGATGGGCTGGCTCACCAAAGAGAAGCTGAAGAAGTTTGCCAAGTGGTGCTGGCGCGGCTGCAAAAAGGCTTGGCGCTGGTGCAAAAAGATGTTTATGGCTTTCCTCTGCCTGTTCAAGAAGAAAGAGCAAGAGCAGGCCGAGGAATCGGCTGAAGAGTTGGCTGAGGAGCCGATTGTCATCGATGAGGCGGCTGTTCTCCCCGTGGAGGACCTGCTGATCGAGGAAGCTGACGAGGAGGTCCCTGTCGAGATGCCGATGGTGCTGCCTACCGAGGAGATCGTCGCTGAGGAAATCCCCGTCGAGGAGCCTGTGAGCCGTCCCCGCCGCTCTTTCAAGGAGTGGCTGCGTCTGATCGGTCTTTCTCTGCTGGGCCTGTTGGCGGTAGCCGGCATCCTGTGGATGATACTCAACCCTAATAAGAAAGCGGCCACCCCCTATGAGGATTACGACGAGCAGGGCTATACCATCAGCGTTCGTTTCGACGCCAACGAGGGTCAGTTCGGCGATAACGTGAACACCACCAGCGTGGTGGACACCTACAACATCAAGGATTTGACCCCCGACGAGAACGGCTTTGTCACAATTCCCTTGTTGGAGCCCAACGACGCCCGCCGTGCCGACAAGTTTGAGGTCAAGCGCGCCAAGTACGTGCTGGCCGGCTGGTACACCAAGGACGAGGACGGCAACTTTACCCAGTGGGATTTCAACACCGGCCGTATCACCCTGGATGCCGAGGCCTATTACTCCGCCACCGAGCCGGTGCTGACCCTGTATGCCAAGTGGTTGCCTCGCTTCTCCGTGGAGTATTACAACATCAATAACCCCGGCGAGGTGCTGGCTACCACCGAGTGCATGATGGGGGCGCAGTTCAAACTTCCCGGTTGGGACGAGGGCAGCGGCACCATGAAGCGCAACGACTTCCCCAAGGAGACCGAGCGCCGCGGCTTTACTTACGGTACGGTGTATCGCGATCCCGAGGGTAAGAATCCCGTGACCGGCGACGTGATCACCCACCCCGGCTTCGCCGATGAGAGCGGCGAGGCACAGAACACGGTGCTCAAGCTGTACATCGATTACGTCGAGGGTGACTGGTACCACATCTACAATGCGGATCAGCTGGCGTCCAACGCCGATTCCTCCGCCCACTACGTACTGATGGCGGATCTGGACTTCACCGGCAAGCTGTGGCCCTCCACCTTCTCCGCCGGCAACTTCGGCGGCAGCATCGACGGCAATGGCTTTACCATCCGCAACGTGACGGTGGTGCAGGATCAGACCTCCGGCAACCCCATCGCCGGCCTGTTTGGCACGGTGGGCAGCTCTGCGGTCATCCGGAACGTGACCTTCGACAACGTGATTTATCGTATCGAGAAGGGTTCGTTGGCCATGAATCCCACCTTCGGTCTGTTTGCCGGTACCCTGTCTCAGGGTGCCACCCTGACCGACGTGGCCATCACCAACAGCCAGTTGCAGATCGACTATTCCGCCAAGATGACCATGGAGGGTATGGACGATTACACCATCCACCTCTTCGTGGGCTATGACGCCTCTTCCGCCGAGAATCCCCACGGCGTGCCGTATGAGATCACCGTCAAGGCGGTGGCTACCGATGAGGAAACCGGCGAAAAGGTGGAGATCGGCGCGGATAAGCTGGAGATCACCGTGGGCGAGGATGATTCGGTCACCGTGGTTTTCAAAGACTGATTCCTTTTACCGTAGATAACCCAATAAATATAAAGGAGCGATAGTTGTGAAACGGAAATTTCTTTGTGTTTTGCTGTGCCTGTGCATGGTTATCGGTATGATGGCTATGGCCGGCTGCGGCAAAAAGAAGGGTAAGGACGACGACGCGGCTAAGCCCGACGCCTTCGTTGTGATGATCGACCAGCCCGATGGTCTGTTCAACCCCTTCTTCTCTACCGCCGCCGCTGACGGTACCGTGGTGTCCATGACTCAGATCAGTATGCTGAGCGCTACCTTCAACGAGGAGAAAGGCCAGGTTGAGGTTGCCTATGGCGAGAATCAGCCCGTGGTGACCAAGGACTATAAGATTGTGGAGAACGCCGACGGCACCATCACCTATGTGTTCGTGCTGAAGAACGGCATCAAGTTCTCCGACGGCCAGCCTCTGACCATGGAGGACGTGCTGTTTAACTATTACGTCTATCTGGATCCGGTCTACACCGGCTCCAACACCCTGTATTCCACCGAGATTCTGGGTCTGGCCGAGTACCGTGCCCAGTCTCCCTCCGCCTCCTCCGGCGGCACCGACCGTGTGTCCCAGCAGGCTTCTGCCCGCGCTGAGGCCCGTCTGATGGAGCTGATCAACCTGTACAACTCCAAGCAGAAGGCTTCTCCCACCAGCGAAGTGTCCTACGAGGAGATGAAGCAGGCCATTTTGGCCCACACCCCCTCTTCCGGTTACAAGTCCGCTATGGCCACCTCCAAGGATCTGGCCAGCATCACCAGCGCTCAGCTGCTGGCTGACTACGACTATGCCCTGAAGCTGTTCAAAGAGGAGCTGAACGCCGACTATCTGGCCGCTCAGGAGTCCTATTCCGACGAGCCTTACAAGTCCCACAGCGAGTTTGAGGGCGAGATCTTCAAGTTCATGTACCACGAGGGTCAGGTTGAGGTGAAGTACGCCGAGGGTGCCGACGGCAAGATCGATCGTACCAAGATCGAGAAGCTGACCCCCAAGTACGACCCCAACGCCATCAAGGATAAAGAGACCGCTATCGAGTACGTGTATCAGATCGAGCTGAAGGAGAACTTCTCCCGCATTCTGACCATGTGGGGTACCGCCGCTAAACTGATGAACGAGTACACCGCTAAGGCGAAGGAAGTCATCCTGCGCGAGAACAGCACCGACGGTGACCTGCTGGTGCCCAACATCTCCGGTCTGGTTTCTCTGGGCCATGCCGGCCGTGGCGGTGAGACCGTCACCATCGGCGACAAGTCCTACACCGTGGCTACCGGCCACAACGAGGATGGCACCGTCACCAACGCCAACGAGTACGACGTGTTGGAGATCACCATCAAGGACGTGGACCCCAAGGCTATCTGGAACTTTGCCATCACTGTGGCTCCCCAGCACTATTATGGTGAGGGTAGCAAGGTGGGCGTGGACATCGAGGCCAACAAGTTTGGCGTGGAGTATGCCAGCTTTGACTTCATGAAGGACATCATCCAGTCTACCCGCAACGTTAAGTTGCCCATGGGTGCCGGTCCCTACCGCGTCACCGACAACAAGAACAACGACAAGCCCTCCGAGAGCGCTTTCTTCAGCGACAACGTTGTGTACTTCAAGCGCAACGACAACTTCCACACCGTGGGTGAGGAGTTGGAGAATGCTAAGATTGAGAAGCTGCGTTATCAGGTGGTTCTGTCCAACGACGCCATCTCCAACCTGGAGAGCGGCAAGGTTCACTACATCACCCCCGCTCTGACCAACGACAACTACGATAAGTTGAGCGCTCTGAAGAGCAGCGGCATGCAGACGCTGATCACCGACCAGTTGGGTTACGGTTATGTCGGCATCAACGCCGCTAAGGTGCAGAACATCAACCTGCGTAAGGCTATTATGTGCGCCATGAACACCTCTCTGGCACTGGACTACTACCGTGCCGGTACCGCTTCCCAGATTTACTGGCCCATGTCTAAGGTCAGCTGGGCGTATCCCGACGGTATCTCCGCGGACGACAACGGTAAGGATTATCCTCCCGTGGGTCGTTTTGACGAGGACAGCGCTCGTGTGCTGATTAAGAAGTACATGAACAACGCCAACGTCAGCGAGGGCTCCGGCGACCTGAAGGTGAAGTTCACCATCGCCGGCTCCAGCCTGACCGATCACCCCACCTACAAGGTGTTCCGTGATGCCGCCGCTCTGCTCAACAGCATGGGCTGGCAGGTCGAGGTTGTGTGCGACACCCAGGCTCTGACCAAGATCAACACCGGTTCTCTGGAGGTTTGGGCGGCCGCTTGGTCCTCCGCTCTGGACCCCGACCTGTATCAGGTCTACCACAAGGATTCTACCGCCACCAGCACCCTGGCTTGGGGTTATAACCACCTGAAGGCCAGCGGTACCGCTGAGGAGAAGGCTCTGCTCAACGAGCTGGCTACTTACATCGACGATGCCCGCTCCACCAACGACCAGAACGAGCGTTCCGACCTGTACGAGCAGGCTATGGGCTGCATTCTGGATTTGGCTATCGAGCTGCCCGTCTATCAGCGTAGCGTTCTGTACGCTTACAACTCCAAGGTGATCAAGACTTCCAGTCTGCCTACGATCGTCAATCCCTATTCTTCTCCCCTGGACCGCATCTGGGAAGTGGAGTTTGTCGACTAATTGAAACAGGATGTTCCATCCCCTCCCGCACGGGAGGGGATGGACAAAATCCAACGAAACATCGGGGGATATTATGGTAAAGTATCTTATTAAACGACTCGCCTTGGCTGTGGTCATTTTGCTGGGCGTGTCTATGATTATTTACTTCCTCATCCGCTTGATGCCGGTTGATTTTATTCAGAGTAAGATTGACGCCATCAGCCGCGGCGGTGCTACCGTCAGCGACGAAACGGTACAGGCGATGTATGAGATGTACGGCTTGGGAGACGACTCCTTTGCCGGTATTTTGCGGGGTTACGTGAACTGGTTGGGTGCTCTGTGTCGGTTTGACTTGGGTACCAGCTTTGTGCACCAGGCCCCTGTGGCGGATATTATCGTGGAGCACATGGGCGTGTCCTTTGCGGTCGCGTTTATCGCCACTATTTTCGAGTTTTTGATTGCCATCCCGCTGGGTATTACGGCGGCTACCCATCAGTACAGCCTGCGCGATTATATCGTGACGGTGCTGGTTATGATCGGTATCTCGCTGCCCTCCTTCTTCTTTGGCAATATGCTAAAGGATGTCTTTGCCCTTAAGCTGGGATGGTTGCCACCCTCCGGCTTGGTGGATGCGACGGTGATGCAGTCGGGTGCCGACCTGTTGCTGGACTACGTGCGGCATATGGTGATTCCCATCCTGACCATCGTCATCCTCAGCATCGGTGCGCGTATGCGTATGACCCGTACCAATATGCTGGAGGTGCTGAATTCCGATTACATCCGTACCGCCCGTGCCAAGGGCTTGCGTGAGCGCGTGGTTATCAATAAGCACGCTTTCCGCAACACGTTGATTCCGCTGGTGACCTCTATGGCGGGCTTGTTGCCCACCCTGTTCTCCGGCGCCATCATCACCGAGCAGGTGTTTGCTCTGCCCGGTATCGGTAACGTGGCTCTGGACGCCATGAATCGCGGCGACATTCCCTTTATCATGGGTTACAATATGTTCCTGGCGCTGCTCAGCGTGTTGGGCGTGTTGCTGGCGGACTTGATGTACGCGGTGGTGGATCCCCGCGTCAAGCTGGAGTGAGGTGAACGAGTATGGAAGAGAATAAAACCGTGTTTGCCGAGCAGACCGAAGAGCTCGACATGCCCGTCATCACCGAGGAAGTTGACTTTGATGACCCTGTCGAAGATACCGACGTACCGCTGGATCGCAACGT
The DNA here is from genome assembly GCA_045588425.1 of Acutalibacteraceae bacterium. Taxonomy (GTDB): domain Bacteria; phylum Bacillota; class Clostridia; order Oscillospirales; family Acutalibacteraceae; genus UBA5905. Next base: position 20,638 of record JAZNED010000144.1, read on the forward strand.
CAAGCTGATGTCTCCCACCCGTATGGTGGTGCGTCGCTTTTTCCGTTCCCGCTTGAGTATCATCGGTCTGATCATGGTGGTGGGTCTGTTCCTGTTCAGCTTTGTAGGTCCGCTGTTTGTGGCCGAGCCGATGCACACGGAGGTCATTGACGGCGTGGAGACCCAGGTCTACACCCCCAACAACGGTAAGTGGGGCGAGATCGAGCTGGATGAGAGCGGTAAGACCGACTACGCCACCAGTGAGTACACCTATACGGTGGATGGTGTGGAGTACACCACGAAGCAGACCACCGAAACCAACCTGAAGGATAATTTCCTGTCCCGTCCGTCCAAAGAGCACATCTTGGGCACGGATAACGAGGGCTACGACATCTTCGTCCGTCTGATGTACGGCGGTCGTATCTCGCTGATCGTCAGCTTTATCGCCGTGTTCCTCATCACCATCTTGGGTGTGGTGCTGGGCGGTATCGCCGGCTACTTCGGTGGCTGGGTGGACGACCTGATCATGCGTGTCAGCGATATTTTGATGTGTCTGCCCGGTATCCCGATTCTGCTGATTCTCAGCACCCTGCTGGATGCCTCCGGTATCGACGCCAAATACCGCATTTACCTCTTGATGATCTATCTGACCCTGATTTCCTGGACCGGTACCGCCCGTCTGGTGCGCGGTCAGATCCTCTCCCTGCGTGAGCAGGAGTTTATGGTGGCGGCGGAGGCCATGGGCTACTCCACCGGCCGTAAGATCTTCAAGCACTTGGTTCCCAACGTGATGCCCCAGCTCATCGTGCAGATGACCCTGTCCTTGGGTAGCATGATTCTGTACGAGTCCACCCTGTCCTACCTGAACTTGGGTGTTAAGGCGCCTTACGCCGCATGGGGTACCATGATCAACATCATCTCCACCAACCAGGATATTCTGCAGAATCACCTGTACGTGTGGGTTCCCGCCGGTGTGTGCATCGTCATCGCCGTGTTGGGCTTCAACTTCGTGGGCGACGGTCTTCGCGACGCCCTTGACCCGAAAGCGAGGCGATAATTGTGGCCGGTAAAAATGAAAAAGCAACCCGCGGTTATTTGACCGGTCGCGAGATTCGTGCCATCGCCAAGGCTAACGCCAAGGAGATTCGCCGTCTGGAGGCTTACAAAAACCGCAAAGCCCACGAGGTGGAATTCCTCGCCGAGATGAAGGACCTCGACAACATTCTGGAGATCGAAGATCTGCACACCTATTTCTACACCGAGCAGGGTGTGGTCAAGGCGGTCAACGGTGTCTCCTACAATGTGCCTAAGCACTCCGTCGTGGGTGTGGTGGGCGAGTCCGGCTGCGGCAAGTCGGTCACCAGTATGTCGGTGATGCGCCTGATTCAGGGTCCCACCGGTCAGATTGTGGACGGCTCCATCCGCTTCCACTCCAAGGACATCAAGAAGGACGCCAAGGGCAACCCCGTGTTGGCCGAGGACGGCTCTTTCGAGATGGAAGATAAGGTCTACGACATCGCTAAGATGCCCATCCGCGAGATTCACCGTCTGCGCGGCAAGCAGATTGCGATGATTTTCCAAGAGCCGATGACCTCCCTGAACCCTGTGTTCACCATCGGCCAGCAGTTGGATGAGGTCACCCTCATCCACATCCCCGGTGCCACCAAGGAGCAGGCCAAGGAGAAATCCTATGAGATGCTGCGTCTGGTGGGCATCATCCCCGAAAACGTGTATAAGGCATTCCCCCACGAGCTGTCCGGCGGTATGCGCCAGCGCGTGATGATCGCTATGGCGTTGGCGGCCGAGCCTCGTCTGATTATCGCCGACGAGCCCACCACCGCTTTGGACGTGACCATTCAGGCACAGATTCTGGAGCTGTTGCAGGATATTAAGAACAAGATCGACGGCTCCATTCTGCTGATTACCCACGATCTGGGTGTCATCGCTGAGATGGCGGACTACGTGGTGGTTATGTACGCCGGCAAGGTGATCGAAAAGGGCACCGTGATGGAGATCTTCCAGGATCCCCGCCACCCCTACACCATCGGTCTGCAGAAGTCCAAGCCCACCATGACGCTGGACGACAGCACCGAGCTGTATAACATCCCCGGCAACGTGCCCAACCCCACCAATATGCCCAATCACTGCTATTTCAAGGAGCGTTGCGCGCAGTGCACCGCTTGTTGCAATGGTGAGTACCCCGAAATGGTGCAGGTAAGCCCCACCCACTTTGTGGCCTGCCACCTGTACGGAAAGGAGGCACACCATG
>JAZNED010000145.1:0-3177 GCA_045588425.1 Acutalibacteraceae bacterium
GCGTTTGTTCGGTGCTTTTTTATCTTGCTTTCCCTTTCCCTTTCTGCTATACTATACCAGTATGCGCTATTGCGCTCTCACTACTCACAAGGAGGCAATCACACTATGATTACCGTTTCCGATTTAGGTATTAACTTTAGCGGTCAGGACCTGTTCAAGCACGTGGACTTAAAGTTTGTTCCCGGCAACTGCTATGGCGTCATCGGCGCCAACGGTGCGGGCAAGTCCACCTTCCTGCGCATCCTGTCCGGCGACCTGGAGCCCACCAGTGGCGAGGTCATCATCGACAAGCGCACCCGTATGTCGGTGCTCAAGCAGGATCACTTCGCCTATGACGACCAGACCGTGCTGGACACCATCATCCAGGGTAATCCCCGTCTGTATGAGATCATGCAGCAGAAGGATGCTCTGTACGCCAAAGAGAACTTCACCGACGAGGACGGCGAGCTGGCCGCCCAGTTGGAGGGCGAGTTCGCCGAGCTCAACGGCTGGGAGGCCGAGACCGAGGCGGGTCAGATCCTCTCCGGCTTGGGTCTGGGCGACGGCATGCTGTACGACATCATGGGTACCCTGGGCGATAAGCAGAAGGTGAAGATTCTGCTGGCTCGCGCTCTGTTCGGTCACCCCGACATTATCCTGCTGGACGAGCCTACCAACCACCTGGACATCGACTCCATCCGTTGGCTGGAGGATTTCCTGATGGACTACGACGGCACCGTTATCGTGGTGTCCCACGACCGTCACTTCCTGAATAACGTCTGCACCCACATCGTGGACGTGGACTACAACAAGATCAAGATTTACGTGGGTAACTACGATTTCTGGTACGAGTCCAGCCAGCTGATTCAGAAGATCATGCGCGAGCAGAACAAGAAGAACGAGGAGAAGATCAAAGAGCTCCAGTCCTTCATTCAGCGCTTCTCCGCCAACAAGTCCAAGTCCCGTCAGGCGACCTCCCGCCGCAAGCTGTTGGACAAGCTGACGGTGGAGGAGATGCCCGCTTCCTCCCGCCGCTATCCTTTCGTGGGCTTCCAGATGGACCGCGAGGCCGGTAAGGAGATTTTGGCCGTGGAGGGCATCTCCAAGACGGTGGACGGCGTGAAGGTGCTGGATAACATCTCCTTCCGCATCAACAAGGGCGACAAGGTTGCCTTTGTGGGTCAGGATGAGATCGCCACCACCACCCTGTTCAAGATTTTGGCTGAGGAGATCGAGCCGGACGAGGGCAGCTTCAAGTGGGGCGGCACCACCAGCCTGTCCTACTTCCCCAAGGACAATTCCGCCTTCTTCGATGGCGTGGATCTGCCCCTGATTCAGTGGCTCAACCAGTATTCCAAGGACAACACCGAGACCTATCTGCGTGGCTTCTTGGGTAAGATGCTGTTCTCCGGCGACGACGTGCTCAAGCCCGTCAAGGTGCTCTCCGGTGGTGAGAAGGTGCGTTGTATGCTGTCCCGTATGATGATGTACGGCTCCAACGTGCTGATGCTGGATCAGCCCACCAACCACCTGGATCTGGAGTCCATCACCGCCGTCAACGACGGTTTGACCCACTTCCCCGGCAATGTGCTGTTCTCCTCCTATGACCACCAGTTCATCCAGACGGTGGCTGACCGCATTATGGAGATCAAGGACGGCAAGCTTATCGACAAGATGATGACTTACGACGACTATCTGGATTGGAAAGCCGCCAATAAGATGTAAGTAAAACAGTAAATGGAGCGCATCGATATCGATGCGCTCCATTTTTTTGTGCACGTAGATTTAATTACAGGCAGACTTGGCTCTCCCTTTGGGAGAGCTGTCACCGCAGGTGACTGAGAGGGGGTTGCAGACGATTTTGAATGGTAATGTCAATTTTCCTACATACGCCATAAAAATCCCTGTCAATATCCCGGTTGGAAAATCGCAAGATCTCCAAACCCAGTGCCGACAAATACATGGAACGATCCGTGTCATATGCCATACCTTGCGTTTTATAATGCTGAGAACCATCCACTTCGATAATCAGATTTGCAGAAGCACAGTAAAAATCCACGATAAATTTGCCGATAATTCGCTGTTTGTAAATCTTAACCGGGTATTTGCGGAGAAACAGATACCAGAGCTTGCGTTCATGAGGAGTCATTTCTCTTCGAAGTCGCCTGGCGTTTTCCAATTGGCTGTTATCTTTTGGTATTGTCATATTTTGCCCTCTCAGTCGGCTTCGCCGCCAGCTCTCCCAAAGGGAGAGCCAAGTGCGGCTCCCAATGCACTACACCGAACAGTTTATAGAAATCGACATTGATCCGTTTAATCAAGGGGGTTTACAGTTCACAAATCAATCTTACTTTTAACGGCCTTTTGGTTAAAAACTCGGCATTTTCATCCATAGTTGTATTTGGGTGTTGGTAAATATCTACGCCTACTGCAATCGGTTCGTCAACGACATACAAATACCCTTTTTCGGTTCCATTATGACGAATTATGCCGTTATCATCATAGCCTAAGCCACTTGGTTGATGTGAAAATGCTTCCGCAAGTTCTTTCCACTGTGTAATAGTGCTGTTTGTTCGTAATTCTGAGAAAATCTTATTAGAACCATGATACCAGATGCCATTTGGTTTTAGTTCAATTTTCATAGCGCATATCTCCTAATAAACGTAAGAGCATTGAACGGTTGTCCTCCTCATTCCACCACAGCCACGTTCTCTTCGCCCAACACCCGCTTTAACTCCTGCACTAACCACTGGGTGGGGGTCACAAACCACTCTTTCGGAGCTTTCACCAGCTTGCCGCTGTCGGTGAAGCGGATATATACGGGGATATTGCCAAGGCTTGATTTTATCGCATTGTAAGCGCTTTCAAACTCCTTGCTTTGCTCGCCGGGCAGCCGCAGATACAGTCCCGCGCGGGGGTTTGCCGCTTTCCGTTCCACAGGCTGTGCAGGCGGGGTGTCGGGGATCGGCTCCACCCGCTCGCAAATCAGCTTCGGCTCCTTTTCCTCCTGCACGTCCAGCCGTCCGGTGAGCAGTACGGCGTTGCCCGCTGTGAGCAATTCTTCGTATTGCGCCCACGACTTGGGGAAGACGATGGCTTCCATATCGCCGTAGAGATCCTCCACACGGATATACGCCATCTTTGCTCCCGTCTTGGTGGGCTGTACCCGCACCGCACCCACCATACACAGGGTGCGGA
>JAZNED010000146.1:0-1822 GCA_045588425.1 Acutalibacteraceae bacterium
AGTCGCGTGGTTGGGAAGAGCTTTAGCGATGAAAAGCCCGCCGCAGCGGCAAGGCCCCCTCCGGGAGGGGGCTGGATTTTCGCCGCAGGCGAAAAGACTGGGGGAGAATGCGACACAAAAACGGCTCGTCAGGCTCCCTCCCGGAGGGAGGCTTTGTTAGGCACTACATTTACCCATTTATGGGTAGCCGGTAATCTATGCGTGGCTGATAGGCCAACAAAAAGCGCACTTGTGCGCCGCCGATAGTATTAGGGCTATGCCCGAACATGAAATACCCCCCGCTATGCGGGGGGATATTTATTTGTATTGGATAACAATCCGTAAAACCTCTTGATGGCGTGGATTTTACCTTATCTGCGAAAAAATTAAGAAATTTGCAAATACCTCTTGCATTTTTTTGCGAAATGTGGTATAGTCTATCCGTTAATCTACGACTAATCGAAAGAGGTGACATCAATGAAGGAGAGCATCCATCCCAATTACGAGCAGACCACCATCACCTGCGCCTGCGGTAATGTGATCGCTACCGGTTCTACTAAGAAGGATATCCGCGTGGAAATTTGTTCCAAGTGCCATCCCTTCTTCACCGGCAAGCAGAAGCTGAACGATGCCGGCGGCCGTGTGGACCGTTTCAACAAGCGTTTCGGTCTGGGCAAATAATTTTGCAACAAGAAAGATGGCAGTGCAGATATGCACTGCCATTTCTCGTTTGAGAGGAGGTGTCCCGATGCCGGAGAAAAACTATCTCACCATCGCCAAAGAGGGTTCGGACGAGTTTGTGGAGCGGAAATCCCGCTTTATGGGCTTTATCAAGCCGGTCACTACCGAGGAGGAGGCGCTCAGCTTCATCCGCGAAAAACAGAAGAAGTATTGGGACGCCACCCACAACGTCTATGCCTACGTGCTGGAGGGCGGTAACCTTTGCCGCTTTTCCGACGACGGCGAGCCCCAGGGCACGGCGGGCATTCCCGTGTTGGACGTGTTGCGCAAAGAGGGCCTCACCGACTGTGTCGTGGTGGTCACCCGCTATTTCGGCGGCATCCTGCTGGGTGCTGGTGGATTGGTGCGTGCTTATTCCCACGGCGCCAAGATTGCGGTGGACGCCGGCGGCGTGGTGGAGATGCGCAAGTGTCTGTTGGGCGAAATCGTGTGCGATTACGCCCAGTACGGTATGATTCCTGCCCTATTGGCGGATCATGGTGCCACCCTGACCGATACCGAGTTTGGCGAGGCGGTGACGGTGGGCTTTTCCATCCCTCGTGAGGGACAGGGGAGTTTGGAGGCGGCGGTGATCGATCGCAGTAACGGACGGCTGACCGCCACCTTTACCGGCGAAGAGTGGGTACCCTGTCCCGTGGAACGACATAAAAAATAAATTTTTACAAAAACCCACTTTTTTTGAAAGAAAAAAGAGGGTTTTTCGTTTTTTTCGTGTATAACAGAGTAGAAACAACAAATTCAGTCGTTTGTTGGACGTGAATTTTCAGAAAGGAGGCGGAATGATGGCCTTACCCGACAGGTTTATTCAAGAATTGTTATCCAAAAACGATATTGAGAGCGTGGCTTCGTCCTACGTGGCGTTTAAGCGGCGTGGCCGCAACCTGGTGGGTCTGTGCCCCTTCCACGGTGAGAAAACCGCCTCCTTCAACCTATATCCCGAGACCAACTCTTTTTACTGCTTCGGTTGCGGCGCCGGCGGCGACGTCATCACCTTCATCAAGCGGATTGAGAATCTGGATTATATCGACGCGGTGAAGTTTTTGGCGGATCGCAGTGGCATGAAGATGCCGGAGCAGAAGAACGAGAACGATCAAGTATCTCG
>JAZNED010000147.1:0-2873 GCA_045588425.1 Acutalibacteraceae bacterium
CATTCCTTGTCCTGTCGCTCCTCTTGCTATTGGTCGGCTCAATGTCGGCTCAGAGTGCCGGATGGAATTATGTGATGACGGTGTGTCCGCTGGAGGGTAGCGTGTCGGAGCCGTCAACCGACGCCGACATGTCGCGCGTGACAATAGAGTATCTCGACGATTTGGGACGAAAAATCTCCACGGTCAACGTCGGGGCGTCATACGCCGTTCAGGATATGGCCGATTATATCACCTACGACGGTCGTGGTCGGGTCAGCCGCCGGTATCTACCGTTTGAGACCCCCTCATCGACAGGCTCGTTCCCCCAATCGGCGGTCTCAACGGCGCAAGCCTATCATGGCGACCTTTACTGTTTCAGCGAGACAACGTATGACGGCACCGCCGACAGCCGTGTCGCCTCTGTCACCGGACCGGGACAGGCATGGCACGCAACCGGCAAATCGGTCAAAACCAGGCATCTGTTCAACAACGCCACCGGCGAGGGTCCGCACGCCTGCGTTATATTCCAAGCCCAGGGGGACTCGCTGATAAACCGTGGCGCTTATGGGAAGGGGCGTCTGCGAGTGAGCGTGACCATAGATGAGAACGGCGACAGCTCAGCCGTATATACCGACAAGGGGGGGCGCACGATACTCAAACGCCGGTTCCTGAGCGCCGGACTCACGGCCGACACATATTACGCCTACGACATCTGCCATCGTCTGCGCTATGTCATCTCTCCCGAAGGGAGCAATAAATTGGCATCCCGTTTCGGCGCTTGCGACAGAGAAACACTCCGACAATACGCCATCGGTTATGAGTATGACGGACGCAACCGGTGCGTTTCCAAACGTCTGCCGGGGCAAGAGCCTGTATATTATGTCTATGACCGCTTGAACCGCGTCATTCTATCCCAAAACGGCGTTCAACGACTGTCGGGGGAGTGGAGCGTGCGCAAATATGACCGCCGACACCGGTTGGCGGTAGAGGGGAGAGCGACACTGCCTGACGCCACCCGCTCGTCGCTTCAGGAGCAATGGGGAGCAAGTCTGCTAATTGAGACCCACGACGCCGCGATACACACAGAGGGGCGCTTGCAGTACACCGACACATGCGGCATCGCCGGCTTCTGCGCCGACCGCGCCTATTATTATGACGATTACAGCCATTGGAGCGGTGACGGCTTGAACATGCCGATACCCGCCGACGCAGAATACTCACCCGACATGACCTATCCCCCCAACGGATTGCAGACAGGGACGGCGGTGTCGGACTATAACGGCGGCTATATCCTGACGCTCAGCGTCTATGACCCGAAAGGGAATGTGGTATTGAGCGCCGAGCGCGATTGCTACGCCAACGAGTACATGATTGCAGAGTTCGCCCGCTACAACTTCACGGGAGAGATGTTGAGCCGCAAGCGTGTCACCTCGCTGCTGAGCGAGCAGACCGTTACCGAGAGCCACACCGAGCGGTGGAGCTACTCGCTCGACAACCGGGGGCGGGTGACAATGATTACCCACCGTTACGGCGATCACCCGGCAAGGCTGTTGGCTGAGTACAGCTACGATGACATGGGTCGTGTGAGCCGTTGGAGCTATCCGGGCGGCTCGGTGAGTTACGACCGCAACCTGCGCGGCTGGCAGACCTCGCAACAGAGCGCGCTGTTCTCTCAGACGCTCCGCTATAACGCCACCGATTTCTCAATCGGCAACAAATTCGGCGTCACCTCCGCCACGCCACGCTATGACGGCGACATCAGCTCCATAACCGAGACCCGCTACCTCAGCGCCGACAGCGCGGGGGAATACTCAAGAGTTATACTTTATAACCCCATGGGCATGATAACGGGGGTGGTTGACGAAGAGCCTGACCGGTTTAACGAGGTCTTTGAATATGACCTCAACGGCAACATCGTAAGGCTTTATCGCGGGGACTACGACAACGACGGCAATGGTTTTGACGACCTATACATGGATTATGACGGCAACCGTCTGACAACGATTACCGACTATGCCTGGGATGACAACCATATGGGGGAGATACCGCAACTGACAACCATAGGCGAAGACACGGAGTACATGTTGACGTATGACGCGGCGGGACGTCTGACAAGCGACGCCTCCCGCTCGATAGTCTCCATCAGCTATACGCCCGAGCATCTTCCGACGCGTATCGCCCTTGAGGGGGACTCGCTCGACATCTACCTCACTTACCGGGCTGACGGGGTTAAACGCTTGGAGCAGACACGCCGCCGGTACATCAAAGTCATCACGCGAGTCGATGGCGAGGGGAATGTCACGACCGTCAACCGCCCGATGACCGAGAACCATGTGCGCCGCTACTACGGCTCGATGGTGACGGAGACCGGACGCGACCGACGCATCTACAACGAGGTGGGCTACATCGACGTCCACAACAATGGCGACAGCGTCTCCTACCACTACTATGAGCGGGACTACTTGGGGAGCGTCAGGCTTGTGGTCAATGAGTGTGGCGACATCGAGCAGGCGACCGACTATTGTGTCGGGGGCTTGCCCTCGACCCGGTTGGCGACCGGAAACGTTGACCGCCGCCACCACACCAGCAAGGAGATGCTGACATTCCACGGCGTCAGCCTCTACGACAACCAAGCCCGGTGGTATGACCCCATCCTGTGCCGTTTCCCCACCCCCGACCCCTTAGCCGAGCAATATCCCGACCTCTCCCCATACTCCCACTGCGCCAACAATCCCCTGACTTATGTTGATCCAGATGGACGAATCTTGAGAGATGCAAATGGAAATATCGTTTATAAAACTTCAAATCAAGAAGTATCGAGACAAATGCCCTATTATAAAACAAATGATTTGGGAAATACAGAGATCGCTTCAGTATCAGTTAGATTTAGAATT
>JAZNED010000148.1:0-6692 GCA_045588425.1 Acutalibacteraceae bacterium
CCGTCGGCGATGACACGGATAGCGGTGTTGCCCACGATGCCCAGAGACAGGACACCCAGCAGAGACTTGGCGTTGACGCGGCGCTCCTCCTTCTCAACCCAGATGGAAGCCTTGAACTCGTTGGCCTTCTGGATGAAGAAAGTGGCGGGGCGGGCGTGCAGACCTACCTGATTCTGAACAACAACATCTTTAGAAAACATAGCGATTGCTCCTTTTCTCATCATATTGCGGTGGCGTTACGACCACCAAAAGGGGATACTCTTTAACGGTATCATTATACCACAAAAATTGGACAAGTCAACGCATTTTGTTCCCCTTTGTCGAACTTTGGATGAGTGCATTATTTTCGGTTTTTGTATCTTTGCCCTTTGTGCAGATTGCCTAACGCTGTGGAAAACTTTTGGTTACTCCGCATCCTCATCCATCTGCAAACTCGCCAAATACGTGCGATCGGCATCGGTGAGAGGCGCCGTCTCCAGCATCTCGGGTCGCAGGCGCAGCGTGCGCTCCAGCGACTGCTGATGCCGCCACTTGGCGATATTGCCGTGGTGACCGGACAAGAGAATCTCCGGCACCGCTCTCCCCTCCCACTCCGCAGGACGGGTGTACTGGGGATATTCCAACAAGCCGGCGAAGTGGCTCTCGTCGGTGAAACAGACCTCGTCCGCCAGCACACCGGGGATCATGCGGGATACGCAGTCCACCAGCGCCATAGCAGGGATTTCGCCGCCGGTGAGCACGTAGTCACCGATGGAGATCTGCTCGTCGACGATGGCCTCCAACACCCGCTCATCCACACCCTCATAGTGACCGCAGAGGATGCAGATGTTGGGCATCTGCGCCAGCTCAATGGCGCGCTGCTGGGTCAGGGTCTTTCCCTGAGGGGACATATAGATGAGGTGGGGTCTCTCCCCAGCCTGTTCGCACACAGCGCGGAAGCAGTCGGCGATGGGCTGTGGGAACATCACCATGCCCATACCACCGCCATAGGGGTAGTCATCCACCTGCATCTGCTTATTCTTAGTATATTCCCGAATTTGGTGACAGTGCAACTCCAAAAGGCCTTTATCTTTGGCGCGGCCGATAATGCTCTGGTCGAACACCCGGTCAAACATATCCGGGAACAGGGTCATAATGTCAAATCTCATCGTCGTCCAGCAATCCTTTCATCGGGCGCAGGCGCAGGATATCCCTTTTGGTATCCACCTCGATGATGACATCGGGGATAGCAGGAATCAGCACCACGCCCTTGTCGGTCTGCATGTGATAGACGGCATTGGCACCGGTCTGGCTCACGTCGGTGAGGGTGCCGTAGGTGACGTCGGTGTCGGCGTCCACAATGGTGAGACCAATCAGATCCTGCACCAGATAGTGCCCCTTGGGCAGCTTAATATCCTTGCGGTCTACGTACAGCATCTTGCCGCGGAGTACCTGGGCAGCCTCTACGGTGTCCACACCCTCCAGCAGAGCCAGAGCAATATTCTTATGGGGGCGAGCCTTCAGCTTAACCGGCTGCTTGCCCTCCTTGTCCCAATACAGTTTTTTGAAGGTGGCGAATTGCTGGGGCGAATCGCACCAGGGCTGCACGCGCACCTCGCCGCGCACACCGTGGGTGCCCACGATCTGACCGGCTTCTAAATATTTCAGTTGAGGCATAGGGTTGTCCTCCTAATCGGAAATAGGCATGGCCTCCCTCTCCGAGGGAGGTGGCCGAGCGACAGCGAGGTCGGAGGGAGTTTCATTTAACACAAACTCAGGAGAATGGCGACAGCCATTCTCGAGGAGTGACAACGCAAACCACAATAAGCACAAGCTAAAAGCCACTCCGAAACTCCCTCAGTCACGGCTACGCCGCGACAGCTCCCTCAAAGAGGGAGCCTTATGTTCTCCCACTGGCTCATCTTAACAGAACAGAGGCAAACCACAACGGTCTGCCTCTGTTTTGGTTGAATTAGTCGATCTCTACGGCGACCTTGGCGTCCTGACGGGTGGCGGCGGCACGCATGACGGTACGCATCGCCTTAGCAATGCGGCCCTGCTTGCCGATGACACGGCCCATATCGTCGGGGGCAACGTGCAGGTGGAACACCACCGTGCCGTCCTCCATGGGCTCGTCCTGCTCAACGGTCACTGCAGAAGGATCCTCCACCAAGCCCTGGGCAATGGTGATCAGAAGTTCTTTCATTTCTATCCTCCTGTGTTAAACGGGAGTGAAATTACTCCAAACCGGCCTTCTTCAGCAGCACCTTAACGGTGTCGGTGGGCTGGGCACCGTTGGCGATCCAGTTCTTAGCCTTCTCCAGGTCGATCTTGATGGTAGAGGGCTCGGTCAGGGGGTTGTAATAGCCGATCTCCTCGATGAAACGGCCATCACGGGGATAACGAGAGTCAGCCACAACCACACGATAGGAAGGAGCCTTCTTGGCGCCGGTACGGCGCAGACGAATCTTAACTGCCATAATAAATTACCTCCAAAAAATTAATTTTCATTTTTTATATCTTCATCCGTCTTTGACGGGCTGAATTCGGATTAACGGCGACGTCCGCCGGTGGGGGGCATCATGCCGCCCATACCGGGCAGTCCGGGCATACCCGGCATACCACGCATACCGCGTCCACCCTTTTTGTTCATCTTGCGCAACTGCTTCATCATATCCAGCATACTGCGATACTGTTTGATCAGGCGGTTGACGTCCTCCACCTTCTGTCCGCAACCGGTGGCGATACGACGCTTGCGGGAGGGGTTGATGAGGTCGGGGTTGGCACGCTCAGCGGCGGTCATAGATAGGATAATAGCCTCGGTGCGAGCAAACTGCTTAGGATCGATCTCGATGTCCTTGAGCTTTTTGCCCATACCGGGGATCATGCCCAACAGACTCTTGATGTCGCCCATCTTCTGAATCTGGCGGAACTGATCCAACAGATCGTTCATGTCGAACTTGTTCTCCGCCATCTTGCGGGCCAATTCCTCAGCCTGCTTTTCGTCGATCTGCTGCTCTGCCTTTTCGATCAGGGTCATCACGTCGCCCATACCCAAGATACGGGAGGCCATACGGGAGGGATGGAATACCTCCAGGTCGTCCAGCTTCTCGCCCATACCGGCGAACTTGATGGGTCGACCGGTGACAGCGCGGACAGACAACGCCGCACCACCACGGGTATCGCCATCCAGCTTGGTGAGGATGACACCGGTGATGCCCAAAGCATCGTTGAAGGAAGAAGCCACGTTGACGGCGTCCTGACCGGTCATGGCGTCCACCACCAGCAGGATCTCGGCAGGCTCGACGGTGGAGCGAATGTTCTTCAGCTCCTCCATCAACTGCTCGTCGATGTGCAGACGACCGGCGGTATCCAGAATCACGTAGTCGTTACCGTGGAACTTGGCGTGCTCAATCGCCGCCTTGGCAATCTTGACGGGGTTTTCGGTGCCCATCTGGAAAACAGGAACACCGGCACGCTCACCCACCACGCACAACTGGTCGATAGCGGCGGGACGGTAAATGTCGCAGGCTACCAGCAGAGGACGATGGCCCTTGCTCTTAAGTAGCTTAGCCAGCTTACCGCTGTGGGTAGTCTTACCGGAACCCTGCAGACCGCACATCAGGATGACGCAGGGAGGACGATTGGCTAACGCCAAAGGTGCCGCGTCGCCACCCATCAACTGTACCAGCTGATCGTTAACGATCTTGATCACCATCTGGGCGGGGGTGAGGCTCTCCATCACCTTTTGACCTACCGCCTCCTCCACCACCTTGTTGGTGAAGTCTTTAGCAACCTTATAGTTGACGTCCGCCTCCAGCAGTGCCAGGCGAACCTCGCGCATGGCTTCTTTTACGTCCGTCTCGGACAGCTTGCCACGATTGCGCAGCTTCTTAAATGCCGAGGACAGCTTTTCACTCAAACCTTCAAAAGCCATGGGGCTCACCTACCTTTCTGTGACGGGGTGAAATAAACGAACTTAATCTGCCTTTTCCAGCATGCTGGCCAGCACCATAATGCGGGCGGCACTGTCGGAAACCTCACTGGGGCAACCGGGGAACGCGCTGTACTGACGAATGGTCTGTGCCAGCGTGTAGATCTCCTCGATGTCGGCGCTGATCTTGCGGAAGCGACGAGCCAGCCCCAAACGCTCCTCCATCTCCAGCATCTGTGCCTCGGCACGCTTGATAGAGTCGCGGACACCCTGACGGGTGATACCCTCATTCTCGGCGATCTCGGACAGGGAGAGATCGTCATTGTAGTAATAATCAACCATATCGCGCTGCTTCTCGGTCAGCATATCACCGTAAAAGTCCAGCAGCAAGGAAATCTCCAAATTTTTGCCCATAAAAACGCCTCCGATCCACGAGATTTTTGGTCATAATGTAAAGTGTTTAACTTTACATTCATTATACACGACAAAGCCGCTGATGTCAAGCCTTTTTTGCATATCTGTAAAGGTTTTTTGCTTTCCTTTTTGTTTGGCAAAAAGTTTCCACAAAAGCAGTTTGTTGTGTGGAAGGTTGCAGTTTGATAAACCTCACCTTTTGAGAACAAAATAGCAGGTCGTCGTGTAGAGGAGAAATATAAAGATCAAGCGAGGTGAAATTCACCTCGCTTTTCTTGTGAGTTTATGGAATCGTTATTGTCATTTCCGTTTCGGCATAATCTTCGCCAATCAGATAGGTGATCGTTGCTTTACTTTCGTTCTCAAATTCACATCCAAGTGCAAAATCTGCAGCAACAGGCGAAACGTTTTCCAGCTCGTATGTTTTGTAATATGCAGACTTATCAAATATGTTTTGAACGGTAATGAAATGCTTGCCATCTTCATAATTCGCACTGACCACATAATTGCCTTGTGCGCCTAAAACATAATAGAAGATTTCAGAAACTTTACTATTCTCCACATCGCAATAAACTGCCCAATTTGTTGAAAGCCCCGTTCCTGTCTGTGTTTTCAATTCGTAAACACTTACAGTTATTTGATTTATTTTAGGCTCTCGAGTAGCCTTTTCTTCTTCAAAGAGAACCGTTCCGTTCAAATCAGAAAAAGAGTATGAATGGGTATTGTCCTCGTTATGAATTACAGTATATAAATCAGCTATACCCTTATCTTCTTTATCATCAGGTTTATCGGTACAGCCTGTAACCATAATGACAAATAAAATTCCCACTACAATTAACAATACTATTTTTTTACCCTTCATAACATCACCACCTTGATTTTATTGTATCGCTCCCACCCCAAAAAGTAAACCCCATACATTATTTTCTCCCTTTGTGACAAATGATAGCGGCGTGATTTGTGCATGATGCAGGGGCGGATTCCATATCTGCCCGTGTGCGAATTTGCGCTCCCTGACCACCTCATCCGACCTTGCTAACGCTCGGCCACCTTCCCCTCAAGGGGAAGGCTAATACGGTTTTCGCTCTAACTAAAAGGGCTGTTCCGTAGCCGTTGGTGACATCGGGTTGCGGGTATCGGCGAGAGGCTTTTTCGTTAGGCAGTGGCAAAAAGCACAGGAAATACTGGATGTATTTCCGAGCATTTTGACCTGCATGGCGGAAAATCCACCGCCGAGAACCGTAAGCGAGATGGCAACAACGGCTACGAACAAAAAAGTGGCTCACCCAAACGGGTGAGCCACTTGTGCAATCAAGCAGTTAATTCAGTTAAGAATTAGGCATTGATGGCGGAAACAACGCCGGAACCCACGGTACGGCCACCCTCACGGATAGCGAAACGCAGACCCTCCTCGATAGCGATGGGGGTGATCAGCTCAACGTCCATCTCCACGTTATCGCCGGGCATGCACATCTCAACGCCAGCAGGCAGGTTGATGACGCCGGTAACGTCGGTGGTACGGAAGTAGAACTGGGGACGATAGTTGTTGAAGAAGGGGGTGTGACGGCCGCCTTCGTCCTTGGACAGGACGTAGACGTTGGCATGGAACTTGGTGTGGGGGTTCACAGAACCAACCTTACACAGAACCTGGCCACGCTCGATCTCGTCACGGGAAACACCACGCAGCAGGGCGCCGATGTTATCGCCGGCCTCAGCGAAGTCCAGCATCTTGCGGAACATCTCGATACCGGTAACAACGGTCTTACGACGCTCGTCGGTCAGACCGATGATCTCCACTTCCTCAGACAGGTTCAGACGGCCACGCTCCACACGACCGGTAGCAACAGTACCACGGCCGGAGATGGTGAAGACGTCCTCAACGGGCATCAGGAAGGGCTTCTCGTCGTCACGGACGGGAGAGGGGATGTACTCGTCAACGCGATCCATCAGCTCCAGGATGGGAGCGTACTCGGGAGCATCGGGAGTGGTAGCAGCGCACTCCAGAGCGGCCAGAGCGGAACCCTTAACGATCGGGATGTCGTCGCCGGGGAAGTCGTACTCAGACAGCAGATCACGGATCTCCATCTCAACCAGCTCCAGCAGCTCCTCGTCGTCCACCTGGTCAACCTTGTTCATGAAAACAACGATGTAGGGAACGCCGACCTGACGGGACAGCAGGATGTGCTCACGGGTCTGGGGCATGGGACCGTCAGCGGAAGAAACGACCAGGATAGCGCCGTCCATCTGAGCAGCACCGGTGATCATGTTCTTAACGTAGTCGGCGTGGCCGGGGCAGTCAACGTGAGCATAGTGACGAGCATCGGTCTCGTACTCAACGTGAGCGGTGTTGATCGTGATACCACGA
>JAZNED010000149.1:0-7824 GCA_045588425.1 Acutalibacteraceae bacterium
GCGGCGATGGCACAAGGGGAACAAACAGCGAAAAAGGGCACCTTTGTCCTCGCCACGGTGGAGGGTGACATCCACGACATCGGCAAGAACATCGTCAAACTGCTGATGGAAAACTACGGCTATGACGTGGTCGACCTGGGCCGTGACGTACCGCCTGACGTGGTGGTCGACGCCGTGCTGGCGCACAAGGCGCCGCTGGTGGGGCTATCCGCCCTGATGACCACCACCGTGCCCGCGATGGAGGCCACCATCCGCCTGTTGCGGGAACAATGCCCCGCCTGCAAAATCGTGGTGGGCGGTGCGGTGCTCACCGCCGAATACGCCGCCAAGATCGGCGCAGACAAATACGCCGCCGATGCCATGGCGACGGTGCGGTACGCGGAAGAAGTGATGGGATAAGCCTTTTTGACACACGACTCCAACAGCCCCCTCTGACGAGGGGGTTGTCATTTTTGGGATTGCCAAAAATGACTGGGGGAGAGATAACGCAAACCGCTTTGTGCTAGAATCATCTCTCCCTCCGTCACGGCTGTGCCGTGCCACCTCCCTCGCCAGAGGGAGGTACGCCGACTATGTCGGCTAAAAAGACAAAAACGCCTGTGACCGAGGTCGCAGGCGTTTTATTGTATCACCAGTGATTGCTTGCCCAACGAGGCATAGGCAATCTCAACGGAGTTTTTATCGTAGGCCGCCACCGCGCCGTGACGAGGATCGTTGAATAAATACTCCCGCTCATTATAACCGACCAACAACAGGCAATGTTCCCCTGACGGCCACGTGAACTGTTTGCCGTCCGGCAAAAACCACGTCTGACCGCTACCGACAGGACGCATCTCCATCGTCGCCCACAGGATGACAGGAACACCCTTGTCAACATAATTGCGGCATAGGGAGGGAAGCGTTTCGCCGGTGGTGTTCACCACGACCTTGTCCTCACCTACGCAGGAACGCAGAGCCCTCTCAATCACCGGTGCCATGCATCCATAGGAATTGATGCGGCGGGGATCGCCGATAAACACCGCATACGGGTCAGGGCCATAAAGCAAACCGTCCACTTCATAAAAACGGTTGTCACACGGCAGATGATTGTCGATAAATTCCTCCACACCGATGGCGACACCAACATGGTTCAGCGCCATCACAGCGGTGACCGATTCACACCCGGTGGGATAATCGGGGTATTGCGGAAGAGGTAGAATATCTACAAAAACCGACTCTGCGTGAGTAGTCGTAGTTGTTGTCACTACTGTAGGCTTTTCTGCATGTGTAGTCGCAGTGGTTTGGGGTATCACAGACTTTTCTGTGCGGGTGACAACAACGGCAGAGGATACCGTCGATATATTCGTTTGCATTGTATGAACAACAGGCGTTTGTTGTGCAGCGTGACAGCCACCCATTAAGCAGACGGACAGCACCAAGACGAGAGAAAGAAACCATCGATTGAACCGAAACATAGGCATCACCTTCGCACATAGTTTACTGCATTCTGCAGTAAAAGTCAATACTGCATTTTGTTGTATCGTATACTATGTGCGAGGTGAGAAATATGGTGTATCCACGCATTCGTGATCTAAGAGAGGACAAAGATCTATCCCAAAAGAAGATGGCCGATATCCTGCATTGTTCCCAACAGGTGTACAGCAACTACGAATTGGGGCAGCGGGATATTCCCACGGAATTGTTGATTCGGCTGTCCCGCTTTCACAAAGTTTCGGTAGACTATATTTTAGGGTTAACGGACCAAAAATAAGCAAAAACGCCTGTGACAAATGTCGCAGGCGTGTTTCATTATAAATTCGGCTCAAAAACCGGCATCAGTTCCAGCTTAAACTGGTTGATGCGATGGAGGCGGTCGATGCGCTCCTTGGTAGCGGGGTCGTCAATCTCGCCGGTGCGGATGTAGCGATCCAGCGCCGCATAGGTGAAGCCCAGATTGTCCTCGTCCGTCTTGCCGCAGAGGCCGTCAATGGGCACTTTCTCCACCAAGTCGTAGGGCAGTCCCAACAAATGACCGATCTCCTTCACCTCTGCCACCGTCAGGCGGGACAAGGGAGAAAAATCGCCCACCGAATCGCCGTAGCGGGTGGAATAGCCCACCCAATCCTCCGACAGATTGCAGGTGTTGCACACACGACCGTTCACCGACTGGCTGACAGCGTACACGGTGGTCATGCGGATACGGGGCGGCAGGTTGGTGACACTCTGGGTGGATAGGGGCAGGTCCGCAGGCATCGCCGCCTTAAGTCCCTCTACCGCGTCCTTGATATTCACGATGTAATAGCGGATACCCAAGTGGTTGACCAGCTTCAGCGAACAGTCAATGTCTGCCTGCTCGCCGCAGGGCATCAGCACACCAATAACGCGGTCGGCGCCCAGCGCCTCTACGCACAGCGCGGCAGCGACGGAGGAATCTTTGCCGCCGGAGATGCCCAGCACGGCGTTGCAATCGGGGCCGTTTTTCGCGAAAAAGTCGCGAATCCATTCCACGCACTCATTTTTGATTTTCAGCGCATCAAACATAGTTTCACCTTATCTCATTAGATTGTCGAGGGTATCCACCGTCTCGCCGCCCTCGCGGTAGATGCGGGGAACACGCTCGCCGATGGCGCAGATGACCTCGTAGCCGATGGTGCCGTTGTGGGCGGCTACCTGCTCGGCGGTGAGGGCAGGAGCGGTGCCGAACACCGTCACCTCGTCACCGATCTGCACGCCGTCGATGTGGCTCACATCCAGCATCAGCTGATCCATACACACCCGACCGAGGATGGTGGCACGCTGACCGCGGAGGGTCAACTGCACGCCGGCGGGGCTATTCTGCCGCCAGAAGCCGTCGGCATAGCCGATGGGGACGGTGGCAATCCGCATGGCGCGGTCGGCAATAAAGGTGCGACCGTAACTGATGGTGGTGCCGGCCGGCACGGTCTTGACGTGGGACACCACGGATTTAAGGCTCATAGCAGGGGTGAGTGCTAGCGGCTGGCGCAGGTCGGCAGAGGGCTGTAAGCCGTACAGCACGATGCCGGCACGCACCATATCCAAGCGGAACTCAGGGTGGTCGGACAGTGCCGCGGAATTGGCACAATGGCGAATGGCAAAGGTGATACCCGCCGCAGAGAAGGCGTTGATCGCCTCTATATAACGGTCGCCCTGCTGACAGAACAGATCGTCCCCACCCGCACCCTCATCGGCGGTGGCAAAGTGGGTGAACACACCCTCGGCGGTCAGGGCGGGCAGACGGCAGACGGCGATGGCACCCTCTACAGAATCCTCCCCCTCCCCGGGGACACGGAAGCCCAGACGACCCATGCCGGTATCCAGCTTAATATGCACCTTAACGGTGACATCTGCCGCCACCGCCGCCTGGGACAACTGGCGACCGTATTCGGCAGAATACACACACTGGGAAAAATCCTCGCGAGCCAAAATCTCGGCACAGGCGGCGGGAGTGTAGCCCAAAATCAGCACCGGACGGGTGACCCCGAAACGGCGCAACTGCAACGCCTCCTCAATATTGGACACCGCGAACCAATCCGCCCCCATCTGCTGATACAGCGGAGCGATCTTGCTGGCACCGTGACCGTAGGCGTTGGCCTTGACCACACAGCACAGCTTGACCCCCGCCGGCAGAGCGCCGCGGATGGTGGTATAATTGTGGCGAATGGCATCTAAGTCTACTTCGGCCCAGGTGCGCTCCCACACAAAGTCCATGGCATTATTCATATTGGGTTCACCCCCATCGTTATCCATTCAAATTCTGCAAAATAATCTCGGCCATACCGATCATCGCCCCGTTGGCGATATTCTGTACCGACATGCTCAGAGCATAGCCGTTTTCGTAAGCGATCAACTCGGTCTGATTGCCGTTCCAATACACCATCTCCCCCACCTCGGGCAGGGCAATCCAACCCACAGCAGGATTGGTGGCGATGGCTTCAAAATCCTCGGCGGTCATATTCTCCAACGTCAGCATAATGGTGTGCAGACCATCCTCCGAGGTGTAAAAAACGCGGGAGTCGGTGGTGTAACCCGCCTCGCTGACGGTATAGGTCGCCAACAGTGCGTTAATCTGCTCTATGTCAATACAATCCTTAATCTTACGGTTCACCACGGGGGTGATGTAATCCTCATAATGGATGGTCGCACCGGTGGTGGTGGAACCGCCCTTTTCCCCGTCGGAATCGCTGTTTCCTTTTCCGCAAGCGGTGAATAACAGCACCGCCGCCAAAGCAAATGTGAACGCGCGATACATCTTTTTCATACCCACAAACTCCTTTCGGCGGGAAAGCACAAGAAATTTCATTTTTCTTGTCTTGTGCTCTTTTCTTTTCTGCGTATATGGTGTATAATGATAATATAGTCTTAGAGGCAAAGGAGAATTACGTCTATGGCAGACGCATTTTTGGCCGGCGTAGAGCCGGGTGGACTGACCAACGTGCAGGAGATTCGCATTCTCCTGTGTTATATGCTGCATACCGTAGGGGCTCCCATTCCGCGGGACGCCCTCACCGACATCATCATCGCCGGCGGTATGGCCAACTATTTTGATACCGAGGACGCCATCGAGGACCTCATCCGTCTGCAGCACTTGGTGCAGACCGAGGACAAGCTGGTTGCCACCACCGTCACCGGCAACCAGATCGGTGAATCTCTGGGCGTGCGCATCCCCTATACCCTGCGGGAGCGGTCGGTCAAGGCGGCCCTGCAACTGCTCAAGCGCCGTGAGGTGGAGCGGGACAACAAGGTGGATATCCGCAAGCTGGAGGAGGGTGGCTATGCCGTCACCTGCTCGGTGATGGATGGCGACCGTGCGCTTCTCAGTGTCACCCTGCGGGTCAGCGACCCCTGGCAGGCGGAGCAGATCAAGGAGCAGTTCCTCACCGACCCCGCTCTGCTGTATCGCAGTAATCTGGCGGTGCTCACCGGCGACGCCAACATGCGCCGTGCGGGTACCGAACTGGTGATTAAACTGTAATCGCCTTCTATCCTATTTATCTTAACACATATCGTTGCAAATTACCAGTATAATTTGCAAAAGGAGCGGATTTCTATGCGAATGAGAAAGAAAAAGCATCTGGAGGACCGTCTGGCGGACGTGAGCAGTCTCTACTCCAATCTGTGGGTGGACACCGTCCGCTTTGACGCCGACGAGACGCCGAAATATCTGGACTTCGCCGCCATCTTTGGCAATAACAACCCCGTACATCTGGAAATCGGCTGCGGCAAGGGCGGATTTATCTGCGAGCTGGCCGCACGCCACCCCGAGATCAACTTCTTGGCGGTGGAGGTGTACGCAAACGTCTTGGTCTCCGCCTGCGAGGCGGCACAGGAGCGGGGCTTAACCAACCTCCACTTCCTGTCGGGCAACGCAGAGTATCTCACCCGCTTTTTGCCGCCCCATTCCATTGAGAAATTGTACCTCAATTTCTCCACCCCCTTCCCCAAGAATCGGCAGGCCACCCATCGTCTGACCCACCCCCATTTTCTTGAGATGTACCGCGAAATCTTGGCAGAGGGTGCCCACGTAATTCAAAAGACCGATGGTCGTGTGTTCTTCCAGTATTCGCTTACGCAATTCTCCCAGTGCGGGTATACGTTGGAAGACATTTCCCTCGACCTGCACGCCGACGGCATTGAGGACAATATCGTCACCGAGTACGAGCGCAAGTTTATCGAGCAGGGTTTGCCGATTTATCGTGTGGATGCGAAAGTGTGAGCAACAAAGTTGCTCAGTGATGCGTTCCCTTTGGGAACGTGATGCGCCTTACGGCGTGATGCGTCCTGCGGACGTGATGTGTGCCTGCGGCACGTGATGGAACGCATCGCATCACTGCGAGCACAGCGAGCACATCACTATGCAAAGCATTACATCACTGCGAACGCAGTGAGCACATCACTATGCGAAGCATCGCATCACTGCGAGCACAGCGAGCACATCACTATGCGAAGCATTACATCACTGCGAACGCAGTGAGCACATCACAAAGAAAAGCGGAGGTTTTGCTATGTCGGAATCCAAATTACGCTCTTTATCTATGGATTTTGCCGTGGAGATTTTGGAACTGGTCAAACATTTAAAATCTCAGCACGAATCCGTGATTGCCAACCAAATCGGTCGTAGCGGAACTTCTATCGGCGCCAATATCCACGAAGCACAGTATGCACAAAGCAGAAAAGATTTTATATCAAAATTAGAAATTGCCCTTAAAGAGGCCAGCGAAACGGGATACTGGTTAGAATTGCTACATCGTTCACGCTACATTGACGATGCGAAACACAAGGTACTTTCCGATCAATGTGCAACCATTCGCATTATGCTGATTGCTTCTTGCAAAACAGCCAAGGAAGACAACAAACAATAGGAGAACACACTATGACCAAACACGAAATGGCTATGGAGTATCACAATCAAGGTTACAACTGCGCCCAAGCGGTGGCACTGCCCTTCTGCGAAGAAATGGGGCTGGACGCGGCGCTGGTCAAGCGTGCCACCGAGGGCTTTGGCGCCGGTATGGGCGGTCGCACCCAGACCTGCGGTGCGCTGTCCGGCGCGGTGTTTGTGGCGGGAATGCTGAATGCCTCCCCCACCGCCCCCACCAGTAAGATGGACACTTATAAGGTGTGCGGCAAGATGAGCGAAGAGTTTGTCGCCCACTGCGGCAGCGGCGTGTGCGAGGTCATCAAGGGTCTCACCGGCGGTAAGATGCTGTGCTCGTGTAACGAGTGTATCGCGTGTGGGGTGAGATTGGTTGAGGAGTTTATAAAGTGATACGCTCCGCGACCACCTCATCCGTCACGGCTACGCCGTGCCACCTTCCCCTCGAGGGGAAGGCTATCGAAGTTATGATCATACCAGGGAGATTAAAATGAACGAGAAAAAGTTCGATGCAAAAGGTAGTGTATACGAAAAAGGCAGACCTGCTTATCCTGAGAAAATGTTCGAATATTTGCTTATGAACAAGGTTATTACTCCCAATGCAGTCGTAGCTGATGTAGGTTCAGGAACAGGCATATTTACTGCACAAATAGCACCGTTGGTAAGTCAGGTTTTTGCCATCGAACCCAACGCAGATATGAGAGAAAAGGCTGAATTGTGCTTTGGTGAGTTTTCCAACATAACGTCTGTAAACGGTTCTGCCGAAAACACGACCCTCCCTCCCAGTTCCGTTGATTTGATTACGGTTGCCCAAGCGTTCCATTGGTTTGACAGAGGTTTGTTTAAGAGAGAGTGTAAAAGAATCCTAACCGACATCGGCAAAGTATTGCTTGTTTGGAACGACAGAAATACCACCGCTCCCATTATCCAAGACAATTTTGAGATAAATAAAAAATATTGTCCCAACTTTAAAGGGTCTTCCAATGGTATAGATTTCTCCGTAAATAGTTTCAATGACTTCTTCGAAGGAGAAATTACCCTTGTAGAATTTGAAAACAGTCTTGTATATGATAAAGAAACATTTATTTCGCGTAATCTGTCCTCCTCCTATGCACCAAAAGCAGGAGATAAGTATTACGATGATTATATAGATGCAATTACAGAAGTGTTTGATAAGCACAGCACCAACGGAGTAGTGAAATATCCTTACATAACTCGTTGTTATATAGGTGAAGTCTAAACATTTCCTTTCCATCCGCCTCCCTTTAGGCAAGGGAGCCTTGACAAGTTTCTGTGTAAAAAGATAAAACAGCCGAGGCTATGAAAGCGTAGTCTCGGCTGTTTGTTTATCCTTTTAGTTCCAGCGTGCGCTGATACGCCGCGTCGATGGCGGAAGTGACCACCTCGTGGAGGTTGCCCTGTTCCAAAGCGGCAACGCCCTGCAGAGTGGC
>JAZNED010000150.1:0-3573 GCA_045588425.1 Acutalibacteraceae bacterium
AATAAAAGGCAAATCAGTAAATCTTATGTCAATGCAGGGTGAAAACCTTGCCCTGCATTGACCTTTCACAAATAGGCATAAATCAAGGTTTGTGCCTATTCGTGAGAGCAATCTCGACTAAAACAGGAGGAACGCAGAGGACACTCTGCTCTTGATACAATGAAACAACGAAGAAAAGCGCGTTTGTTACCACACGGAAAGCCGGAGGTGGCAGACGATGGTTAGAAAACAACATCTTTACATAGAAACCCGAAGCGGAGCTTTCCGCGAGCAAATTCTCGAAAAAAGGAGACAACACAATGACGAAAACAAGAAACAAACTGAAAATAATGGGGTTGGTGCTTACAATGGTTCTATTGATAGCATCACTCGGAGTCTTTTCGCTAACAGCAAGTGCGGCAGGGGGTGATGTGGCATCTGTCACGGTTGGTGGAACTACCACATCATATGATACCTTTGACGCTGCCATCACCGCTGCCCAAAGCTGTACCGACTCTGACAAGGCTGTGGTCAAACTGCTGGCAGACATTGCTATGGGCGATACCTACTTAGCAATTTCCGGTGGCGTGTTCACCATCGATCTAAACGGTTTTGAACTGTCCGGCACCGGAAGTACTTCACTTCTGAGTCTTACAGGCTCTGCCAATGTGACCATTACCGATTCCGGTACCGGCGGTGCGATCCGAACAAATAGCACAGCGATTCGGGCGCGAGATACCTCTATTGTTAGAATCGACGGCGGTATCATCCAATCAGCAGACAGTGATCCTATTTGGTTTCAAAGCACCGGCAAACTTACCGTCAATGACGGCGTGATCATCGGTGGATCATATGGCATATGTAGCACTAAAGGCATCACTACTATCAACGGTGGCAATATTCACGGAACTTCGAGCGGTATCTACTGTAATAGTGGAACACTCACTGTCTATGGTGGCACGGTTACCAGTGACAGTGACGCAGTTCTTGTTTCGTCGAGTGCCTCTGTCACGATCAATGGCGGCAGCTTTACAGGAGGCTCTTATGCAGTTTACGGTTATTCAAGCTGCAGCGCAACAATCAATGGTGGTGAATTTAGCGGTGGGGAATATGATTTGGGTGGAATGGGTTCCGTCAAGGTGAATGACGCCACTTTTCCCGAGGGTCTCAGTGTGAAAGACGCCACTCTCAACGCCATCCTGGGCAGCGGATATGCTTACTGGGCAGGGGACACTATGCTGGCTCCTGCGGACGACGCCACGGAAATTACCGACAAGGGTGATATCACCGTCAAGGCAGCCTGCACTCACGAAAGCGGTACCAAGTCCTACACAAATAATGGCGATGACCATACCTATACCTATTCCTGCTGTAATCTGACTGTTACCGAAAATCATAATTACACGGACTGTGTATGTCCCTGCGGTGCAGAGTCTCACATTTTTATCGAAACCTCAAACGGGTTCTGTACTGCTTGTGACACCTATCAGCCCGCTACGCTGAACGAAAGCGGCTACTACGAAATCGGTAACGCAGGTCAGCTCTTCTGGTTTGCAAACCATGTAAACACCGTGGACAGAACGGCAAGCGCGGTGCTTGTGGCTGACATCGACCTTGAAAACAGACCATGGACCCCCATCGGCGAAACAGGCGAGAACAACAAAAACTTCCGTGGTGACTTTGACGGACAGAACCACACCATCAAGGGTCTGTACGTGGAAGGCGGCAGAGCCGGTCTTGGCTTCTTCGGTGAGGTCAGAACGGGTACGGTCAAGAACTTTACCATCTACGGTGAGGTGGTAGTGGATACCGAAGTCGATTACGTAGGCGGTGTCATAGGTTCAATTTGCGGTCTGAACGGTGAAAACGACCTTGAGCGCAACGGTGCGGTCATTCAGAATATCACCTCATACGTAAACCTTACCGCAAAGGTACACGGTCCAGGCATGATAGGCGGCTTCGTAGGCTATGCCAATCACCAGAGCCTTATTGAAAAATGCTCTTGGTACGGTACCTTTGATGCCGGAGAGTTCCGTGTTGATTCGGGTGCCGGTGGATTTATCGGCAAGATTCAGGAGAACTCAAGTGAAGTGACCATCCGCAACTGCGCGGCATACGGAACCATCAAGACGAACTACGCAAAGAACAGTTATAATAACACTGCAACCATTTATATGGGCGGATTCCTGAGTTTCTCCAACACGAACGCACAGACCACCCTTGAAAACTGCCTGTTCGCAGGTAAGTTTGAGAAGGGCAGTAATCTGACCGACGAGGCCTTTCTTGGTGCATTCGGCACGCTTCGGTCTGTTAAAGCAATCAAGAACTGCTACTACCTCGCCGATGACGGTCTTGCGGCGGTACACAGCGATTCGAATCTGAAACCCGGTAGTGACAACGTCGAAATCACAGCGGTTACCGAGGACGACCTCAGGAACAACACAATCGCCACTCAACTTGGCACGTTATGGGAGCAGGGAGAGAATTATCCAGTGATTAAAAAATAAAATATATAACGAATTATTATGAAGACTAAGTATTTAGCAATCGTAGCAGTTGCCCTCGCATTGGTGGCTTGCGACAAGAACAACGATGATTTCAACATCGACAACACCAAAGACACCCCCATTACCATCGCTTCGGCAGGTGTGGCGGAGCTGACAACACGTGTCGTCACGGATGGCAAACTCGTGGGCACCAGTGATAGCCATGCCACTATGAGCGTATTCGTTACCGGAGGCACAGCAGACAAGTACAATGCCACCAATCTAAAGTGGGAACACGATGGTACGAGCTGGAATAGCGAGACAAATGTACTCTACGAAGGCGCAAGTTCAACGCAGAAGATTTACGCTTGCTCGCCTTACACCACAGTTACTGATAATAACATCACTGTGACAGCCACAGACCAAACAGACTGGCTTGTGGCCACCGCCACTAATCTTACATCCAGTGCCGCAAACCTCACGATGACCCACGCCCTTACCAAGTTGAAACTTGAACTCTCTTATGGTTCCGAGGTAGCAGAAGAAGACCGTACTACCAGAAGAGTAGATGTATGGGATATGTATCGAACGGGTAATCTAAATATAGCCAACAATACATGGAGCGAACTGAGTAAAACTGCATACATTGTTTCTATGATAAATAATGAAGCACTAGTTATCCCGATGAACAACTGCACATCATTCCCCATCGTAATTACTATGGAGGATGCTCGCGTGTTCAAGACAACTATCAATTGTCCGGTAATCGGGACCGATGCAAATGGAGAAAACATCTATGGCCTTGCACCCGGCACCCAATACAACATCGCCCTCCAGATTGGTCAGGATAAGGTGACATTGGGTGGTATCAATGCTGAGCCTTGGGTCCCATCAACAGGTGGCGTACTTGAGACGGAGTAAAACGGTATTATCAACGATATAATTGGAACAATATGAAGACCTTAAAATATATAGCCCTGGCAGCACTGACATGTTCATTGGCTGCCTGCGAGCAGGAGGATTTCACTCCTTCTGTGCAGGGTGATGCCGATGCGGTGAAGATTACCGCAACCATCGGAAAGTTGCAAACCCGAGTAAGCTATGCCGA
>JAZNED010000151.1:0-36411 GCA_045588425.1 Acutalibacteraceae bacterium
AGAGATAACGAAACTACCCCTCCGTCTTTTTGCCTACGGCAAAAATCCACCTCCCCTGACAAGGGGAGGCAAGGGATCGCTCCGCTCTTTTATCTTCCCCCGGTAGAACCGGGGGTTTATTCCCACGCCTTAAGGCGCCAAGAAAACCGGCGGAGTGGAAAATCCACTCCGCCGGTGTTTAGTTAGGGATTATAGGATTGTACAGAAGCATTAACCGCCCAGCACGACATCCCACTCGTTCAGATACTGCTGCAAACGGCCCAGGTCACGGTTATTGACCTTACCGTTGCCATCCACGTCGCAAGCATCCAGATTGATCTCCACATCCCACTCGTTCAGATACTGCTGCAGACGACCCAAGTCACGGTTGTTGATCTTACCGTTGCCATCCACATCACCGTAGGTAATCTCGACAGGAGTCTCATCCTTAGTCAGGCTGACGTTGTCGATAATGGCGGAACCGCCGCCTTCCCAGCCGATCAGCAGGACACAGATCTCGGTCTGGTCGCCGGTGTTGAATTTCAGGGTGACCTGAGTCCACTCAGCGTTGGTCTCGGGAATGATATTAGCGATGTCACCGGAATCGTCGCCCTTCTTGACGATGAGACCGAAGTTGGCAGAATTCTTAACCCAAGCGGTCAGCACGTAATCGGTGTTGGCCTCAACCTTGATGCTATTCTGACGGATCTGGCTCCAGCTACCGGCAGTAATGCTGATGGCATTGCCACTTTCGTAACCCTCGACGAACTCATAGGTGCAAGAATCCCACAGGTTGGTCCAGTTGGACAGGTCACCGGTCTCGAAATCACCATTATAGATATAGCCGTCGAAGGAAGGCTCCTTAACAATGATCTCGGTCAGAGAGAAATTATCCACATAGATGTCCTCAGCAACGCCGTTACCGCCGCCGCAGAAGTTAATCAGCACAGAGTTATCGGTAGCAGTGAAGACCCACTCCACCAGCTTATCCTTGCTGTTGGCATCGAACCAGCCACCGGCGCCCTCAATGCCGTTGCCGGCACCATCCTTAACCTGAACGTTAACACCGTTGTTGTTCACATTGATCCAGAAGGACAGCTTGTACTGCTTGCCGGCCTCAACAGCCACGGTCTGGTTCAGCATGCCGCCCCAGCCACCGTTACCAACCAGGTGAGCACCAAAGGCGCCATCCTTAGCCGCATCAGCGGAGATGGAGGTAGACTGCCAAGTCTCCCAACCGGAAGCGTCACCGGTCTCGAAGCTGCCGTTGACAATACCCTCAGCAACGGGAGGAACCACAGGATCGTCGCCGCCCTGATCCAGAGCCAGACTGACGTTATCGACAATGGCAGAGCCGCCGCCATCCCAGCCGATCAGCAACACGCAGATCTCAGACTGATCGCCGGAGTTGAACTTCAGGGTGACCTGAGTCCACTCGGCGCTCGAATCGGGCTGGATAGAGGCGATGTCGCCGGAATCGTTGCCATTCTTGATGATTACACCAAAGTTGTTGGCACTCTTAACCCAAGCGGTCAAAACGTAATCGGTGTTGGGCTCAACCTTGATGCCGTTCTGACGGATCTGGCTCCAACCACCGGCAATGATGCTGATGGCGTTGGCACTCTCGTAACCCTCGACAAACTCATAGGTGCAGGAATCCCACAGGTTGGTCCAGTTGACCAGGTCACCGGTCTCGAAATCGCCGTTGTAGATGTAGCCGTCGAAGGAAGCGGCCTGCACCTCAGCCAGCACAAAGTTATCCACGTAAGCATCCTCGGGAGCGGAACCGCTACCGCAGAAGTTTACAAATACCTTGTCATCAGTAGCGGTGAAGACCCACTCCACCAAGTGATCCTTCTTGTTGGCGTCAAACCAGCCGCCGGCACCCTCAATAGAAGCACCCGAACCATCCTTAACCTGAAGGTTAACACCGGTGGCATTAACGTTGATCCAGAAGGACAGCTTATACTGCTTGCCGGGCTCCACAGTGATGGTCTGGTTCAGCAAACCACCCCAGCTGCCGTTACCGACCAAGTGAGCACCAAAGGCGCCATCCTTAGCCGCATCAGCGGAGATGGAGGTGGACTGCCAAGTCTCCCAACCGGAAGCGTCGCCGGTCTCAAAGCCGCCGTTGACAAAGCCAAAAGCGGGCTCCACAGGCACGTCGGGGGTCTCGCCGCCCTCAACCTTGGTGATGACGATGTCGTCCAGCCAGATGATCTGACCGTCAGCAGCGTAACCGGCGTACTGCAGCAACAGCCACAGGCTGGTGTTGTCGCCGGAGTTAATGGTGGTGGTGTACTCAGCCCACTCGGTGGTCAGAGCAATGTCGCCCTGGGCGATATCGCCGGTCCAGTCATCCTTGTGGAACTTAACCCACAGACCGCCGTTTTTGGCAGCCTTGGCCTTAAAGGTAACCTCGTAATTGGTGTTGGCCTCTACGTTGGCGTGGCGATAGATGTTGCCCCAATCCTTGGTCACATTGAACTCGGCAGAATAGAAGCCGTTGGCCACGTTGGACTCCTCACCGGCCTCCTCGAGAACCAAATCGGAGGAAGATTGCCAACCTTCCAGATCGCCCTCGAGGTCAGCACCTTCGAAGGTGTTGAACAGCAGCAGATCCTTCACAGCCACGTTCAGGGTGGTGTTGATCGCACCGCTGACAAAGGTCTCCTCGTCCATCACGCCGCAGGCACTGATGGTCACGGTCTGACCGGCAGGCACGGGCAGTAGCGCGGAAGCAGCGCCCTCGGCTAAGTAGCCGTAGTGATAGCTGTACTCGGCATCCTCATAGCCAATGTCCAGCAGATCGAACTGCGCAGCATCGGCGGGGGTGATGACCAGCAAACCGTCCTTAGCGGCGGTGTAGGAATAATAGTAATTGCCACCCTCGGGGATGGAGATGACGTTCTCACCATCTACCAACTCGATGGGATTCTCATAGGTGCCAACAGCATACTCCACAGAGAAGTACAGCTCGTTAGCGGTGTCCTCAGTCTGAGAAATGACCAGGCTCAGCAGCCACTCCGCAGTATCCAGCTCCAAAGACAGGGCACCGGTCTCAGCGGTGTAAGCAACGCCATCCAGCTCGATATTCAGAGCGGTGCCGTTCTTGGACTCCACCAGCAGCTTGCTGCCACTGAGGAAACCATCCACGTTGAAATACATAGGCTCGGTGCCGATCAAGGCATAAGCCAGCTCCATCTCATCAGAGCCCAGCCAGATGGGATTGGACTCGGTGCCGGCCTTGGGAGTAGTCAGGTTGATGGTCACGTTGGGGGTGTTGCCAATCGGAGAGATATAAACGCGCACAGGGATATAGCTCTCCAACTCCAGGGTCAAGCTACCATTCAAGGTATGCATGTCCTCATCCACCTCAATGGAGATGATGAAATCCTCACCCTGAGCGCACTCGAAGGTATACTCACCACTGGCGGTGGGATAATACTCCGCTACATAGCTGGGATTGTTAGCGGGAATGGTAAAGATATTCTCGCCGGCAACCAACTCGTCGGGGTTGCTCTCAGTACCCATAGGCTCGTTGTGGTTGATCAAAACCTCGACATCCTCGTCGGTGTTGTTGACATAGCCAACCACACCGGGGCTCACAAAGG
Organism: Acutalibacteraceae bacterium; assembly: GCA_045588425.1. Taxonomy (GTDB): domain Bacteria; phylum Bacillota; class Clostridia; order Oscillospirales; family Acutalibacteraceae; genus UBA5905. Next base: position 3,594 of record JAZNED010000151.1, read on the forward strand.
TGAATTTGAGGGGTGCATAAATCTCGCCCCACATATCTTTCTCGTCGTAGACAACGCCGTCTACGGTAATGGCGGACAGGCCCATGCCGCCCACTTCCCAGCCGTTAAATACAGCTGCCTTGTACTGATAGTACACGGTGCTGTTGGCAGGAATCGTGATGGTGCTGGGAGCTGCCATCGGATTTGCCACATAATAAGGATGGTCAGCAGAACCATCCGCTGCTGCGGCCACAGCGGGGACGATGCACATAGTCAGTAACATCATCAGCGCCAAAGCTAGGGAAAGTGCTTTTTTCATGGTATTTCCTCCCAAAATAGATTGAAAACTGTTGACAGACAACAATTCACGGAATAATTGTAACACAACCTATTGTCAAATGCAAATATTTTTCACCGATTTATATGCCGTTTTTTATGGATTTTGAGCAAATATTACCGCTTTTCGCAAAACAACTAAGCAGAACACATAAAAAGCGTCGCAGGCAATATGCCTACGACGCTTAAAAACAACGATTCGCTCACTTTTTCGTCCACATTCGCCAACGGGCAACAAACCACTCTACACCTAAGGCAATCAGTCCGCACACCGCCATATACAACAGCATATACACCAACCAATTACGGTCGTAGGCAGCGTTGACAAAATAAGTGGGTGGAAACAACATCTGCACCACCATTAGGTTGCGATTGTCGTAAAACACAGGACACAGGGCGATCATCGCCACCACCAAAAGTGGCACCACTGCCGCCAAACGGCGCAGCGAACCGCACATCTGCAGCACCAGCAAGCAAAACGAAGCACAACACAACCCATACAGCAGCACCACCAGCAGATCTTTAAGCAAAAAGGTGGCTAATCCACTTGCAAACAACGCCACCAACACCACCACGCCGATGTGTAACACGGCGATGAACAAACATGCAAACGCCACCGCACTTTGCCGCCCTTCCGGCACCAGCGCGAAGGTACCGCGCGCCTTATCCTGGCAGTAGAACAAAGCCGCCGCCAAGCCGCACAACACCACCAACACACCCAGCAACCCTCGCACCGGAGCTATGAGATAATCCGAAGCCGGCTGCATGGAGGTACTGCCGTCCGGCGTGCGGTACAGGAACAGCTCGTCGTTAAACTCTGCCTCGTTGAAATAAGCCAGCAACTCCTCGTCGCTCAAGGTATCCAGCGCCGGCACATAATCGCGGGCATAGTTGAGATAACAGGCGCGAGAGGTATATTGCTGCAAGGAGAAGGCCAACTTTTCGTGACTAATGCGGGAAAACACTGTCTGCTCCCGTTCCACCACTGTGACCACATCCCCGCGACGATAATGGGAGGTCGCAAAAGTGTCCACCTCTTTTTGCATATCATCGGGAAAAATCCACGCCGCATCCGCCTCGCCATTGATCACCATATCGGTGGCCACACGAGGATCCTCTGCATAGGAAAAGCGAATCAGCGACTCTTCCTTCATAAACTTTTCCACCAACGCAGTGGAGATGGGGTCGTTACTATCGGTCTGCGCCAACACCACGTGCAAAAATCCACTGTCCGCCTGTGCCGCCACCTTCAGCGCCAGCACCGCGATAGGAATCAGCGCCAGAATGGCCACGAAGGAAGCTCGCTTATACAGCCGTTTGGACAGCATCCAAAACCAGAGAAGCCATCGTCTCATCCGCTGACCCCCTCCCTTCTGCGCAACTTATGCATCCGCAACAGCCAGGTGGCAAAGAACAGCAACAGACCGTAACCCACCACGCCGACGAGAGCAATGGGAGATGCCTCCTCCGATAGCGCGACGGCCAAGCCTTCCCGCGCCACACCGGTGGGCAGGAATCGCTCCACCGCCTGCACCGCGCGCGGAAAGGCGTAAACCGGATAAAAACAGCCGGACACATAGCACATACACAGCACCACGAAGAAATGCAACAAGGTGCCGCTGACGATATTACCGCCCAGCTCGAAAATCAGCAAATTAAACGCCGCCACCATCCCCAGTACGGGGATAAACAACAAAACATACGCCATCCACTCGGTAGCCGACAGCAACTGCAACGTGGAATGATCCGATACGGAGGACAGGATCAGCACCGGCACAAATACCACCGCCGCCAAGCACAGCAACGACAAAAAGTGAGACAACCACTCGTCATACACCTGCCGCAGGCCGGACACACCGCGGGATAACAACAGCGCGCTCAGCGACCGATCCTCACGGGCGTACACCGTCACAAAGGGCATACCCAGCAGCATCAAAAACAGCAACGTCATACCGCAAAGGTAATATTCGCTCATCCGCATACCTTCGGAAACGCCCAACTCCTGGATGGTCAACGCCTCGGTGCGATGAAGTACCAGATTGACGTATTCCAACGCTAAATCGTTAATCAAGGCGCTGTGATCCGCGTCTACGTCGTGATCGTCCAACACATCTTGCAGCCCGTAAGACCCCTGCTGAGAGGTGATCACCACGTCGGTAATCAATGCGGTGATCTCGTTTTTGAACATGGTGACAATATTATCGGCACCGGCCGACGTGACGTAGTACATTGGCTCCATATCGCCCCGCATGGCATTTTCGATAAAGTTGTCCGGCAGCTCCAAATAGGCGGACAGGGTGCCGTCTTTCAAGCCTTGCTCCGCATCAGCTTTCTCCATCTCGATAAACTCCACAGAGAAACTGCCCTCGTCAAAATCCTGAAACGCCACCATAGCCATTCGTAGGATGTCGTTGTCGGTGTCACCGGTGACACCGACCTTGAAAACGGTGCTTTGCTCCTTACGGTTGTAGGTGCTCAGCAAACCCAGCAACAGAATGGTCAACGCCGCAAACAGCACCACCGTCACTGTTAACACCGACGGCAACACCTTGCGCGCACGTTTCCATTGTAGTGAAAAGTAGGTTTTCATACTCAAAAACTCCGCACCAAAGCGGTGGTGTCTCCCGTATAGTCAAAGGGAGTCACCACGCCGTCCTTCATCACGTACCATTGATCGCACAGCTGCAATTCCATCACGTCGTGGGTCACCAACAACACGATGCCGCCGCGTGCTTTATGCGTCTGAATGTATTCAAAAATCTTCTGCTTGCAGGCGATGTCCAGTGCAGCCATCGCCTCGTCTAACAGCAAGATCGGCGGGTCGTGGGCAATCGAGCAACCGATGGACAATCGCTTCTTCATGCCGCCGCTCATCTTGGACACCGGCACCTTAAGAAACTCGTCGATACCCAACAATTTGAACACGCCGTCGGTCAGTTCCTGCTCCATCTTCTCTTTGGAACACCACAAAGACAGGTTGTCCTTGGCGGTCAGTTCCTCAATCAGCGGGATGCCTTGCGGTACATATCCTACCAACTGCGCCCGCTGGCGAGGAAAAGAGAACAGATTCTTATCCTCATACAAAAAAGCGCCGCCATCCGCCCGTTGTACTCCCGCTAAAATCGAGAGCAGGGTGGATTTGCCGCAACCATTGCCGCCCAAAATGCCCACGCATTTCCCGCCCTCGACGGAAAAGGACACATCCTTGAGCACCGGCTTTTTGCCATAACTTTTGCGAATATTTTTAATCTCGATTTTCATAAAAACACCCCAAAAGACCAGCCGGCGCTGACGGGAACCATCAGCGCCGGAGAGTTGTGTACAAAATTACAGATAATAATCGCCGAAATCAGAGCCGTTCAGCAGGGCATCCAGGCCAAACTCCGCCACAATGTCCTCGATGACGCTCCAGTCGAAGGTCTCAACCCACTCCTCCGGATCGGTCATCACCTTATCCGACTCGGGCATCGCAATCGGCTCGTCGGTGTAGGTGGTGGTCATCTTGACAGCAACCAAATCGCTGCCGTTATCGGTGAGGCTGATCTTCAGATACTGCTTCTCAGCGGAGAAGTCCATGTCAAACTTAATACCCACCTCAAACATAGAACCGAAGGAAGAAGGCAGATCGGCAGAACCCATCAAGGCATCCATCATCTCTTCACCGGGAACGATCTCGATGGCACCCTTGAGGTTGCCGTCTTCATACGCCTTCTTATCAAAGTCGATAATGTTCGCATCGAAGGAAACGCCGTCGATACCAATCTCGAAAGTACCGTTGAGCAGACCCTTCTTCTCGGTCAGAGAGCCAGTCATAACCTGTTCGCCGGCAATCTCCATCTCCACAGCGTAGTCCTTACCCTTTTGCAGCATGAGGTAGGAGAACACATCCTCATTCTCCACCTCTAGGGCGTAACCGACCATATTGTAAGAGCCGTCCAGATACTGGGTCAGCACCAACAGTTCCTCATCGTAGGTTTCGGCATCCAGATCGGTATCCAACGCGGAGATAAACGCATCGTACAGCATCTGACCGGAGACGGAATCATCGCCGGAAACGTTGGCCAAAGCATCGCCCAAGTTGACGATAATGTCACGAATTTCGGGGTCATCCTTAGCCTCGTCCATAACCGCCTCGACTGCATCCAGCAGATCGGTGTCGGTGATGGTGGTACGCAGGACGGTGACCTTTTTGGTGATGTCGCCAACGGTCATCTGAACCTTATCCTTGGACACGTTGTCCAATTCGTCCAAAATCAGCGGTACATATTTGTCGACCAAGGCGTTGATAGACTCCTCGGAGGGCAGGGCGTTCAGCAGTTCCTGAACCGCCGCCATGTCTACAGCGTTTTCCGGCATTTGTGCCTCCAGCTCGTCCAGCAGATCGGACAGGAACTGGGACAGATCCAGCTGATACTCCGTCAGTGTGGGAAGGGCTACGTACAGCTTCTCCTCGACCACATCCATGAGGATACCCATATCCAGCAGCTCGTCGCCGCCGATACCGGCCTGAATCGCCGCCTGTACCACGCTGCCGGTGCTACCGCCGGAGATTGTGATATAGGTGCCGTCGATCTTGTCGACGATGTCATTGGCACCCAAGCCGGAGAGTATGGCCTCGATCTTGTTGCTCATCTCCACCTCAATGGTGGTGGTAACGTATTTAGACTCGTCCGAAGCGGCGCTGACAGACAAGGCAGCGCTGTTGGCGGAAGAATTGGTCCTCTCGGACAAGGCATCCATGGATTCGTCGATCTGTTGCATAATCACCGCGTCGCGCAGCTCAGCCGGCTCACCAAACATATCGATCCACTTAAAGCGAATCCAATCCCATTTCCAAATGCCCAGTGCCACTGCCGCCGCGGCAACAATCGCCACGATGGCCAGCAGAATTTTCTTGCCGCTCTTTTTCTTCTTCTGGGGGGCGGGATTTTCGAAATCCGGCGCCACGAAAGCATCGGGAGTCTGTGCAGGGATCTCGTAAGTAGGCGCCGCCTCCACAGGGACAGGAACCTCAGCCACAGGGGCGGGAACCTCAGCCACAGGGGCTACAGGAGCTACGGGAACAACGGGAGCTACAGGGGCAACCGGCTCTACGGGAGCCACAGGGGCTACAGGGGCAACCGGCTGGACAGGAGCCACAGGGGCAGCCTCCAACTGGCCACCACAGGCAGCGCAGAACTTTGAACCATCCGGTAAATGGGCACCACAATATTTACAATACATACGCTTTTTTGCAACACCATAAGGCGTTGCTTCTCCTTTCTTGCAAACTTGGGATTTACGATTTCATTGTATTATATTCCCCACAAAATGTCAACACTCAAAAGGTAGAAAGGAAAAGGGTAATCTTTTGAAAAATTCTTTTATTTTTTTCGCAAATCCTATTGACAAAGTGATAAAAAATGGGTATAATTCTATGCGTTGCCGATACGGCGATATGCGCTCGTAGCTCAGCTGGATAGAGTGCTTGACTACGAATCAAGAGGTCAGGGGTTCGAGTCCCTTCGGGCGCGCCAAAAAGAAAACACCCACCGCTTTTGCGGTGGGTGTTTTTTGCGCCTGAAGGGCGAGAAACCCTGTTAGTTTGCGTCAGCGACAGCGTCGCAAACTATAGAAGGTTGCGTCAGCAACCGATGGGGTTCGAGTCCCGACTCCTCCTCTTTTTGGTTCTCTATGTGGCTCAACATGTGGCCCAAAAAATCTATGTGCGTCAGCATGTGGCTCAAAAAATCTATGTGCGTAAGCATGTGGCTCAACGTTTTCGTATATTCCCCCTCTTTTCGGGTACACTTACTGCCGATTACACCCGCAAGGAGGGAAACACCATGACCATATCCGTCATCCGCACCGTTATCCTCTATCTGCTGTTAATGGTGGCCATGCGGCTGATGGGAAAACGACAGCTGGGCGAACTGCAACCCTCCGAACTGGTGGTGACGCTGCTGCTCTCCGATCTGGCCGCCGTGCCCATGCAGGAAAACGGGCTCCCCCTCCTCAACGGGGTAATGCCCATTCTGGTGCTGGTCAGTCTGGAGTTGCTATTGTCGGGGGTGATGCTAAAATGTCCCTTCATCGCCAAGCTGGTATCCGGCTCCCCTATCCCCATCATCAAGGATGGCCAGTTAGACGTGGCGGCTCTGAAACGATTGCGCTTGACTATGGAGGATTTGGACGAGACGCTGCGCCAACAAGAGGTGTTTGACATCCGCGAAGTGCAGTATGCCATTGCCGAAACCAACGGACACATCAGCGTCTATCGCTATAACGAGGCGCATATGCCGGTGATTGTGGTCAGCGACGGCACGCTGTGCGAATGGGGTATGACGCTGTGCGGACTGACCGAGGAGGCGCTAGAACGATATCTGCGGCAAAAGCGATGTCGTCAACAGGACGTATTCCTGCTGACAGCCACAAAGCAAGGACCTCTCCATCTACTCACCTATGCCGATCTGAAAGGAGGCGCATCGTGAAACGCCTCTGTATTGCCGTGGTGCTGCTGATTGCCACGGTGACAGCGTGTGTGTTCACCCACCACTATCAGCACCGCCAGTTGAATCGCATGTTGGAAAATTTGGATCGCATCGAAGCCGCCGTCCGCACCGGCGACATTTTCCACGCCACGACACTCGCCGAAGATTTTGCCGCCACGTATCGGCAGGTGAGCGACCGCATCAGCTGTTACGTTTCGCACAATGAACTGCGGGAGAGCCGTGAGACCGCCGCCCTACTCCCCACCCTGGTGCACCACCAAAACGAAGAAGAACTGTGGATGGAGTTAGCACGCTTACGGGCGCAACTACTCTATTTACAACAGGTGGACGACCCCCTTCTGCAAAACATCCTATAAAAAACGGCAACCCATCCCAATGGGTTGCCGTTTTTTATTTCCAGTTGCAATAATTCGCATAGACGGTGTGAGCGTCCTCTAAGGCGTTATCCGAGCCGTTGACGTACATCGAAACAAACACGTACTGATGGCCGTCGATCTCGGAATAGGTGACCAGCGTATTCAGTGCCTGATCGGTATAACCGGTCTTACCGGCTATCACGCAAGTCTCCTGCGAACCGATGTGCTTAAACATCGTGCTGGTCAGCAACAGACCCTCGGGGTGCTGGGGAGTGGCAGGAATGAGATATTCCTCCGCCATCAACACCTCACGGCAAACGGGATTCTTCATGGCCGCCGCCATAATCAGCGCCATATCCATCGCCGTGGTCTTGTGATCCCGATGATGCAGGCCGCTGGAATTGGTGAAATGGGTGTTGGTCGCACCCAACTCGGCAGCTTTCTGATTCATCATCTCGGCAAACACCGCTTCGTCCTCAGGAGCGTAATCCACCTCTTTGTCCGCCACATAGTCCGCCAAGGCGGCGGTGGCATCCGCGCCCGAAGGCAGGACACAACCATACAGCAAATCCCGCAAGTGCACCGTCTCACCGGTTTGCAAACCGGTAACACTGGCTTGCTGCTCGTAAGGAGGATCAATGATACGCCAAGACATGGTATATTCGGTGTCTAAATTCTCGATGTTTTCCACCGCCACCAACAAGGTCATAATCTTGGTGATGGAGGCGGGGTTAGCGCGCTCGTCCGCGTTTTTGGCCGCTACCACGCGACCCTCGGTCATATCCAGCAGCACGGCAAACTGGCTTTGCACCTTGCCGCCCAGTTTAATTGTGCTGCTGTCCACAGCAGGATAGGGACTGGGCTTGGCCGTGATTTGGGTAGCAGTGGCGGTGGTGGGCTTTTGATTTTTGGCCGCCTCCAGCGCATCACGCAAGGCGGGCGAACCATTGCCGCGCACTGCCCTGACAATCCAAATCGGTGTCATAATCATCAACGTCAAGAGCGCCGCACCAACCAGCAGCACTAGGGCACGCCGTATGTACAGCCGACGACGGCGAGCGCGAAGACGCTGATTTTTATCTCGTTGTACATACTTGCTCGTCACGTCGTCACTTCCTTTTCGTAATCATAAGCATAGGGTAAGGCCGTGTGGTCTTACCCTATACGTTTGCGTCAATTTGCCGTTTGTTCTTTCAGCTTGACCTCCACCGTATGGGTGGTAATCTCACCGGTACGTGCGTCGGAACGCAACAATTTGAGGGTAACCTTATCCCCCACCTTGTGCTTGGCCAACTCGGCACGCAGAGTGCCGTAATCCACGACCTCTACGTCGTCCACCGCCACAATCAGATCGTACTCCTGTGCCTCGGTATCCTCCAGGCAAGAGCCCTTCATAATCTCCACGATCATAAAGCCACGATAGTAACCGTTGTCGATGGTCTGACCGGTTACGCCCAGAGCCACACGACCCTTGACGTAGCCATGCTTTGCCAGAGATTCCAGCACCGGCTTAGCCTCGTTGATGGGGATGGAGAAACCCAAGCCCTCAAAGCCGCTGGCAGCAATCTTGGCGGAGTTGATGGCCACAACCTGACCGTACTTGTTCAGCAGAGGGCCACCGGAGTTACCGCTGTTGATGGGAACGTCCACCTGCAGGCACTTGATAGCGTAGCCGGTATCCTCGTATACGTCGCGGGCCTTGGCGGAGACGATACCCTGAGTGGCGGTCCAAGAAAGACCGGCCGCATTACCCAGCGCCACCACACGAGAACCCACCGCCAGATCATCGCTGTTGCCAAACACGGCGGGGGTCAGACCGCTGGCCTTTTTAATCTTGATGACCGCCAGATCGGTGGCCTCGTCGGTGCCCTTGACCTCTACGTCCTCATACACCGTGCCATCATAGGTGGTCACGTCAATGCGGTCGTATTTTTCGCCGGTGCTCTCATTGATCACGCAGTGGTAGTTGGTGATGATATAGCCATCCTCCGTCCACACAATGCCGGAAGCGGCTCCCACCTCTTGTAGGTTGCTCTCACCGAAATAGTGGTAGCTGGACTTCATATACATGGTCAGCACCACGGTGCTGTGGTAATTCTTGTTCACGATGGTTTCGGTGCTCCAGCCGCCGTCACCATAGTAATAATCCTTCTCAGGGTCGATATCCTCCGGTGTATCGATGGGCTTCTGCTCCACGGTGGGAGCGTTGGCGTCGCCCTCATCGGTATCGTCGGTGTTCTCCTGCTCGCTCTGAGAGGTTTCCTCGTCCTCCGGTGCCGCCTGTTTATCCAGCCAAATGAAGATGAAGGACATAGCGGAAATCAGCACCGCCAAAGCGGCCAGAATAGCTACCACCACGACCCAACCGCGCTCTTTATTCTTACGAGGGGGCGGAGTGGGAGTGATCGGATCCGGCTGAGGAGAATACGAGGGCTGAGAAGGAGGCTGATAACTGGGCGGTACCTCGCGGGGAGGAATATACCGGTAACTGCCATCCGGGGCAAACCCGTTCATGGGAGGGGTTTGGGGCTGAATCGTCTGCTCGGGCTGAGCAGACGTCTCGGACTGAGCGGACTCCTCAGGCTGAGCAGAAGCATTGGAGTCAACGGGGGTATCGGACAATTCGTTAGTATCTTTTTCCCACATATCGGACATATCGTCACACAACCTTTCTACGGTTTTGAATGAGCAGAGAGACGATGCATAAAAATGCACTACCTTACTATTATAAACGATAACCTATCGTTTTGCAACAATTTTACGCTTTTTTCGGCAAACTATTGGGAGTTTCGGGCACCCAGAAACAGAACTCGGTGTATTCACCTTGTTTGGAACGTACGGCGATCTCGCCCTCATGCAGACGGACAATGGAGTGCACAATGTACAAACCCAAGCCTACACCGTTTTTATCCAAGCTACGAGAGCGATCACTCTTGTAAAAGCGCTCGAAAATCTGAGGCATCTCCTCCGGCGGAATACCCGCGCCGGTATTGCGGATTGCAGTGTATACCCGCCCATTCTCCCGATACAGGCGGATGTGAATGTTACCGCCCTCATCGGTGAATTTAATGGCGTTGTCCAACAAGTTGTACAGCACCTGATTCATCAAATCGTAGTCACCGTAAACCTCTTGACGCTCACAATCCTCCATACCCGTAATGGTCAGCCGCTTTTGCTCAATGCGCTGTTCTGAGGCAATCAGCACACTGCCCACCATCTCGGTGAGATCTACTTTCACCGCGGTCATCTTCAACTCGCCACTGTCAATACGGGACAAATCCAACATGGAGCGTACCAAGCGAGATAGTCGTTTGACCTCGTCGGATACAATCTTCATGTAATGATCCTGCTTTTCTCGCGGGATGGTGCCATCTAGAATACCGTCAATAAATCCGCCGATGGTGGTCATAGGTGTCTTAAGTTCATGAGATACGTTGGCGACAAAACTGCGGCGCATGGTCTCTACCGAAGAGAGCGACACCGCCATATTGTTGAGTGCCTCTCCCAACTGAGCAACCTCGTCGTTCCCCTTTACCTTCACGCGGGCGCTGAAATCGCCCTGAGCAAAGCGGTGGGATGCCGCCGCCATCTGCCGCAACGGACGGACAAACCGCTCGGTCATCATCCACACGAAGGCAAAGCACAGACCCAACGCGCCCAACACCGAATATATATAAATACGCAGGTTGCCGCGGATGGTCTGCCCGAAGGTATTGGCAGGTGCAGAGGCAAAGACGTAACCCAACACCTTGTCATCCTTTACGATGGGGACGGCGGCGGTGTAGTGACGCGTCTCGTACAAGCCGTCCAAACTGCCCACCTCATAGAAATCTTCGTCAATGCGATTGAGAACCTCCCCCGACAGAACCGTATTCTCCTCCGGGGTCGTATCGGGATTGCCCGTACTCCACAACACCACACCGGTGCCATCGGTAATCAGTACGGTGGCGTCAATCGCCTCCGCCACCGTCACCAGCATACGGGCATCCTCTCTCTCATAATGAATGTTATACAGCGGCAAACCGTCGCGATAGCCTTTCAGCTCCGCCTCGGCGGCGGTGTATTCCGCAATGTTCTGCGCATTTTCCGTCAGGAGCACCCGTTTATCCTCTGCCAGCGTGTTGGAGGTGAGGAACACCTGAAAGACGGTCATGGCCAAAAAGCCTACCACCACCACCAGCGAGATGATGGTCAAATATTTGAAAAATATGCTCTTGTACATATCTCGCCGTCCTCCTTTCGCCGGTCACGGTTTAGTCGTTGCGCATCTCAAACTTGTAGCCTACGCCCCATACCGTCTTGAGGGACCATTGGTCGGAAACCCCCTCCAACTTTTCACGCAGGCGTTTGATGTGGACATCTACGGTACGGCTGTCACCGTAATACTCAAAGCCCCACACCTCGTCCAGCAACTGGTCACGAGTGTATACGCGATTGGGGTTACTCGCCAAATGATAGATGAGTTCCATCTCCTTGGGCGGGGTGTCGACGACTTTGCCCGCCACCCGCAACTCATAGTTTTCCATATTAATGTAGAGGTTGTCGTATTCCACCACGCGGGATTTCTTCTCGGCGCTGATACCGCTGCGGCGTAACACCGCCTTAATGCGGGCCATCACCTCTTTAGCCTCAAAGGGCTTGACCACGTAATCGTCCGCACCCAGTTCCAAACCCAGCACACGATCAAACACTTCGCCCTTAGCCGTGAGCATAATAATGGGACACTGGGACTTTTTGCGGATCTCGCGACACACCTGCCAACCATCCAAACGCGGCATCATCACGTCCAACAGAATAAGATCCGGTCTGGCGGTATCAAAAATCTCTAGGGCGGCGGCTCCATCCGGTGCCACCACCGTGTCGTATCCTTCTTTTTCTAAGTACAGGCGCAGCAGTTCGCAAATGTTGCTGTCGTCGTCCACGACCATAATCTTAATATCCGCCACGACCTATCCCTCCTTTTGATAATATAACACGTTACCAGTTTACCATATTTTTGGCAACTTATATGAACAAAAATTGAAAATTTATGCAATAATTCGTGAAATCAGGGTATTGGACAGCAAAAAACCGTCACGCGTGAGCCGAATACGCGCGCTGTCCGCCTCCACCAACTGTGCAGGCAAAGACGAGGCATTTTTCACCCATTCGGCGGGCAAAGCCGTGCCGAAACGGGCGGTAAAATCCGTCGCCGACAACCCCTCGGTCAGCCGCAAGCGGAGCAGCGCGTATTCCTCCGGCGAGCCGACGGGTGCACCCTCGCATGGGTCTTCCATCGGCTCACATCCGGCAACAAACGCCGCCGTATCGCGGGGATAAGTGAAACGCTTGCCCCCCACGCAAGAAGAAGCGGCAGGACCGATACCCAAATAAGGTAGACTCTGCCAATATTTGAGATTGTGGCGGCTCTCCCGACCGGGCAAAGCGGCATTGGAAATCTCATACTGGCAATAGCCGTGATGTTCCATGCGCTCAAAGGCGGCATGATACAGATCCACACTCTCGTCCTCCGAGGGGAGGTCAGCAGGAGGACGGATGCCGTAAGGGGTGTTGGGTTCAATTTTGAGCAAATAAGCAGAAAGGTGCGTGGCTCCCAAATCCGATGCCGCGTCTACGCTATGGCAGGCGGTGGCAATCGTCTGGCCGCCGATACCTAACATCACGTCGAGGGAAATGTTGTCGATGCCTGCACGGCGAGCATCCGCCATGGTGCGCGCCACATCCGCGGGGGTGTGACGGCGGCCAAGCAGGGCCAGGTCCGCAGGAACGGCCGACTGCATGCCCAGCGAGAGGCGGTTGCCACCTACGGCGGCAAAGGCGGAAAGGGTGTCCGCTAAATTGTCGGCGGGATTGGCTTCTAAAGTGATCTCCGCATCAGCAAGACCGAACAATCGCTGTGCTTCGGCAATCACACGAGCCAATCGCTCTCCCCCCATCAGCGAGGGCGTACCGCCACCGAAATAGAGGGTATCGGCGGTGGTGGAGAGGCGTTGCGCCCACACATTCATGGAACAAAGCAAGGCGTCAGTGTAAGTATCCAGCGCCGTCTGTGCCTGCAAAGGAGTGCCGATGGCGGCAGAATGGAAATCGCAATAGGGACATTTGGACACGCAAAAAGGAATATGAATGTACAGACCGATGTTTGCCACGTTGGACACCTCCCTAACTTATTTTTAAATATTTTATCATATATTACAAAGGTTGACAAGGAAAATCGGCGTATTGCCCCTTGACCGCGTCAAAATTCTGATATATAATAATTGTAATTACAAATTTCGACATAGAGAGGACTTTCTATATGGAGACTATGAATACCGTTACCCTGAATATTTGCGGCACCGACTACGTCGTGACCACCGACGAAACCCCCGGCTATATGCAGGAGCTGGCCGCCCAACTGGACACTCGCATCCGCAACGTGATGAACAGTAACGAGCGCATCTCGATGGTGATGGCCACTGTCATGACTGCTCTGATGCAGGCCGACGAGGCCAAGAAGGCGGCGCTGTCCGCCGACAACCTGCGCAAGCAGCTGAAGACCTTCTTTGACGACAACAACCGCACCCGCGTGGAGAGCGAGAGCCTGCGCCGCGAGATCGCCCAGCTGCGTCGCGAGAAGGAAGATCTGGAAAGAAAGTTGGCTATGCGATGAAACACACCCTGCCGGAAGTATTAGCGCCGGCGGGCTCACCTGAATGCCTGACGGCGGCGGTACGATGCGGTGCCGCCGCCGTTTATTTAGGTGTGGAGGAGTTTAATGCCCGCCGTAACGCCCATAACTTCACCATCGACTCCCTGGCGGAGGCGGTGGCGTATTGTCATGCCCGTGGGGTGGCGGTACACCTGACCCTCAACACCCTATTGCGAGAGGACGAAATCGACCGCGCCGTAGCGGTGGCGGTCGCCGCCGCCGAGAGCGGTGTGGACGCTCTCATCGTACAGGACGTGGGGCTTGCCCGCCGTCTGCAGACGGTGATGCCAAAGATGCCGCTCCACGCCTCCACCCAGTTATCCTGCCACACACCCGAGGGTGTCAAATTTCTCCGCGATGCCGGTTTCACCCGCGTGGTGTTGGCGCGTGAAATGAGCCGTGAGGAGATCGCCGCCTGCGCCGACTTGGGCGTAGAGTTGGAGGTGTTTGTCCACGGCGCGCTGTGCATGAGCGTGTCGGGACAGTGCTATTTCTCTGCGATGCTCGGTTCCCGAAGCGGCAATCGCGGTGCTTGCGCCCAGCCCTGCCGCCTGCCCTTTGAGCCCACAAGCGCAACCCCCAGACCCTGCCCTGCCGACAAGGCAGCATTGAGCCTAAAGGACAACTGCTTAGTGGCGTACATCCGCGAACTGACCGATTTAGGTGTGACTTCTTTCAAGATTGAGGGACGTATGAAACGTCCGGAATACGTGGCAGCTGCCACCGCCGTCTATGCCGCCGCCGTGCGTGGTGACACAGTGAGCGCGGCAGAACTGGAACGACTGAAAAGTGTCTTTTCCCGCAGCGGATTTACCACGGGGTACTATACCTCGAATCGAGACGGTGAAATGTTCGGTGTGCGCCGTCACGAGGACGTGACCGCTGCCGCACCGGTACTCAAAGAGCTGGCACGGATGTACGATAAAGAAACCGGTCGAGTAGGCATTGGTCTTGCCTTGACCATTGATGAAAGCAACAGCCGTCTTGTTGTCTCCGACGAGGACAATCACACCGTCACCGTCTGCGGTGAGGGCGGCGTGGTGGCGGAGAACCGTCCCCTTGACCCCCTCCGTGCCGAGGAGCAACTTCGCAAGACGGGTGGCACCCCCTATTACGTCACCAAGGCCACTTGTACCGTTGGCGAAGGGTTGACGATACCCATGTCTGCCATCAACGCTCTGCGCCGTCAGGCGTTGGAACAGCTGACGACGGTGAGAAGCACTCCCTCCCCTGTGGCGTGGGATGTTTCTGCTATGCCGCCTGTGTTGGAGGGCAACTATCCCAACAAAACCAAAACCATCGCCCGATTGGCAAGTGCCAATCAGTGGTCTGCCGATTTGACCGCTGACGCGGTGATTTTGCCGCTGAATACCGATGAAGCCACCATCCGCGCCATCGCCACCTACACAGCGGTGGGTATGGAGATTCCCCGCGGGATGTTTGGACAGGAGGAAACCATCCGCCGCCAACTGGCAAAAGCCAAAACGGCAGGTGCCACCTTTGCCCTGTGCGGCAACGTGGGTGCTCTGCCTCTGGCGAAAGAGGCGGGTCTAACCGCTGTGGGTGGATTTGGGCTGAATCTGACCAACCGCGATGCGTTGGCGTTTTACACCGAGCGGGGGTTAGATGCCGCCACCCTATCCATGGAGCTGACCTTTGGTCAGATGCGGAAGCTGACCCCCTCCCCCCTCCCTGTGGGTGTGATAGTGTACGGCCACCAGCCGCTGATGCTCACCCGCAACTGCCCCCGCAAGTGTGCAGGTGGATCCTGTGCCGACTGCCACCATCAGGGCATCACCGACCGCACCGGCACGGCATTCCCCGTGATGTGCAGTGGCGGATGCGCCGAGGTACTCAACAGCGTTCCCCTCTGGTGGGGAGATAAAGCAAGCGAGATTCCCAACATGGATTTTCACCTGTTCCATTTTACGGTGGAAGACGCAAGCCGCTGTGCCGCCGTCCTTGCCACCTATCAGCAAGGCGGCAAACCGCCTGCCGCAATTACGAGAGGACTGTACAAACGCGGCGTGGAATAAGACGAAAAAACAGCCACCGAAACGTTTCGGTGGCTGTTTTTTACAATCTTTTTTCTATGTAAGCGTTCTTAGGTAAACCAAGCGACAATGCCTCGGCGTACAGCCGTCTGGCGCGCTCTGCTTGCTTTGCATAAATCAAGGCGTTAATCACCGCATAGATACCTACTTCGGCTCGTCTGCGAGGGTCCGGCAAGTCCGTAAACTTGCTCCACTCCCCTATCAGGAAATCGTTGTGGCTTTTCTCGGCCGAAAGACCGCCGAGCAACGACTGTCCCACACCCGTCAAAGCGGATTCCGCTACCGCTTCATACTGTGCCACGGAAGAGAGATACATAGCGGAATAGAAATCGTATTCCGCCTTTTCCTTGGTGTGGGATAAAAAGTTCTCAAACCGCTCTTTGGCAAACGATACGCGCCGCTCATCCGTGGCCATCAACGGATTTTTGTACAACGCCGCTCTGTGTACACCGCATTCGATCGGCAGACCTTTCGTTTCGTTTCTTTTCACCGCCTCATAGTAATACTCCCACCACACATCACCATAGCCGTCTTTTTCTAAGGTCAATTTCTGGGTGGCGTCGTTCACCAGCCAGTAGAGATAGGCGGCATCGCCTCGGGAAACGTGTTCATAAAATCGCCGATGGTTTTCGGATTGGCGGTGTCCATCCCGCAACAAAGCGTATTGGTCGGATATATTCCAATAACACCAGCCGATATCCTCGAAAGTGTTTACTTGACCCTCCGCTAGCAACGATTGCAAATAATCAATCAACGCACACCGAGCAACCGTATTCCCATCAACGCAAGCAGAATTTAATTCTATGAACCGATTCCGTGTTTCCTCATTCATCGTATCCCCTCCTATTCCATTATCTTCCCAAATTCAACTATTTACAAGTCTTGAAAATAGGGATAAAATGTGGTATAATAGATATAGAAAAACAGCCACCGAAATCGGTGGCTGTTTTTTCTTAGTCCTCTGTGTCGATTTCGATGTACAGACCATTGGCTTTCGCGATGCGCTCGTTCGCCGCATCCTCGCGCTCGTTGGCCGCAGCAATCTGCGTGTCACGCTCTGCCTGCATCACAGCCTTGCGGCGGTCGGGATTGGCCATTGCCTTAGCCTCTTCCCACTGCGCCTTGGACTCCGCTTTGGCAGCGGCGAAATTCGCCTTATCTACCTCGTGCTGAGCCTTAGTGCTCTCCTTCATGTCCTGAAACGCTCTCTTGAAAAACTTACCCATGACGATTCTCCTTTTTAAAATGTATTTTTGTTTAATAATTTCGTTCGCTTTTCAATCTGGCCTTGGCTTCCTCGACGGTTTCACCATCTCTGGTTAAATAGCGGTCCACAAACCGATCCTCGATCTTGGTATAGCCGCCTACGACGCCTTGTTCAATCTTTTTGTAACCATCGGTAACAACCTGTGCCACCTTATTGGTCACTTTGACTATTTTAGATTTTGCCACTAACACATATCCCCCTCTCTACTCAATGGATTGCCAGCAACAATGCGCATTACAAAGACCTCATCGGATACCTTTATATATGGGAATGAGCGTGATGAGCATCACTATGCCCAGCAGACCCACCAACGTGCCATACACAATCTGTCCCCACACGAGGCACAGGCACATACCGGCACCGAACACCAGCACCGCCAATACGGTATACAGCAAACGCAACAGGTTCTTGCCATTACATTTAGGCAATCGTTTGCCCTCCATCTTGGCCCACACCAACAATGTGACAATTCCCAGCACCAAACCGATGCCGCCGAACACCAAGCCCTCGGTAAACGCGTTCCACTCCGGTAACAGCGCCATACACATACCCAGAGAGAACAGCACCCCGCTGACCGTAGCCAGAATGAGCACAATGAAACTACTCTTTTTCATAAAAATCTCCTTTCATTAAACCAACACTTGTTTTCTTATTGCATTTGTAGTATACTATGGTTAGCAAGCAAAAACAATCAACAATCAGCCAACACTTGTTGGAATAAAGAGGAAATCGCACCATCAATTTTGCCACATCTGTCGGAATAATGGAGGAAGCATGAACGTAAAGAATAACAAACGCCGCAGAGAATCCCAAGAAAAAATCGAAAAAGCCTTTGTGGAGCTATTGCAAAACCATGAGATTAAAGACATCACCGTTTCGGACATCATCAAGATGACCGGGCTCAACCGCAGCACCTTCTATGCCAATTATACAGATATATTCGATCTGGCCAATAAGGTAAAGGAAACGCTGGAAAAGGATTTCGGCACCTTGTTTGCCGACTATGACTATTTCACCGAGCGTACCGGATGCTTAAAAATGTTTAAACACATTAAGGAAAACCAGTTGTTCTATAAGACCTATTTTAAGCTCTGCTACGACGAAAAGCATCTCATCAGCATCTACGACACCAAGCGAGCAGAGATGGAACACATCGATAAAAATATCCATTATCACATCGAATTTTTCCGCAACGGTCTCAACGCCATCATCAAGCTGTGGCTGGCCGGCGGATGCCGGGAGTCGCCGGAAGAAATGGCCGAGGTGATCAAAACCGAATATCGCGGCAGATAAACATAAAACACCCCCGACAACGCCATGCGTTGTCGGGGGTGTTCTTTGTATAAACGATTACTTCAAGAAGCCGCTGACGATCTGCTCCTCGGCCTCCTGCTCGGTGAGACCCAGGGTCATCAGCTTGATCAGCTGTTCGCCGGCAATCTTGCCGATGGCGGCCTCGTGGATGAGGGCGGCGTCCAGATGATTGGCGGTCACCTCGGGGATGGCGCTGACCGAAGCCTCGTCCATAATGATGGCGTCGCACTCGGAGTGGGCGGAACACTTAGCGTTGCCGTTAATGACCGAACGGAACACCTGACGGGACTTGCCCTTGGCAACGGAACGAGAGGACAACTGTGCCGAAGCACCCTCGCCGTTGATATCCAGATGGAAATTGGTCTCGGCAAACTGCTCGCCGTGGGTCATAATCTTCTCACGCACAATCAGCGTGGCACCTGCCGCAATGGTGGCGGAGGTGTCACGGATGGTGGAGGTGACGCCTTTAATCTGGGTAGACTCCATCTCCATGTAGGCATCCTCTGCCAAATTGATGACGGTGGTGGGGTTCATCACCCGCTTGCCGTTGCCGTCGCCATCGCCGTAATGCTTCTCCACGTATTTCAGGCGTGCGCCTGCCGCCAGATGGAAGGCGTGGATGCCGTCGTGACGGCTCTCCTCGTCGCCGGCGTTGTGGATGCCACAGCCCGCCACGATGGTGACGTCTGCCCCCTCGCCCACGTAAAAGTCGTTGTACACCATCTCGGTGTGACCGGTCTGGCTGAGGATGACGGGGATGTGCACGCTCTCGTTCTTGGTGCCGGGTTTGATAATGATGTCGATACCGGGCTTATCCGTCTTGGTGACGATGTCGATATTCTCGGTGGTGTTGCGACCGGCCATCTCGCCGTTGGTGCGGATGTTGTAGGCACCCTGGGGCACGTCGTGCAGGTCGGCAATCTGCTGCAGCAAATTCTTTTGAATGTTATCCATAGTCCTGCACCTCCTTACAGCTTGTCCGTCAGTACGGAACAAGGACTGCTGCTCGCCAGCAGGTCGGGCAGGATCTCATCACGGCTACCCTCGGTGCGCACCTGACCGTTGGCCACCACGATGACGCGGTCGGCGATGTTGAGAATGCGCTCCTGGTGGGAGATGATCATGATGCTGCCGCCCAGCTTCTCGTGCATCTTTTCAAACACCTGAATCAGGTTGCCGAAGCTCCACAGGTCGATGCCCGCCTCCGGCTCGTCAAAGATGGACAGCTTGGTACCACGGGCCATAATCATGGCAATCTCGATACGCTTGAGCTCGCCACCGGACAGGCTGGCGTTGATCTCGCGGTGGATATACTCGCGGGCGCACAGACCCACCTCGGAGAGGTAGTTGCAGGCCTCGGAGATGGTGATGGGACGACCGGCGGCCATAGTGATCAGATCCTGCACGGTCAGGCCCTTAAAACGCACCGGCTGCTGAAAGGCAAAGCTGACGCCCGCCTTGGCACGCTCGGTGATGGACAGATCGGTGATGTCCTCCCCATCCAGCAGAATACGACCGGAGGTGGGGGTGTAAATACCGGCGATAATCTTCGCCAGGGTGGATTTGCCGCCGCCGTTGGGGCCGGTGATGGCCACAAAGCGCTCGTCAATGGTTAAGCTCACGTCCTTGAGGATGTCGTGGGGATTGCCGTTGTCATCCTGGACGGTATAGGTAATGTTTTTCAGTTCCAGCATAGGGGTTTCCTCTTTCACAATGCAATTAATCTATTCAGATTCGACGGGGACGGAGGTGATGGTGATTTCAAACGACTCTGTGTTCGCTAACTGATAACTGTCATCCACCAACACGTGCTCAGGAGAAATAAGAATCTCCTTCTCTATCTCATCCATCAACATTAGAACCAGCTCATCCTCATCGAAGGGCACCGTACCGCCGGCAATCTTCTGGCCATTATAATCATAAGCATCAATGACCAACTTTTCGATACGCCGCACCTTATCCGTACCATTGCCGATGAGCAATTTCACACATAGGTGACCGTCATTGGTAAAATACGCCTCGCTCACGTCTGCCGTCAGGTTATCGCTGGATAACGCAGGTGCCGCATTCTCATCCACGTAATGGCCGCGAGTCTCGTTCATGGCTTTTTCCACGTCTTCTTTATCGGGGACAAAGTTGATGAACAGCGACACCATACACAGTGCCACCAGGGCTGCCAACACAATACAGACAACCAGCACATCCTTGCGACGGGTGGGCACCTTACCGTCTTTCACATCTTGGCGACGCCGTTTCAGCTCTTGCGCCAGCGCCTCTCGCTCTTCCTTGCGGCGTGCCTTTTCCTCAGCGCGCACCTCTTCACGGGTTTTGTGGGCGCCGAATATGTCCATCCCTTCGTCAAAGGGAAGATTGTCGATCTTCTTCTCGTTTTTGTTCTCTTTCATCGGCTCAGACCGTCCGTTTCATTAGTTTCGGGCACACAGATACCCATTCTTTGTTATTTTACACATTTTTCTTCCTTTTGTAAAGAGAAAACCAAAAAAAGGACGGAAAACCCGTCCTTTTTTACCTCAAAACATACCGGTTACATTCTCCATCAGGTCGCCAAAAGAATGAATGGCTTTGCCGGCATTGTGCTTGATGCCTTTTTTGTTCTTTTTGATTAAATAAGCGCCAACCACACCGGCGGTACAGCCCAAAGCCATCCCCATGCCGACGCCTTTCATAAAATTACCTGCGTTGTGTTTCATACACTCGCCTCCCTTCCCTCTCATTGTTTCCCATCGTATGAAAAATATGTCTTGCCACAATGGTTTTTATAGAGTACAATAAAGAAAAGGAGGCGGAAACTATGCCTACACTCAACATCGTGCTGGTAGAACCGGAAATTCCGCAAAACACCGGCAACATCAGCCGCACCTGTGCCGCCACTGGCGCACGCCTGCACATCGTGGAGCCAATGGGCTTCAAAATCGATGATAAAAAACTCAAACGTGCCGGTCTGGATTATTGGCACCTGCTGGACATTACTTATTATAAGGATCTGGACGATTTCTTTGCCCGCAACCAAGGTCCTTTCTTCTATTTTTCCACCAAGGCCAAGCACATCCACTCGGACGTAGAATATCCCGATGGAGCCTATCTGGTGTTCGGCAAAGAAACCAAAGGATTACCCGAGTGGCTGCTCCACGACAACCCCGACTCCTGCGTGCGTCTGCCCATGATCGACAAGGATGCCGCCCGCTCCCTCAATCTCTCCAACGCGGTAGCGGTAGGAGCCTTTGAAGTGCTCCGTCAGTGGGGATATCCCGGTATGCGGACACAAGGACATCTAACCCAATATGAGGATTAAAAAAACTCCCTGCCAGTCGGCAGGGAGTTTTTATTTATCCTTCTACAATTTTACCGTCCACTACGCGGATGACACGATCGCAAATCTCCAACGCCGCAGGGCGGTGGGTGATGCACAAGCAGGTGCGATTGGGAAGCGCACGCAAACGCTTCAGCACCCGCTCCTCGGTAGCCTCGTCCAATGCGGAAGTGGCCTCATCCAGTAGCAACACCGGTGCGTCACACAGTACAGCACGAGCAATCGCCAAGCGTTGGAGCTGTCCCTCGGATAGGCCGCTGCCACGCTCGCCCAGCATCGTATCCAAGCCATTCGGCTGCTTGCGGATAGCATCCGCCACGTCCGCCACCTCAGCGGCGGCCCAGATGGCATCCTCGCTCACCTCGCCACAGCAGAAGGCGATGTTCTCTCGAATCGTGCCGGACAGAAGAAGGCCGGTCTGGGGTACGTAGGCAAACAAGGGACGGGTCTCACACCCCAGCACCAATTCACCATCGGTGAGTTTGGCTTTCATTTCACCGCTATCGGGGGTATAGAAGCCCAACATCAGCTTTTGCAAGGTAGACTTACCGATACCGGAATAGCCCACCAGCGCCACAAATTCGCCCTTCTTCAGCGAGAAGTCCGCCCCCGACAGAATGGGATGTCCCTCCTCATAGGCGAAGTGGATGTCACGGGCATCCAGCGACACCAATCGCTCGTACACATCAACAGGGTCACAGCTTTGACCCAAACGAGGTTCGTCCTCCAACAGTTCCAGCTCCTGAATCCGCTCGGCAGAAGCCAGCATGTTGTAATACTGAGGCAATAAACCCGAAGCGTTGACAAAGGGCTGACGGATCTGGCTGACAATCTGCAGAAAAGCGGTCAACTCACCAAAAGAGAAACCGTTACCCGATGCCAGACCAACAGCACCCCACAACAAAGCCACGTAGTAGCTGCCGGAAAACAGCAGATACATCGCGCCGTGGGACATATTGTTCCAACGGATGCGCTTAAGTTTTGCCTTGAAATGGCTACCCAAAAGACCACCTAAGCGACCTCGAACGGTATCGGCACCATCAAAGGACTGTATCAGCATCCAGTTGGCGAAGCTCTCCTGTGTAAAGGATTTCGCCTTTCCATCCTTCTCCTGGCACTCTTTGTGGATGGTTTTCATCTTCTTGCCATAGAAGCGGCTGCAGATCAGCATCAGAACGCCCAAGCCCAATAGCACCAGCGTAAAGCGCCAATCCATCATCAGCAGTACCACCAAGCAGGCAATGAGACGAGTGGCCATAGCCACCACCTGCGGCACCAACGTCACCACGCCGCTCACCACCACGTCGGTGTCGGCGGTCATACGATGAAGCAGTTCACCGGTATGAATCTTGGACAGCTTTTGATACTGCTTTTTGAACAAGGAGGCAAACACCGTATCCTTGATGCGAATCTCCACCTTGCCGGTAACCCACACCTTATAGTAGTTATAGAAAATATGGAGAGCCAACTCCGCCAACAGCAAGCCGACCAACGCACAACCCGCCCACAGCAGGCTGTCGTGATCCTTGGCCATGGCACTGTCAATCACCTTTTCGGATACCAGCGCAAACGCCACCATACCGCCCGCGATCAAACCGTTGACCACAGACAGCAGCACAATGGACCACCCGTAAGGACGAGCGATACGCCATATCCACTTGGAAGCATTGGCGGATTTCATGGTTGATTACTCCTTACTTTTCTTGGATCGTCCCAGCAAACGACGCAGACGATAGGGCACACCATACCGCAGATGACGGGGCAAATGATACATCCGCACCAGCACAGGACGCAACCACAGCCATCGATGCCAGCGCAAGCGATTGCTGCGATAGGCGTCACTGTCACATTCCCACCGCTTACCGCGACTGATAAAGGCCGTTGCCACTGCCACGATCTGATCGGGGGCAATATGGGGCTCCTCCTGCCACTGAGCGTCGCCCAGCATGGTATACTGCAGACTATCGCAACGAGAAGGCAACGCCTCCCCTTTCCCCCATCGGGTGCGGGTGACGCCGTCATCCCGCTCTACAATGCGGTGCAGAATATATTTTCCGTTACGGCGACGATACAGCGGTACGTCACCGGGCTGTAGTGCCGTGGGGTCGCAGGCGGTCAGCACCACCTGATCTTTCTTATTCCGTAGAAAGGGACTCATACTGTTGCCGGTGATGGTGAGTACCACCTCCTGTCCCTGCGCAATACAGTCAGACAGAATGGGCCCCAGCTGATCCAATGGCAACCCCACCAAGCGGGAATCTTTCTTCTTACTCATCTAGCAGATTCTTCTCCCGCAGAGAAGACACAAAACGCTCCACGTCGGCGGTGGCGATATCGGCAGGCACGTCATACTCGGCCAACAGAGCCTCTACCAAAGCCTCCACGGTGCAATCCGCAGTCAGCTTCTGCCACAGAAAAGCACCTACCTCGTTTAAGGTAATCAGGCAACGGAAATCCACCGACTGGGCGCCCACCGGCACCACCACGTTGTTACCGCCAACCTGACGGAGCAAAAAACCTTCTTTGATCTTCATAATTAAATCTCCTCCTCAGGGAAAATTTCCTTAATCACCGTTTCCACAGCCTCGGTGCTGATGTTACAGGTCAGACAGTAAATCGGCACGTTGGCCAACAACCGCTCGCCAAACTCCACCAATTTTTCGCCCAGGTTCACGTCGTAGTAGGGACGTGCCAGCTGGGAGGTCAGGTAGAAATAACTGCGCAGGGAATCCAGGCGACAGATGCTGTTCTTCTCACCACGCTCGATAAACACAATCGCCTTTAGCGGCACCGTCACGTTGGTGTTAATGGCGCTCTTACCACTCCAAGGTGTGCCACACAGCAACGGCTTACCGTCTTCAAAGATGATGGCGGGTTTATCGTCGTTGACCACCACGACCTCGTCCCCCAACAGCTTCTGCCACAGACCCACGTGGGTGGATTTGCCGGTGCCGGAGTTGGCAGAGAAGGCAATGCCGTTTCCGCGCCATGCCAGCGAGGAGGCGTGCAACACACCGCCGCCCAATGCGGTCAGGCGATCCTGAAAGGAGAAACCGGTCAGAGAATACTCCCATCCCTCGCTGGTAAACTGAGGATGGATCATACCCTTGCGCATCTGAATCTCCACATCGGAATAGTCGCTGTTATAGACAGTAGCCAGATAGATGTGACCGGCCAAATTGCGGCTGTAACGACACAGACGACCGTCCGCCAACTTGACGATGGTGGCAGACTTAATACTCTGCACCACCTCGCCCTCGGGACAAACGATCTCATCCAGCATAAGGGTGCGAATATTCATCATAGACGCGCGATCATCCTGCCGCTCGTATGGCAAATACAGCGGATCAAACCATTCTTTTTGTGCGCTGTCGACACACATCGGCATACCGGCGACACAAATATTCATAAAGGAAACACCTCCTCAGAGTAAAACGACATACATTGACACTTTATTGTATCAATTTATTATGTTTAAGTCAATGGGGAAACTAAAAAAAGTGCGGGAGAAGAACCGCCAATCTTCTCCCGCACGATCCGTTAGCGCGGCGTTTTTGCGCCGGCCGCATGCGAGCGGATTTTACCCGCTCCCTTACGCATCAGATGCACCTTCATCTTATGCGCCATCACCAACGCCTCCAAACGGCGTCGGTCGTACAAAGGAACCTCTCGTTTCACGCTCAGTCCTCCCTAGGCATCGTGTCCAACCGCGTAGACAGCCTACCGCCGGTATGGGTGAGCGCACGCGTATACAAATCTAGATACCGCTCATACGGACGTTCCTCACCGCTGTTGAGGCACAGCAGAGTAGCCACGCCATAGGTCATTGCCGGCAGACACCGCCAAGAAATCTCCATTTTCTGTCGCAAATGTTCCAACGGACGGAACTCACCCGAATGCTCGCGATGCCACAAATCGCAATAGATCTGATTGACCGCCAGCAAACCGCTTTCGTTACCGTCGATTGCCGACAAGCGATGGGGCTGTTCCATCAAGCCATAGGCGTGACGCAACACACTCAAACCGGTCATACCGTCACCTCCTCAGGCGTGCGTATCAATACACATAGGTGCAGATACCGCCCTTGAGGCTATCCTTAATGACCACGTCATAATACAGACGGTAGTCCAGCTTCCAGGCATCCGCCTTCAGATTGTGGGCGGGATCAAAGCAACGCACCTGCTCGGTTTTCTTAATCAGAGAAGCGGCGCGGCGAGGTACCAGCAGCAAACCGATGCTCTTGGCGTTGGCGGCAGGAGTAAAGCCACCGTCCTCCTGACCGGAGGTGGTGCCGTCATAAAAATCATAAGCAGTCTTCATACGGCTGTCGGGCACAGGCAGAATCGCTACGCCGTTGAGACTGGCGACCTGGGTATGCAGCTCTCCCTTCTTAAAGTCGTTCATCACCAGATGACGGGAAATCTCCTCGCTGTTCTGCAGCTCGTTGAGCATATGAGAATTCACAAATGCCACCAGCTCCTCGTCATAGCCCACCGCATTCTGTGCGGCAGAAATAGCGTTGGAGAGCATCTTGTAGGCCTCGTTGGCAGGGTCGCCCGTGATGGTCTGACCGGCGTTATAGGCATAGCCGGCCAACTTGGACAGCACATAGGCATCCACCTCAGGTACTACCTTGGATCGAACAAATTCGCCCATGACCTGACCGGCCAGATCGGCAATGCCGCTCTCGTCGTGGTCCTCACGATCCAGCTGGAAAGAGCGACCGCGATCCATAGCCAAGGTGTAAGGCTTGGCGGAGATGGACACAGTACCGCTGACAAAGCCGGTGTCGCGATCATAGTCACCCAGACCGGAGATATTCATAGCGGGAATCATCACCGTCTTGGCACCCACGAATTTACCACGCAGATTGTTATCCGCCATAAATCCGGTGACCGGCTTCTGAGTTACGGCCTGATCCAACTCGTCGGTCATCTTAATAGAAATGTTTTCCAGATTCAAACTCATAGTATCGTTTCCTTTCTGTTGTTAAAATAAATTATAGTGCAGCACGGAACGCGCGGAGAAATGCGTCCTGCTCCGGTGGGGTTTGTACCGCTCCACGGGCTAAGCTACCCGCCGATTGTGCGGCGGCTTTCTGCCGTTTTTCGGCGGCAAAAGCAATCTTTTTCTCCTCCTGCATCCGATAACGCAGATAGGCATCCAGCAAGGGGATTCCCTGCTGCGCCGCCATGTCCAACACCCCATCCGGCAGTTGTGTGGGACTGACAAACTGTGGAAATTCCTCTGCCAGCGTCAAAAAATCCTCGGCCAAACGTTGGGTGACATCCATCATAGACGTTTCCAACTCCGTCTCCGAGGCGGACAGTGCTGTTTCCGTCTCCTCCGAGATAAGTTCCATCATTTCGTTTTCCATCGTGTTCCTCCTTTGCGGCTCAACTGTTGGGGCAAATTGGCCGCGACATATCCATGAAAAAGGTTTCTACAAACGATTACGCCATCTCCTGCAAGAGCGCCTCCATACGAGGTACCGTTCCCTTGGGCAGACGGCTAAGATATTGCTTTGCATTGATAATGCCGTGGGAATAGAGATTGTCCAGCGTTTCCACCGTGCGACTGTCACTAAAGGCGTCACCGCCACCCACGTCCACGCCGATACTCAGCAGCAGATTGCGGCAATCCGCACCATTAAAGGGCATATACCATACCCCCTGCTCCTCGGCGATTTTCAGACCACGATTGCCGTACATCGCCATCCAAAACTCCGACCACACCCGCGCCACGTCCTCGAAAAAGGAATAAAAACGATTCTGCATCATGGTCAGCGGCATCAGGGATGCCTCACGCACCGCGATGATGGCGGAGGTGTTGTGGGGTTCGATGTCACCCAGCAGTGTGGTGCTCACGCCCGCCTGGGTCATAGTGTCACGGATCAGCCCCTGCACGTTGGCATCCAACTGGGAGGAGAAGGCGGGCGGGTCTACATAGCGCACCGCATCCCGCACTTCCTCACCACTGCCGTAGACGGGGATAATCTGACCGGGGTCGTTGGTGATGGGCTGGGTAACCACGTCACCGTTGACCAGCATCATGGGCATGCCCATCATCATCACCGCCCAAACGCCGGCCGAGATGGTGCGGTTGATGGCGATTTGGTTGGGGATGAGGAACGGAATCTCGCTCTCGCCATAGCATTGATGACGCTTTTCTTCCCAACGGAAAATGGACAGCGGATACAACCGCAATCCCAAATCCCACGTTTCCCGCACCGTGACGGTATTGCACACCTGCACCGCTTTCACAACGGTGTTTCCGGTTTCGTCCCATTCTTTCCAAAAACGGGTCAACAAGGTAGCGTGACCGTCCTCGCTGCGAATTTCCGCCCAACGGCGGCAACCGTGGGCTTTGGCCAAACGCTGAATCTCGGTCACAGAGCGACGCTGGGCGATGATGATGTACGGCTGCTGTTGGATGTCTTCCACTGAAGGATCACCCATATACACCTGCTCGATATCCAGCACCTCTGCGGCGATATCGCCATAAATAGGGGCGGTACGAGCGTCATCGGCGTACAAACCGGTACGGATGCGATCGTCCCAATAGGTGTACAACACACCCGTACCGCTGATGTAGGCGTTGCGCAATACCCGCTGTTTCAAATGTTCCAATTTCAGCCTTTTAGCGGTGGTAGCAAAATAATCGGTCAGCGCCGTCGCCATAGCCTGAGCCGCCGCCTCAGCAGGTAAGGTTTCGGGCGTCTGCCCCTGACGCAACGCATTCCGATACCCCTCCACCAACTGGTGAGAGGCAGCGGTCATCGGCACACCCTCCGCAGAAAAGCGCACCGCCACCGGCTGGGCACCCACCACCGCCATCTTATAGTCGCCAATGCGCTTGATAACGTTATAGCGCACCAGTGGACGGCTGTCACCGCAGTTAACGCCGTACCATTGATCGCCGCTGTAAAAGCGCTCGTTGATACGGGTCTGTTCATACAACCCCCGACTGCCCAGCTGTCGCTTATAGTCGGTGGCCTGTCGGTATTCCGCCTGCACCTGCTCGGGCAGGACAGAACCCTTGTTTTTATTACTCATTCAAGTCCTCCTTGATTTCCGGCATCACTGTGCCGTCATAGTACAAAAAATTACGGGTTTTATCCCACGCCTTTGTGGGTGTGTGCATCGTCTTACCCGACTTTTCTCCGTCCGTAGTGCCATCTCTTCTCGCCACCACAAAGGACACCACCACACCGCACAGCACACCCAGTGCAAACCACATTATGCTCATCCTTTCCATCCTCCTCGCGGTATCCCGTACCGCACAACCTTCCTCTGCCCCACCGACGGACGGGGCACATCCTCCATGGCATACCGCAGAGCATCCATCAGATGATTGTCCTTATCGCAGGGTAGATTGCGGTACACGCCATCCCGTCCATCCGCCTGCCACACATAGCCCCTCAACTCTGCCGCCGTGTGCACACACCGCGGATGCACCACCAGCCGATACTCCTGCAGACGAGCAATGCCGCTGAGGATGGAATCTCGCCCTTTGTTTGCCGCCTGCAGGCGGCAAATCCCCAGCCGGCGCAAATCCTCGTTGGATTTTGGCTCCGCCGCATCCGCCCGAATCCGCTCTTTTTGATAGCCTTTTTCCACAATCATCGCCGCGATATCCTCATTGAGCATCCGCCGCTGATAATGCTCATCGTAGAGATAGATCCGCTTGGTTTCCTCCTCCACCGCCGCGGCAATAAAGGCGGTGGGATCGTTGGTGTAGCCATAGTCCAGGCCAAACACGTGCCGGATTCCCTCTCGATGCAGTTCCCCCAGCGAGAATTCCTCCACCGACCAGTTCTCAAACACCAGGCCCTCGCTGTGTCCCCACTCGCCCAAGCCGGCCACCGCATATTTCCGTGGATTTTTCTCCCGCATCCGCTCATAAAGTACTCGGTCTGTGCTATCCAAAAATTCGTTACACCGATAATCGGTGGTGATGGCGTACACGTTAGGATCTGTCCGATCAAAAAAACGCCCTTTCAGCCAATGATTCTCATCCCACGGGTTAAACGTGATGGTGGTCTGCTTAAAGAGAGGTTTTGGCAGTTCACCACGAGGTACCGACAGGTCCAGCTTGTCAAAATCCGCCTCACTGGCAATTTCAAAGGCTTCCTCAATCCACACCCAGCACAGATACCCCCGCTCCACCGTGGTGGAGGCCAATTTTTCCACATTGTCCATCCCGCGGAAGAGAATCCGCTGTCCGGTGGGGAGATAGGTCAACTCCAGCGGTTCCCTCACCGCCCGCCACAGGTGCTCCACCCCCAGCCGTCGGATCGCCCAACGTAGCTGCGCATAGGTGCTGTCCGCGTGGGTGCGGTGGACGTTACGCACCACCAACAGGTTGGATTCGGGATACTTCATCAGATGATAGATGTACCACAGGGCGGTGGTGGAAGATTTTTTGCTGGCCTTGCCACCCTTCACGACGCGATAGCGACTTCGGCACCGCCAAAACTCGCCGTACCCGCCACCGATCACATCCGGCAGATACACGCAGCCCCCTTGCATCTTACCCCTCCAGATGGCGGCGCATCATGCTCATGGCCTCACACAGCTCGTCCATCTCCTCTTCCAGTAGCGCCACCCGCTTATCGTATACGTGGATTTCACACAGTAGTTTCTCGTGTCGCTGCCGCAATTTCTCCAGCGATTCCTCGTATACTTTCATCAGTTCTCTCATATCAGTCGGGTATGTCCTCCTCCCCCAAAAAGATCACCGGCGGCGTTGCTTCACCGCCCTCGTTATGGGCGGTCTTGCCACCCTTTTCGCTGTCGTATCCGGCGTGATTTTTGAGATACAGCATGTGCATGTTGGCACTGCTGCCACGCCGCAGGGCGTGCTCCATCACGCTGGCGGTGGCCTCGCCACCCGCCTTGCGGATGGCGGCCACCTTTGCCTTCAATCCCGGGCTTTTCGCTGCCACCTCACCCCGCAGGATACGATGGAGCAGCGTGAGATCCATCTCCATCTCCGCCGCCAGTCGTTCCACCGTCAGCGGCACCTCCTGCGCGGCGGCATAGGCCTTCGCCCGCTCGATGGCGGCCTGAATATCCGCCATCCGCCGTCTCTCCAATGGTGTATCCTGCATTATACCCTCCACTTTTTCACACAACTAAAACCAACGCCGTAGGGGGCGACCATCCAGCACCCCGCCGTTTCTCACACTTACTCCAACCAACTCGTAGGGCGACATTCTCGATCCCTCTATGCCTCCCTTGTGTAAAGGGAGGTGTCAAAACCGCAGGTTTTGACGGAGGGATTGTCCGTAACCCCCAAAAAAGGTCAAAAAAATACACCTGTCTCAGAAACACTCACCCAAGACCACCAGCACGCAGGGTTTCCAGCCGTCGTACCCATCCCACATTTTGGATGGATACACCCGTAACCCATCACAATAATCCTCGGTTTCCATGGGCTTTTTCCCATCGTACCGAAAGATCACCGGTGTATCTTGAGGAATCTCCTGAGCCAAGCGCTGCCAATCGCCAAGCACCAAAAGTATTCACCTCGTTTGTCGTTCGGGCGTTTTGCGCCCGCCGTTGTAGGTTGTCCCACATTTTGAATCCATGGATCGGTCAGCCACGGCGCCGTAGCCTCCCCTCACCATCACGCTCAAACGTCCCGCGCACACTCACGCCGTCGACTGAGCTGCCACACCGTATTGCTCCCGCCGTTTCGTGCATCGAACATTTGTTCGTCTATATTTATTGTAGACCTGTTTTCCATAGATGTCAATAGGAAATGGAAAAGTTTTGCAAAAAATCCTCTTCCCGATTTTCTCAGGGAGAGGATTTTATTATCTTTCTCTTCGTTTTTGGTTTTTTCTCAGTTTTCGATCGGCTCTCTTTCGAGCAATCACATACAGCAGGCAATCCAGCGCAGCAAACAGTAACGAGCCGCATACCACTAACATCACTGTTCCTAACAACAGCCACCACCACGACGCCGTAGATGTCACACCAATGCTAACACTGGCAACGAAATCCCACGCTGCAAATACGACCACATCAGCCAGAAACTCTTGCGAGGTCAGCACACACAGAAACAGCGTGCCTACTTTCCCCTCTTCAGTCTGAAGCATATCCTCCTCCAGACACCACTTGGTACGTGAGACGACCGTTGCCACGCACACGAACAGCAACGCAAACACAGCGGCAAAGACTACGTCTGCATCTGCCGGCAGCTTCAGCAAAAAGGGCAGGTTAAAGGGAGCAATCACCAAGCTGTAACAGAAAACACCAATTAGGAAACAGCAAACCGTCAATACAGACATTCCCAATTTTTTGAGCAATAGTCTCCACATATACCTCACCTCTTTCGCCTTCAGTATAGCATACGCAGTAAGAAAGTGCAAGCCCTAAACCAAGCGCAACGCAGAGGTGATGTTATCCACTCTCATGTAGATAACACCCTTTTCAAAATCGAGTAAGGTGTTTATTTAAAAGTCTGTATAGACCTACCTATTTTACTAGTGCCGCTTGCCGTGGCTCGTAGCAAGTACAGACCGCCGGGTTCAAGGCCACGGCTCGAATAGGCACCGGCGGTGCCTATTCCCGCAGTTCAGCTCCGTATTTAAGTTGGCTATTCGCAGGAACCGGTAAAAGAAGTAGAATCCAACACAAACAAAAAGACACGGCGTAAAGCCGTGTCTTTTTGTTTGTGTTGGCACCTACCTATTTTACCAGGCCGCTTCCAGCCAAGTATCGTCGGCACGAGTGAGCTTAACTGCCGTGTTCGGGATGGGAACGGGTGTACCCTCACCGTCATCAGCACCAACTATTCTCGGGGTTCCTTTTCAGAGCCCTGAGAACTGAATAAAGATTCATTGAAAAGGATTGGAAAGAACCAGCTGCAGGTCACGGGCATCACACCGCTTCCTGTCAAAATGTGTTCGTTACATCTGTTCGAATTTGTAGGTCAAGCCCTCGATCTATTAGTACTGTCAAGCTAAAGACATCGCTGCCCTTACACACAC
>JAZNED010000152.1:0-25374 GCA_045588425.1 Acutalibacteraceae bacterium
ACGCAGTCGGGAGCGGTCACCTCAGCCTTGTAACTGTGACCCAGAGCCGCGCCCTCGGTAGCACCGCAGACGGAGCAGGTCTTGGCGGTGTCGCAATCCGCGGCAATCCAATCGTGACCCAGAGCGTCGGTGTAGTTGCCCTTGTAGCTGTCGCCGCAAACGGTGCAGGTGTAGGTGGTGTAACCGCCGTTGACACAGTCGGGAGCGGTCACCTCAGCCTTGTAGCTGTGACCCAGAGCAGCGCCCTCGGTGACACCGCAGACGGAGCAGGTCTTGGCGGTGTCGCAATCCGCGGCAATCCAATCGTGACCCAGAGCGGAGGTGTAGGTGTCCTTGTAGCTGTCACCGCAAACGGTACAGGTGTGAGTGGTGTAACCGCCGTTGACGCAATCGGGAGCGGTCACCTCAGCCTTGTAACTGTGACCCAGAGCCGCGCCCTCGGTAGCACCGCAGACGGAGCAGGTCTTGGCGGTGTCGCAATCCGCGGCAATCCAATCGTGACCCAAAGCGTCGGTGTAGTTGCCCTTGTAGCTGTCGCCGCAAACGGTGCAGGTATAGGTGGTGTAACCGCCGTTGACGCAGTCGGGAGCGGTCACCTCAGCCTTGTAACTGTGACCCAGAGCCGCGCCCTCGGTAGCACCGCAGACGGAGCAGGTCTTGGCGGTGTCGCAATCCGCGGCAATCCAATCGTGACCCAGAGCGTCGGTGTAGTTGCCTACGTAGCTGTCGCCGCAAACGGTGCAGGTGTAGGTGGTGTAACCGCCGTTGACACAGTCGGGAGCGGTCACCACGGCGTTGTAGCTGTGGGCGATGACCGGGATGGCCTCGGTGTAGCTGACACCGCAGGAAGAACAGGTGTAGGTCATCACACCGGTCTCGGTGCAGGTGGGAGCCTTGGTCTCCACGCCTACATACCGGTGGTCGCCCACCTCGCGGATCTTGTTACACACGTTGCAACGGTTGTCGCAATCGTTGCTGTACTTATGCGCGCCGGTGGCGGGGATAGCGGTGGTGTAAGAATCACCGCAGACAGAGCAGGTGTACTTGGCCATGCCGTCGTAACCGCAGTTGGCGGCGGCAACAATGCTCTCCACATACTTGTGGTCAGCAGGGGTACGGGTGGCGCCGCAAGTGTTACAATCGGCGTCGCAAGCGTTGTCATACTTGTGGCCCAGAGCGTCGCCATCGACCTCGCCGCAGACAGAGCAGGTCTTGGGAGTGTCGCAATCCGCGGCAATCCAGGAGTGACCCAGAGCGGCAGTGTAATTGCCCTTGTAGCTGTCGCCGCAGACGGTGCAGGTGTAGGTGGTGTAACCGCCGTTGACGCAATCGGGAGCGGTCACCTCAGTCTTGTAGCTGTGGGAAGCCTGACGGACAGCGCCGCAGGTGTTACAGTCGGTGTCGCAGGCGTTGTCGTAGGTGTGACCGGCCACAGAGCGGATCTCGCCGCAGACGTTACAATCGGCGTCGCAGGCGTTGTCGTAGGTGTGGGGGTTGCCAATGCTCAGACCGCTCTTCTTGGCACCACACAGGTTGCAGTACTGGTCGCAGGCGCCGCTGTACACGTGAGTCACGGTGCGGGTGGCACCGCAGACGTTGCAAGAGGTGTCACAGGCGTTGTCATAGGTATGCGCGCCGGTGGCGGGGATGGTCTCGGTATAGCTGTCGCCGCACAGAGAGCAGGTGTAAGTACGGACACCGGTAGCGCCGCAGGTGGGCTGCTTGGTCACCGCAGCGGTGTAGTTGTGGGTGCACTCCACATCCTCGGTCTTGGTCACCACGATGTCGTCGATGAGGATGGTGCCAGGGTTGGTGGCCTCGGTGGTAAACTTCAGCGCCATCTGGGTGGCGGAGCCGGAGTTCACCACGTAACGGCCCTGCGTCCAGGCGCCGGTGTAGTTGTTCATCCAGTTCTGACCGTCCTCAGCGGTCATATTCGCCCAACCGCTGGCGTTCATAGCGATCAAGTTATAGGTACCGGTGCCGGAGGTAGCCTTATACCACCAAGTGATGGTGTAGCTGGTGTTGGGCTCCACGGCGAAGATCTGCATAGCGGCCTCGCCCCAAGCGCTGGGGTTGGTCAGCTGCAGAGCGTTGTTGCCGCCGTGGGCGTCGCTCACGATGGCGTGAGAGCCGGAACCGAAGGTCCAATCCTGCTCGCCCACCTCAAAGTCGCCGTTGGAGAGATAGCCGTCGTTAGACGCGGTGGGCTTTTTGTACATCTTGACATCGTCCACCGTCCAGGTATTACCGGCAGAAGCGCCCATAAAGCCCAGATAGATGAACTCGTGGTTGCCGGAATTGAACTCCAGCGTGGTCTTGGTCCAGGTGGAACCGCTGCCCAGCAGACCGGTCTGCTTCAAGTTGGCATCGGTGCTATCCTTGACGATCAGGGTGGTGCCGGTCACGTTCTTGGCCCACACCTCGATGATGTAGTCGGTATTGGGCTCCACGGTGATCTTCTGACGCACCTGAGTATACTGGCCGCCGGCGGTGCCCTTCATAGCGAAGGCGCTGTCGCGGCCGGCCACCATCTCCACGGTATTGTTGCTCCACAGGTTCTCCCAGTTGTTGGAAGAGCCGATCTCGAAGTCGCCGTTGATGATGTAGCCGTCAAAAGAGGGGGTAGTGGGCAGCACCACGCTGGCGTCGCCCTCATACAGATAGATGTTGTCGACGGTGGCGGCGCCGCCCAGGTCCACCACGCAGAGGCCCAGCTTGTCGTACTTGCCGGTGCTGATGCGGCCGGTGACGGTCTTGGTTCCGGTGGAGGAGAAGGCGGTGGTCACCACCTCGTTGGGCAGCAGCATGGCGTCGTCCAGAATCGCCACGCGACCGCTACCGGCACGGGTGACGTTCACGGTGTAGGAATAATAATAATCGGTGCCGGGCTTCACGTCGATCCACTTGGTGTAACGCACACCCTTGGGGTCAGAGGAAGCGGTGTAGGTCAGCTTGCCGGAGGCAATGCTCATAAAGCCCTGCTTGTAGCCGGCGCCGGTGTTCCAATAGGAAGCGTTGTTTACGGCGGGATCGGTCACGGCATTGGTAGCGCCGCTGGCGGGGTTGTAGGTGGTGGAGGTGATGGCCTTGGAGGACTCACCGTTGTCGTACTTGACGCCCTGGGTGGTCTCGAACAGAGCCATGCCGTCCAGCCAAATCTTGGAAGAAGCGCCGTACAGAGCGATGGTGGCCGTCGTCATATCGCCGGAGTTAAAGGTCACCGAGCGAATGTGCCAATCGTTGTCGTAGGCGGTGGGATAAATCTGCTTGGTCTCGCGGGAAGAGCGAGGATAGCTGCGGAAATACTCCCAAT
This sequence comes from Acutalibacteraceae bacterium, assembly GCA_045588425.1. GTDB lineage: Bacteria > Bacillota > Clostridia > Oscillospirales > Acutalibacteraceae > UBA5905. The sequence continues at coordinate 3,317 of JAZNED010000152.1, forward strand.
AGAACATAAATTTGCCGGTATCGGGGTCGATGACACCGATGGAGGCGTTGCCCTTATTGTCGTCTGCCAGATAAGCACCCTTAATAAAGGTAGAGAAAGTGTACTCGGTATTGGCCTTCAGCCCGCTGACGGTGAAGGTGTACCAGCCGTTGGCAGAGGTATCGGTATTGACGTACAGGCTCTTGCTGCCGTCGGGAGCGGTGGAATCGGACACCACCTGGGCATAGCTCAGGAAGTTCGCGTTGTTCCACTGACCGCCGGTAGACTCGAAGCTGCCGTTCTGAATCAGGTTGACCGAATCGCTCAGGGGGCGGTTCTTGTCGGTACCGAAAGAGGTCAGCTTGGCAGCCGACTGGGTCAGAGAAGAGGTGATATACCACTCGCCGGGCACGTAGGTGGGGGCGGTAAAGGTCTTCTTGAACGTCTTGTCGGTGCCGGCCAAATCGTTGGGGGCGGAGGTGACGGTATTGCCGTTGTCATCGCTGGCGATGATGCGGTAGCAATAGCCGCTGGTGGGACGGGTGGTGGTATCGGTGTAGGTACCGATCAGGTAGGTGCTGTTGACGTAGGTGGACTGCGCCACGTTGGTCACCAAGCTCTTCCAGGTGTTACCGCCGTCGTCGGAACGCTGGACGGTGATCTTGGTAGCGCGCTTAGAGGGGATAAACAGCACCTTGCCGTCACCGGCGTTGGCGTACAGCACGGGAGCGTCCAAGGTAATGGTCTCGCCGCGGTACTCGGCGCGATACTCGTCCATATAATAGCGCAGCAGGGCAACCGTCTTACGGAAAGCGGTGCCGCTGGCGTTGCGCTGCAGGGCGTAGGCGCCGGAATACTGACCGGGGGTCCAGCACCACTGGAAGCCACCCTTGTAGCCGTTGGCCATCATCCACTCACGGAAGGTGATCAGCTTGTTGGCGTAGTCGGTATCGTTGGCAATGCGGTTGCCCACGTTGTACTCGGTCAGGATGGGGTCGGCGTCGGTGAGCAGGCTCTCCACGCTCTTGAAGGTGTTGCCGTCGGTGTACTGGTTGTGACCCATCAGATCCAGATCGAAATCACGGTAGATGGTCTTGTTGCCGTTGTTGGAGGCAACGGTGCGGGCCACGTTGGGCAGCTCCTCGCGAGCCACCTCGTTGATCTGCTGCATAAAGTAGATCATATCCTCCTGGGTGACACCGTACATCTCACGACCGTTGGTGGTGAAATGATCGCCCTTGCCCAGGTCGTTGATCTCGTTCTCCGGCTCGTCGGCGATGGAGACCATAGCCACCACGTCGGGGTACTCGGCCAGCATCTGGCACAGAGGACGGACGAAGCGCTCGGCATAGTGATCCGCCACGGTGGGGTTGCCCAGCATCTGGTTGATGAAGTGCCAGCCCTCAATGCCGTAGTAGGAAGGCATAGAGGAAGAGTGGAAATAGATATTCCACATCACGGGCATACCGATCTCGCGGCACATATTCAGCAGACGGCGGGCATTATCCAGATACTCCTGCTTAATGCCGATAACGTCGCCGTTGTCGTCAAACACGACACCTTCGGCGAAGATGGAGCCGCCGTAGGCCATAATGTTATAGCCCATGGCCTTCAGGTTGTAGATCTCGCGATAGATCTTGTCTGCGCCATAGTAATCCAACTCCACGCGGTTCCAGTCCTTGGTGGAAGAGGAGTTGTACTTGGCCATCAGTTCGTTGCCGGTCAGGTTGTGACCGGTCTGACCCTCGTTGAACCAGGGCATCCAGATACCATCGATGAAACCATCGCGCTCGAGGATCTCTTCGATGAGCATCTTGTCCTGCTCGCCGGTCCAGGGGAAGTCGCCGCCCATCTCGGCAGACACGGGGATGGCTGCAACCACGGAAGTGGCCATCAGCATCAACGCCGCCAAAAGGGCAATTAGCTTGCGGATTTTCATAGGGGGTTTCCTCCTTACATAATAATACAGGATAAATTATAGCACAAAACATTCCGTAAAGGCAACCGATGGAAATGTACAAAAGAAGCCTCCGCTTTTGTGCAATAGGTACAAAAGACAGTCCCGCGTCAAAAACCGATTGTAACACGCTATCCATTGAAAAACGGCGAGAAGTGTGCTATGATAAGTGGGACAAAAGAAAATCTTTTGATCCATTCTGACGAAAGGAGATTCCTGCCATGAAGAAGATCATCTGCAAGGTTGAGTACGATACCGAGAATGCTCAGCTGATCGGCAAGTTCACCTCCGGTGAGTTCGGCGATGCCGCCGGCTACGAGGAGAGCCTGTATGAGACCGCTGACGGCAAGTTCTTCATCTACGTCAATGGCGGCGCCGAGTCCATCTACGCAAAAGAGGACATCAAGCGTCTGGCTAAGGACAAGGTGAATGCTTGGAAGGCCGAGCACAACATCTAATCGCATATACAAAGAAAACCGCGTACCGAATGTTCGGTACGCGGTTTTTGTTTGGTGTATCGTTACAGCCTAACGATCACCTTATGTTTCTTTGTCGCATAGTCCAACGCCTGCACCGTTCCGCTTTTGCGGTTTGCACTGCGTGTTGCAAAAATGTTGCAGCGGAGTTTCCCCGAATTGTATAAACGACCGAAAAACCTTATCTGCTTTTGAGTGTGGAAACAGAAGAAACCAGCATCCGCCGTAATTCAATACAATCTTTTTTGAAACGCTTGAAGTCTTGCTCGGAAAGGCTGTTCACCTCAAAAAAGTTCCAACCAATATTCGCTCTCGTTACATTCTTTGAGGGCAATCTCAAATTTTGAAATAAAATCCTTTGTCCCTTGTGCATACTGGGCTTCGTGTACGTTTGCTCCAATGGATGTTCCTGAACGCAAAAGTTGGTTTATCAAAGCTCCTTCAACTTGGTTTTGTTTTAGTTTTCTGCAGAGGAAAACAATCTCTTTTGCAAAAGTTTTAGATTTGTCCCTCAAAATGCTATCTGCCATACAAACTCCTTAAAACGAACTTGGCGAAGCCAATCATAACTTGCCGAAGGCAATCACAACTGACAACTCGTTTCGCATCGAAAAGGTTTTAGTTATGAGTTTAGAGTTATGAATTTGGCTTCGCCAAATGTTATGATATGACCGTTTCTGCGAAACGATCATAGTTGATTTTGCTTCGCAAATGTAAAAAAACAATCGCCCATAGTCCCAAAAAGACAATAAAAAGTATTCTCCCATAGAGAGAAAATACAAGGCGAAATAATACCCCAAATACCACAATCAATACATAGCCAAATAGAGTAAATATTGCATAGCCAAATATGCAAATAGATATAACCATTTAGCAAGAAAAATAATTGCCGAGAAAATACCTAAGTCGTAAGTAATTTCAAGGGTTTACAAGCATTTTAACATAAGCAAATATCGCATTGAATATTAGCAATATCAGTAAGCAAATATACCCCAAGCCCGTGGGCACCATTGAGTGGGAATAATAGCAAAAAAAGAGCCCTCTGCGATGGTCTCGCAAAAGGCTCTTTTTGTTAAGTTTGAGAATACAAAACTTTGTCCTTTTCAGGATATGGTTTTGTGTTCGAAAACATGATTTTGTTCAAAAACAATCTTCCATAGTCCCAAAAAGACAATAAAAAGTATTCTCCCATAGAGAGAAAATACAAGGCGAAATAATACCCCAAATACCACAATCAATACATAGCCAAATAGAGTAAATATTGCTTAGCCAAATATGCAAATAAGCATATCCATTTAGCAGGGAAAAACAATTAGCCAGTAAATGCCCAAGACATAAGTAATTTCAAGGATTTACAAGCCTTTTAACATAAGCAAATATCGCATTAGATATTAGCAATATTAGTAAGCAAATATACCCCAAGACCGTGGGCACCATCGAGTGGGAATAGTAGCAAAAAAAGAGCCCTCTGCGATGGTCTCGCAAAAGGCTCTTTTTGTTACGTTTGAGAATACAAAACTTTGTCCTTTTCAGGATATGGTTTTGTGTTTGAAAACATAGTCCTTTTGCTCGTTTATTATACTATATCCCGCTCCAAAAATCAACTATTCTCAATTGTTTTTTGAAATCCTCAAGCTATCTCTTTTATAAACGCCCTTCTCGAATCCACTCCTTAATATTCTCTCTAGGCACCCCAACTCGGGTCAAAAGGCAACAATAGACTAAGCGAGCCAAGAGATGCGTTGTATACGCAATAGATATGTCTAACACTCTATACGAACCATGCGTAATATCATTACGATATTTTACAAACGCTTGAATTTCCTCGTCTCCCATTTTTAAACCACTCTTGTTAGCGTTGAGCATTTCTTCCTCATACATATGGTAAAGAGCTTTTATTTGGTCTGCTGTCGCCATTGACCAATGCGACATACTTGAATTAATTACATCATATGTTTTATCTTTCAGCCGGTCTTCACTAGCTTTGTGCTCCTCGATTATGGGCTTGATTTTTCGTGTTAGTGCCTTAATTTTCTTTTTCTCATCACTTGTTATTCCTGACACAAATTCCAGTTCACATTCAAGCGCTGAACACACAGCCCTAACCATTGCGTTGTTGACAACGTTTTCATTTTCATCATTTTCAGGGTAAAACCCTAAAGAATATGAACTTTCCCCCTCTTGCGGGTTGTAAAAAACTTCGAGCAACTTACCTATTGAATCCCCTAAAAGAGCAAACTCAAGGTTGAAAAATTGTCGTTTCTCCGTGAGTATTTTTTGCTGTTCTATAAAGACCTGTGCCGTTCGCATAGTTCTCTTTTCATCTCCTATGAGAACATCTTTTTGTAGCAAATAAATCTCTTCAAAGCCAACATTTTGACGATTGGTTAGAAAAGAAAGAAGTTCACAAATCTTCCTATAATGTTTATACACCGAGGAGGTTTCTTGTTTGTCACTAAAAAGCATTTGGAAATATACTTTCTCGTTTCTGATAGACCTGCCTTCCACACCCCATCGTTCGGTTGTTGTAGACCCAATGGTACAATCGCAGGTAATCCCTTCCGCGCCAAAAGAGAATGTCTGAGTATCGTCATCGTGCTCAATGTAAGTCCGTTGTTTTTCTTCGTCGTACTGAGTTCGAAGTGAACGAGGAGCTGTAAGCTTAGACAGTGTTCCTCCAACAAAGACAATGCCATCATAGTGCAATATATCGTAATCAAAGAAATCAGGGATAGATACAATGTAGCTAGGAATCCCCATTCTCATTGTGTTTACTATGGTATAATCATGTTCGCCAGCATACAATAACATCTTCCTGCCGTTATGTGTTGTAGCCTGAGCAAACCCATCCACAGGTCTTACGATAGAGTGAAGGGGCGAATTAACCTCAGCATCCATAAAAACCAAAGAGTAATCTTTCAAATAAAAGGAATACGGCTTGTTGTCGGTTTCAATCACTCCCGTGATTGGCTCCTTTGCGTTAATCATCTTTTCACCTCATTACTACTCAGATAAATCAGGTCAACACACACTTATGCAATTTGAGTGTGCTCTCATCATTATATCATTGTTTCCTAAACAATTCAATCCGCTCTCTTGAGACCAATGCATAAAATTTCTCATAAAAAATTGTCAGCGGAATACATTACATGTTTCGAATAGTTTACAAATAAATACCCCTCAGAGATTACTCAATGTTCTCTGAGGGGTATTTGTGTTTACGATAAGGAATCTACAATCGCACAAATTTTTGCAATTTCCTGTTTGGGGTTCTTCCACCAATTAGTACTCCAGATACGATGGATTCTCCAACCTCGGGACTCCAAATACTTTTGTCTGTGGTAATCTCGCTCTCTTGCCGATTTGGAACTATGATAGAGACGGCCATCACACTCAATGCCAAGAATATAATTGCCATTCTTCTTAATCGCAAGGTCAATACTGTATCCGCCGATGCCTACCTGAGTATCCACTTGATAGCCCTGTTCAAGCAAAGCATTATACACTTGGTTTTCAAAATCACTATCAAACGATACCGTTTGTCCCGGTGTGCTATCATCTCCGAAAGACAACAAAATTTGCTTAGCGGCTTCATTGTCTTGCGCACTCACAGCAAAGGCATACTCCAAGTATTTCTTCAAGATGCGCGGGCCATCATTCTTAGCATCCTCAACTTGAAGTTCAGAGGGGTTAATCGATGTCACAATATGTACCTTTTGCTTGGCTCGACTGATAGCAACGTTCAAGCGATTTTCACCGCCACGCTGGTTAAGCCATCCAAAGTTTCGAACCACTCGTCCGTTCTCGTTCTTAGCATAACCGATAGAGAAGATAATCACATCTCGTTCATCCCCCTGAACACTTTCAATGTTCTTGACAAACAGACCGATATCCTCACCATCACGCTTTCTTGCAAGCTCTGCTCTAACTCGAGAAGCAAACTCGGGGTTCTTAGCACACTCTTCATCAATCAAGTCATCGATAAGGTCTCTCTGAGAGATATTAAATGTGATAATACCAATCGTTTCATCATTTCGCCTTTCAGCAAAGAAAGTCTTCAACAACTCAACGATATAGCGAGCTTCTTCCAAATTAGCTCGATTCACCCACATGCCATTGTCAATCTTATGAACTTCAATAGGCGGACGCTCTGGCTCGTGGGTTTTAGGCGATACATACAGTCTGCCATTGTAGAAAGCATAATTTGAAAATGCTATCAGTTCTTCATACTTGGAACGATAGTGGAAATTAAGCAAAACGTCTCGATATTTGAATCTCGCCAAATCCAACAAGCTTTCTTCTTCGAGGGCAGCCGCAATTTCTTCATCCTCACCAAGGCTCTCTTCATCGTATTCAATACGGCCTGCGCCAAGATTAGAGGGGCGCAATTGTTTGTGGTCACCAGCAATAACCACTTTCTTCGCTCGCAAGATAGAGGGAAGGCCTTTTTCAACAAACATCTGAGAGGCCTCATCGAAAATAACAAGGTCAAAAATGCCTGTTTGTAAAGGAATAATTTCCGAAACGACTTCTGGGGTGAGCAACCAAATCTTAACACTTTTGAATAGTTCGAAGTCAAATTTCTTGATGAACTTATTCACGCTCCATTTACGTTTACTCTCAATAGCACGCAATATCTCGCCGTGTCGCTTGGACGTGGCAATGTTATACATTTCCCCGGAGAGAATGAGCTCCAGTTTTTGCTTGGTTAGTTTTTGCTTTTGGGCAATTGCAGTGCTCATAGCTCGGATAATTGTATCGAAATTATCAATGTCTTGGAAGACATCTCTATTCTGCGCCTCAAATTGTCCAATGTGGTAATACAACACTTGATTGTACAGTGCATCGTTTGCTTCTTGGAACGAGATAACACAAGCCGTCTTGATGTTCAACATCGAATGCAGATATACTCTTTCCTCTTCGGTGAGTCTATCAAACAAAGCTTTAGCCTCTTGATACTCCGTGTAGTAATAAGAGCTCTCAATCACCGAATCAATTTTCTCCAAGAGCATCTGACGCAACGGTTTGGTTGCTACCGAGAAAAACTCTTCCAATATTGCCATTGCCTGCTGGTTGAGTCTACCCTTTGTGAATACCTTAGCCACAAAGTTCTTACCACGCCAAATGTCAACCTCTCCCTTGAGGGCAGATAGCTTTTGACCAAGAACCATTATGTCGTATTCAGTCAAAGTTCCTTTTGCCTGAGCAAGCCAAGGATAGGAAGAAACCAAGTGAACATACCTCTCCAATTTGCCAACCGTGTTATCATCTTGAAATGCATTATGAATGCCATTAATCGTCTCATATTTGAGAGCGGTCAACGACACGTTCATATGCATATTAACGATGGACATCCGCTCTCTTTCAGCGGGTATAGCTAAATTAAAGCGTTGGCTTTTCTGGTACAACTTGTACGGTTCAATACCAAAAGCGTTCGGCGCATAAAGTTTCTCTGCAATTGCCTCTAGCCTCTTCACCAAAACATCAATTTGGCTCGACAAGCCATCTACGGCAACCTTTTCACTACCCACAAATCTGCCCAAAGAAACCATATGATGCAGTTGTCGATAAAACAACTCCTTGTTGCCAACGTCATCAATTAACAACGCATATTGTGAAAGATTTCCCAGTCGAGAATATACAACATCAAGGGCAGTCTTCTTCTCCGAAACCATCAGCACAGTTTTGTTCTGGCTAACAAAATTCGAAATCAGACTGGTAATGACCTGTGACTTGCCAGTGCCCGGAGGTCCTTGCACGACCAGTTCATCCAAAGAGTCAATAGCCGAAATGACAGACTCTTGTGAGCTGTTCAAATCATTAATATACACCAAATTATGCTCAGAGATGGTTAAGGGTCTATCGTTAATTCTCACCTCTTGTTCACCAGCATAAGAATCATCACCCCAACCCTCTGCGGTCTCAACAAGCAAATCGTTAAGCAAGGTGTTGATTTCATTGCTTTGAATTATGTTGTCAAAGTCTTTTTGGATGGAGTTGTCACAGACAGGAAATTTACCAAGCACCATACAGGGCTCAACAGTAAGCTGACCAGACCTAAAGCTCGGGAAAGTATCCGCTTTATATTCTGCGAACTTCTTCAAGTCCATATTGCCCAAGTCAATGCTAATATCGTTCTCTTTGTAGAAAGCAAGTAACGACTGTAAGAAACTTGCACTGGAAAGGTCTTCAATCGTATCATTGGGCAGAGGTTTGCTTATGCCATTGAACTTATAATGAGCCAAAACAAATGTGTTGTTAAACAAAACATCTCTGGTTTCATCCAACGCTAAGGTAATGGTAGTAGATGTTTTCTCAGCCACCACAGGGAACAGAGCTAAAGGTGCTCTTACATCAAAAGCCTCCCCTTGCAGTCGACCGATTACAAAAGGATATCCGATATAGAGGTCATTTTGACCCTTATCACGCAAGTCTTTGTTGACCTCTCTCAGCAATTGGACGAACTTGCGGTATTTGATAGAATGTTCTGTCGTTCCAGCGACAAAATCTCGTTCAGTATCGCACACAACCGTCTTAGCACCACTACTGAAAAGGATGCTCAAGGGATTGCTGGAAACGCCAAATAAATCCACGGCATACTTGTTGGTGGTTTTGGGTAAATACAACAACCGATTGCGTCTGTTGATGCTAACGAGTTTCTTCTCTAACTCTTTCAATAAACTGCTGGTTGTAGCGTTCATCGGGATTGTCTTTTCGGTTTCCACAACCTCATACTTGCGGATAATCTTCAAGAACTCCTCAGCGTAGTTGTCGATGAATGTTTGGCCGATTCCAGAAACGCTCAGAAAATCAGATGGCTTTTTAGGGCACAATTCAACTATCTCATGCAACGCATCATCGCTACATACGATGGGAGCACGACCGGTAGTTCTTTTACCTTTGTCTTTTAGGCGTTGCCTCAAATAAGTAAGTTCATTATACAATCCATAGTTGAAACTCATTTTCCAACCCTCACTTTTGAACGTCTTGTAATTTTTAAACGTGACATCCATTTTCATTAACATTTATTATAGCCTGTAATGCTAATTAGTTCAACCACTTTCAGGAAAACAGTGCTATGAAACAAGAATAATTTTTACAATCTTTCTGTAGATTTGATAGATAACCATGAAAGCCATTGATTTCACTGGGCTTTCCGCGTATAAATATACTTTTTGTCATTTGCGACATAAATGTTCAGAAAACATTTCATGGTTGTTGATACTCTAAGTGATTTCTTGCAAACCAATCTGTGGGAAACGCCACTAAATTGTTTTGTGTCACACCGTTTCTTACCCCATCGCAAAGCGAAGCACCCCGCCGAAACGACGAGGTGCTTTTGTGCGTATAAACACATAGGGAGAGGAAAGGTTTTCGTAATTCACTCATTGAGATATGTCTGCAACCAGCCAAGGTCACGGTTGTTAATACGTCCATCGTTGTTTACATCAATGGCGTCAGTGTCAACAATCACATCCCATTCATTGAGATACTGCTGAAGCAAACCTAAGTCGCGGTTATTCACGCGACCATCGCCGTTGGCGTCACCGGGAATAACCTCAACCTCGCGCACAGCACCGCACACATTGCAGTTGGTATCGCAGGCGTTATCGTAAGTGTGGTCAGCCAAATTGGCCACCACGTAACGATACACTGTGCGTTCTTCTGCCATAGCGTTAGGAGCGTTGCATTCTTCGCTCCAATCCGACCACTCAGTATATCTATAGTACCGGTACACCGTTTCTAATTCTCTTGTTCGAGACCGATATTGTGTTTTGCTTCCATCCCGATGTTGGAACACCAATTGTCCGTCAATATACGTATAGTTTCTACCTGTTCCGTGGAAATCTTTCAATCCCGCCGAACTGTAAGGTATCGTACTGTCTATTTGGACATAATGGCCGGAATTAATCCCGGATTTTCCGCAACCGCCCGCCCAGGTGTAACAACCTAAGTACACGTGCATATGGGCGCCGCAGTTGGGACACTTGTAATAGTAATAGGGATACACCGTACGCGTTTCTACTTGCGTGTTATCGTTGCCGGTAATGGACGAATTAGACCAGTTGCCCCATGCTCCATACTCACCCATACGTGTGTACGTGCTATCCAATATCCAGCCATCCTCCGTGAGCGGTTCGGTCGTTTCTTTCCACTCGCGGTAACGATACTCCTTTTTGCTTTCAATCAGTTCTTCGCCCACATTGGTAGGATATTCTGTCGACCAATCGGAGATGTATTTCTCAATAATCTCTTCATACGAATATCCGCAAATGTCACAAGCATAACGACGCTTTCCATATGTGTTACAAGTAGGTTGGCTCTCGTTTATTACGCTAAACACGTGTTCCGTTTCACGTACAGCTCCGCACACGTTGCAATCCACATCACAACCGTTATCGTAGGTGTGGATGCACTCCCACACGGCATACAACTTTATGTTGGCATTGCTATTATACGCACCGCCGGAAGCATATTGTGCTTCGGTTGCATTTGCATCGGTAGCCCAACCCTTGAATATGTAACCGTTTTTTGAGGGTTTGGTCGCGCTTAATGTGATGCTTTCGTTATAGTTCTTAAGTTGTAATTTCGGCGCACCTGTTCCGCCGTTCGCATCGTAGGAAACGACGTTTTCTAACGTCCAAATCTGATTATCTGCTCCGCTGTAGGTCTGTACGCCGACATCACTGCTACCCACTACTGCTAAAACGCAACTGGGATTTTGTACATTGCGGATAACAAAACCGTCCTCTACTTTTTCGAAATTCCAACGTTGCGAACCGTCTCCGGTATTGTTGTAAATGCATACGTTTTTGCCACTGACCACATTATCAGCATAGACGTTCACCACACGAGCGGCACTGCTTAATGGGCGCATCATATATCCTGCCGTGGTGGTAGAAGGAGTGATTTCGTATAACTGAGAGTTCCAGTATCCAAATTCATATGTATGAATATTCTGAGCATTCTCATCCAGTCCATACGCGACGTTCATATACAATTGATTCCCTTTGTTCTTGAGCGCATACACGCCGGTATCGATAGTAGCGTAGGTGATGGGTGTGGAGGGCGTGGAAGAAACGTATTTCCAGTTGTAGCCGTAGTCGTTCTTAATCACCGTTTCCGACGACAGATACAGCGCATCGTAGGGGTTGATGCTATTATAAATCACCCAATTACCTTGACTGTTTTCATACCAACCGTTTCCTTGAAATTTGCCTTTGGCACATTCTAAGTGAATATGGTTTCCAGTAGCATATCCGGCGGTACCCTCTTCAAAGAAACGCTCCCCTTGTTTTATCGTTTTGCCAACGTACAAATCGGACGTATCGTTATCGTGCATAACCATAATAGTCATATAATCGACCGTACCATCGGCAAAAACGACAGGGTTGCTGCTCTCCAACCACACAACATACTCTTTGTATATTCTTTTTACCACACCGGTAAATGGTGCATATGCAGCATCAATGCCGGTGTCCTTACCGGCAATATCAATGGCCTTTGTTCCCTGATGCGAAAAACTACCATTTACACCTTGCGTAATATTAATGTACTCCATAGGGAACATCGCATATTCGCGAGGCGGAGCGCAAGACGAACAATCGCTGACAATGGTCGGCTCCGAATAGTCTGCTTTCACATCGCCACAAAGACATTGATAGCATTTGTAATGAGGATGCTTCGCCTCGTAGTAGACATAGGTGCTGTAATTGTGGACGGTGTGGGTGTTTTCCACGGTCACCTTACCGGCATCTATATCTGCCTTTAACTGACCCATACACATGGTGATATAATTGTCAAAAACAAGTTGCCCATCGTCCTCATAGTATGACTGGTAATTTTCTAGTATGCTGTCATATCCAGTTTTGTCAATATTGATGCACGCTTCTGTATAGTGGAGCATTGCCTTTCTCTTTGCTTCATATAGAAAGATATAATCTGACAATGTCTGCTCAGGTACAATCTGATTATTTGTTTTGTATTGAAGGAAAGCGAGCTGTTGTTGCATTAATGCGTTGCTAACGGTAAGGTAGAAATCGTAGGCTACAAGAGCGCCATAAAGTTCGTCGATTTTAGCGCCTTGGTATACGTATTCGTACAATATCGTGGCAGTTATTTCCACCACTAACGTAGCCACATTAAGGTTTTCTACGCCCAACAAGCCGGCAGACCAATCCCAGGCAGCGTCCATTAATTCATTTTCTATCCAATCCAAAGCTTGGTCTGACAAATACTTTTCAAGCACCCAACGTGCCGGATGCGCTGCATTAGCTTTCAAAACTGAAGTGATGCCGTCATATAAAGGTGTATTAGCGTCAATATTACTTCTTAAACGTTTTAATACAGCGTCTTCAACCTCGGCCATTTGACAAGAAAGCAACAGAGCATCCGCCAAATCAACCACGTGGTCTGCGTTTGAAAAAAACTTTTTAATTCCGTTCGGCTCTTTGGATATTAGAGAATCGGCTATTTCAGCGATTTCATCTTCGCTAAAACAGGAGGAGTAGTCTGACATTTGTTTAATGAAGAGGTTCTTTTGTTCGTTGATGAGTTCGGTATCCAGCTCATCGACATTTTTCAAAACAAACTTGAAGTCCTTATACTTTTTTGCAACATTGTTCCATTCATCATAAATGATATCTTCACAACCACTGACAAGGCGCAGATATTCCATGGTGTTCTTTTGTAACCACTCTTCTTCCACACTTTGGGTGATTCCTAATTTAGAACCCAACTCTTGAATAAGAATTCCTGTACCGTTCACAAAACACTCTGCATATGCCAACAACCAGGTATTTTTCTTATCGTAACTTTGAATAACGTCGTTACAGCACTCTAAACAAAAGTCGGTGCAAGTTTGAGCTAAATTGTTATCAAGATACTGAGGGTAATTATTTGCTAAAAACACAAAATCGGCGTTGAGCCCCGTGTCCTCTGTGAGCGAGTTGTCATTATAGCGAACGTTGGTATTATGCACATTTTCCCCTGCAGTAGCAGCGGAAGCCGACAATGTTCCCAAGGGCACACACGTCAACAGCATCGCCATTGCCAATAGAACGGATAGTAGTTTTTTCATAGAGATACCTCCCGAAAGCAAAAAAGTGCGCAGCCGAAGCTGCGCACCGAAAAATACACACCCTCGATTGCTGCGACACAAGTCACGAAAGATTTGACATTGCGTGAAAAGGAGCATGCATTTTAAACCAATAGTAAAATACGTTCCCTTGTATCGCATGACCATATGAATTTGTGTCGCAAGAGCATCATAACACAACTTTCCTAAAAATGCAAGAAAGCGCCCCTTTAATAGTTGACTTTTTGGGGGGTGACATAATACAATGGCCTCCCATCGCACGCAAAGGAGGATTTCAGTGTATCAAGAAGCGTTTAATGTTAGCCTGTTTATGTTGGAAAAGATGGTCGGCGGCTTTCGCTTAGGTTCTATGTATACGGTAGCGTCAAGACCTTGTCGTGGTAAGACAACCTTTTGTATGCGAACTGCGATACTATACGCAGAACAAGACTACAAGGTGTTATATCTGAGCGATAGCCTTACCCAAGAAGAGTTTGAACACAAGTTGCAAGAATGTGACGAGAACGCTCATATAGAGAATATCGCTTTTGTGCCGGTGTTCTGCCTGAGCAAAACAAGATTAGAGCAAGTGCTCAACGACCACCCTTGTGCCCTGCTCATTGTTGATTCAATAGATACCCTTGGTATGGACATCGATATAGGTCAATTGAAAGAATTGTCTCTCGAAAGAAAGATGATGATTTGGCTCACAAAACAATTAGCTCTTCCTCCCCTATGGTGCAGACGAAAACATCCCACACTATCCGATATTAAGTTTATGCCTGCCAAAACTCGTAAAAAGTTAATTGGTTATAGTGATGCAATATTCTTTCTCCACAACGAGCAATCCATTAGAAAAGTGATTCTTGCCAAAAACCGCTATGGACAATTAACTGAGATTTCAAAATCAAGAGTGTAAATAATAAAGAGAGACGGTAGTCGATTGACTCCGCCTCTCTTTTTTTGCGTGTTTTTGCTCTTAAATTATTTAAAAATCATTTTTTGAAAATATCGCACCAAAAAACACACTAAATTGTATGTAAAGACACAATTATGCAATCAACTCTCTCTTGTACTTGTAGTATGAATTTCGACTACATCCACAAAGAGTCATCACTTCAGCATCATCCAAAGTGCCACCAAAAGTCTTGGAGTGTTTTCGAATAATCTCTTTGGCATTTTTGGCTTTCTTTGTTTCAAATGTTGTGCCAGAGACATTGCCCAATTGCACGCCATTGGCTTTAGCTTGTCTTAAGCCTTCTACTGTGCGCTTTCTTAAAAACTCTACTTCTTTTTCTGCTTGGGCAAAGGCTAGTTTAATTTGTTCCTTAGCTAATGCCATAAGATATTGATTGATGCCTTCGAGAATAAAGTCAACCGAAGTGCCGGTCATAGAAACCGTATTGTTGAGTGCCGTTTGATATGTTGCCGTATTGATGTGTGGCTCTTTCAAGAAAACTAGTTCTACCCCTTTTGCTAACAACTCTTGGTACACCGCTATTCCATCTTCCGCATTTCTGCTCATTCTACTGACCTCATCAAACACTATTGTGTCCCCTGCTTTAACAATCCTCATCAAGCGCATCCACTCAGGACGAAACAAGTATCTTCCCGAATATGCTTCCGTAATGATGCTAGCATCGGGAAAAGCTCGTAAGATGTTCTCGACTTGCCGAGCCACCTTCTGCTTGCTAGTGCTCACGCGGGTGTAACCAAAAACCATAAATTTACACTCTCCTTTCAAATGTGCTCTTCATTAAAATTGATACTTGATATTGATTGAATTTGAGACATTATCTTGTAATTTTTGCTACTACTCACCTCAAGTCACTTTTAATACGAAAAATTATCAAAAAAATAAGCCGTTATGCCAATTTCGCGAAAAATGCATTGTATAAGATATATGAAGACACATCAAAAAAGTAAAAAAGAAAAAGATAAGCAAAAACTTGAAAGGACGTTTTATGAGTCACCGAGAAACACATATGCATCACATTGATACTCTCTCAACCGTTTATCAAACCTATGAAGAAGCAGTAAGAGAAGCCAACTCTTTAAAAATTCATCTTCACCGACATTGTGAAAGCAAAAACTATTCTTACATTGCATACATTGGCGTTAGCCGACACAACCCTAAAGCAGGAGATATTAGAGTAAGCAAAAGTGGAAAACGTGAGTTTGTCCAAACAAACTTTGACGAATGTGCATCTGCTCTTCCACATCTTCACATCCTTATTTTAGCCAACCCTGGCCGTTCCGTTGCCGATGTAGTTGTCAAGTATTTAGCAAAAAAACACCCCGACTTTTACGAACGCACCAAAAAGAATCCAGCTCACCGCAAAAAGTGTGATGCTTATTATGAGAATGCTATCAACTATGTTATGTCCCAATGCGACAGACACCGAATCTCGTATAACAATGTAACATCGCTTAATGAATATGTCGTAAACGACGTTTGTGCGCTATTCGAAGAGAATAATAGACGCCGTGGTGGTTTGGTGCCAATTTTCCAAAATCTTTATGAAACTCTATATTGTGAAATTACTGAGCCAGTTCCAAACAATCCACATACCCCGTTTACACTTTTGAAGGAAGACACAACCACTCTTCTCCCTAGCGCCTCAATGAATCCTATGATTTCTACCGATACAAAAACACTAGAGTGTAATAGTACTAATAACACTAGTAAGTTAATTGATATATGCCGGTATCTAGCCAGTATGATTTCTTACACCTATCTATGCATAAAACACATTCCCCACACCTACAAAAGAAAAGAAGCATATGCAAATTCATCTTAATGCTTCTTGTTACATTACAGGCTAACCATAACAAAAAATAAAAATAATTAAGGAGAAAACAACAATGAAAAACAACACTAATGAATTACCCTTATTGCTCAAGAGAAAGCACTTTATCAAAGATTTTGGCATCTCTGATACCCTCTATTATTCCCTTGTTAAATACAATCTTCTGCCTGTCATTAGAATCAACAACAGGATATACGTCAAAAGAGATGAGTTTTTGTCATTGCTAGAGAATAGCAAATTGAGTTGCTACTTCGTAAAGCCTGTTGATTTGTTTTATGGAGAGTATGACGAATGAACATTTTCCCATTAAATCTATTCACTAAAAAACATTCCACCGCTTATAATATCAGGTTAGCGGAAAATGAAAAGAATGTTAGCATTAAAGACTATATTCGCTTGATTTTTTCCAGTTATCAAGAGATTGTTAATGTCTTAGACCAATTGTTTGAAACATCTTATCTAAAGTCAAACAAACCAAAAGCATACGTTGATATTGGTTGCTATAGATTCATTTCCGATGAGCACATATGCAAATCATATATCCCTATTATCCATCTTGTTATCACTGAAGACGCAGAAGCGAAGCTTAAGCATACAATGGACAACCACATAGAGGATAACCCCTTTTGGAAGATAACTTCATTTAGTGGAACGGGCTCTGCTTTTAGTCAATCCAATAGAAAACTATTCAAAAGATATAGTGTTAAAAGAAAACTATATGAGTAATCTACGTAACCTCATATAATTAAACCCAGTTGTTCAATTGTGGGTGTGTCAACATAGCGCATAAGAAAAGGATACGCCCTATAAAAGTATGCCTTCCTCATATTCGTGAGTTTCATAATGTTTGTGATATTGATGACTTTAGACTCGTCTCTGAGTTTTTTGATAGCCCATAAGACTTCCAAAACCCAAAATTCTTCTTGAGAAATCATATTGTCTCTCACCACTTTTAGTGTCTTGGGCATCTTTCGCAATTGACCTTCTTTTAGTCCCAACAACTTCTCTACTCGACCAGCAGATATTCTCTGAGGTCTTGTAGCACACGAAGTCATCTCATCAATAAGTGCCTTGGCTTTGTCAAGATACTCATCATCTAGTGAGCACCAATCTATCTTTGTTTTTCTCTTAGAACGTTGTCTCTCAATTGATTGATGTTTCTTCTTGCCGGAGCCAAGCACCTTGCAATAATCGTAGGATATTCCTAGTGCTTGTGAGATTTGCTTATAGTTGAGACCCTCTTTTCGAAGTTGTTGTATGTAGCTATCGAAGTGTTCAACATCATCCGTTGTTTCATCAATATCACGAACTACTACTTCTCGAGCAGTCACTCCACAAAAGAGACCTAACAAGCACATTTCAAAAGGGTTTGTTCGATGGTTAGAAAATACTTTTTCTAATTGCCAAGCCTCGCCAAACCCTAAAACATCTATACCTTTGTAGAATTCCAAAAAATCTTTTGAGAGCAAGCTAATGTTTCGTTTCGCACCTCTTATCGATACATACTTAGAGCCGATGAGTTTATAACGCAAAAATGCCGACACCGTAGACTTTGATGTAGTTGATAATCTCAAAACATCATTTGCGTATGTCGCAATTGCTTTTTCCAACTCGTTCTCGCTCATTTCTACATCGCTTGACATTGCACACTCTTCTGCCGTTAAAAGAGCAGGAGACGTGTCTGACGTGATAGATACGATAGAATCCTGCAAATAGCACCCGTGCTTGTAGCACACATTGACACCATACACTTGATGAGAGCGATGCCAATACGTTTCACCGTGCTTGTTTCTATCGTCTTGCACACACATTGGACAATATCTAAGACTACGTACCGCTCTCCCTTGGGGTATGGGTAATGCATTCATTAGTTGTCTCATATCCATTGAGAACGCTATTGTGCGTGCCCTCTCCTGATTGCTTGGAGAAAGAAAAGCAAGGTAGTAATTAAGCATAGTGTGATTGGTAATGAACTCACGTATGCTCTTAACTTGCCGTTGAGCATCATTTGATAAAAGATTGCAAAATTCAACATTGGGGTTGCACTTAGAATTAGCAAACAAATCCTCTGCCGCAGAAGCATAGTATATATACCCACTTCTTACAAAGTATCTACTGAACAAGCTATATGCCAATTCATCTTCGTATGGCTTTGGAAACAAACCCATCATAGTGCAATTTCCTCAATAACAAATATTCGTTTGAGATAGTCGATAATGTCCTCTCCACTTGCTTTAGCGAGAGCAACACTATCAGCAAAAGATGACTCTTGATTAGCCACAGGTGTCACAGGAACATCAACATATTCCTCTGCAACTTTTCGTGTTTTAACTCCCGAGTGCTCATCAAGGTATAAATGCTTGTGTAACATCCCAAATCGCCTTTTGTATGCACTATCTAAAGTACTAATGTTTAGTTGCTCTAAGCCCTCTAAAATAGCGATTTCCTGAGCCGAATACACCAACCCTACCACCACTGCTACAACCCCACCAGAGTGCAAATAAAGCCATTCTGCAAGGTCTTCCGTGAGTATCGTTTTGTGAGTAGTGTATTGATACAAAAACAATGTCTCGCACAAATGACGAAAGTGCTCATCATACTTTAGTGCAGAGTATGATAACCCAATAGAACGCCGAGCCAATTGAAAAGCAGACTCAAAGAAAGTGACACACTCCATTGTCCCAACAAAGCACAATGAAATTCCTGAGTTGTTGATAAGTTGAACAAGTGCATTGACAAGATTTCTTCCGTTCTTACAAAGAAGATTTTGTGCCTCATCAATAACAAGAACGCATATGTGATTTAAGCAAACTTGCGAAACGAGACCAATCAAAATATCCGTAGTAGAGCCACTTCGTCTAGCGTCCACGTAATACTTTGTTTCTAAGATTGTATCAACCAATCGCAATATCTCTAACAAGAGTCCTTTCAGAGATGCATCACAGGGTGTTTGAACAAGTAAGTAAGGAATGATTTTAGTGCCATTGTGCTCTACAATCTGCTCTTTCGTTATGATTGATATTGCTCTACCAATAGCAGTAGATTTGCCAATACCACTTGCTCCAACGATAGTAAAAGAATCACTACCACCCATAATCCCTTGCTGTCGTGTGTGACAATGATTGAGATACGATTGCTTGATAGCACTATGAGTTTCTTTCTTTTGCATTGCTCTTACATAAGCAAAATAGAGCTTAGAATAGATTTCACACGTCATCGATGATGGACAATAAATGTCATAGATATGATTAAGTGCCATCAATCGTTCTGCCGGTGAAGCCAGCCTTATGTTTTCGTCGTACTCTGGCCTTGTTTCTAATGCCCTTATTAACTCATTTCCAATTAGCAATGGTGAAACCCTCTGCACTTGATTTACACTCCCATTCGCCTTTTCCGTGTCTCTTTTTTGCGAGTTTCTCTAACATCAGCAATCACAACTTGAGCTTTATTGTGACCTCTATCTGCGACCACTTGTATGTCTCCAATTAAGCTGACTTGAGCTTGTAAACTCTCCTCCTCAAAAGACTTGATAAACCTCTCTTTTGCTAATGTTTGTGCGTTTGCGCTCTCGAAAGAGACATCTTCGAATTGTTTGTCAATCAATGTGAACTTGATATACTCACCATTCTCATAAAGCCACACATAAGAAGTGTGCTGAGGGTCATAAGCTACTACACACTCGCCCCCTGCTAAAAACCGTTCAGTATACCCATTTGCAAAGTATCTAAGTTTTGAGAAAACCAATCCTCGTCGAGTGAATACTGCTTTCCCTCTTGATAGAAATGCAAAGTGTAGCATTTCCTTTGTCACTTCAATAAGATTAGCGCCCATTTTGTTAAGAGCATCGTTCCAAATCGCATTGGCAAAAGGCTCAACTTTTGTTTGAAGAAGTTCCGTAGAATATTGAAACCCATCGACAACCCTTTTTGTGTTGTAGTAAAGAATGCATTTGATGATAATCGTCTCTAAATCATTGATAGTCAAATTCGCAGCCTTACGATAGTCTTGAGCACCACGTTCTTGATAATCCACATCAATAACACCGTTGGTTTTTAAGTGAGGCTTATACAAGTTTTGAATGACATTAAAGAATTGCTCTACCCTGCTCTTTAAGTCAGGTCGATATGGGGGTAAATTGACAATACTAACCCCCCATTCCGTAAGTTGCTCTAAGATAGAAGACGTATACTCTTTTCCCTTATCCGTAACAAAGACAGCAGGTAGTTTGTCGCAATTCCAATCATTCTTCTCTATGCTAATTCCAAACTTTTTACATAGAGAAACTTTATCCATAACGATATTCTCTACGAGACACTTTAAGCTATAGATTCCACCCTCCCACGAGAGTGCATACCCACAACACATACCACTATAAGCATCAATGCAAGCAGTAAGTACGGGTCTGCCGACAAGCTTGCCCTCATCGTTGACAAGATAAATATCTAGAATAGTTGAATCCAACATACCCACACCAATAGATGAAGCAAAGCTACTAATTCCCTGCCCCAAGAGCGGTCTATGATTTCTTTGGTAACTCGTTAAACCATCTCTTGCAATGTAATACGTTTGAAGTTTTTTGTGCTTATTAAAGAAATAGCGATATCTATGAAAAGCAGGGTATCCCTCTTTTAATGTGCCCTCAGACGTTGTGTATTTCTCTTTCAACATCAACATATACGAGCCTTTAAGTGTGTGTTTTAAAGGGGAATAATAGAACTTGTTTATCGCCCAACGAAAGTTCTTTTCATCCTCTGTCAGAGTTCTCTTAGAAGCTTTGTCACCAGAGACTAAGTGACCGATATCTTGATATGCCAAATACAAACATAAATACTTGCGAATTGTTTGTTTAGATATGTTTTCATTCTCTGCGATTTGAGCAATGATACGTGCCCTCATATATTCATCCGACACAAAAGGAAGCACAGGGGCTATTAACGTATATCGTGTGTGTGCCGATTTCTTTTTCGTAGACGATAGTTCTTCATATCGTGAGTTGTTAAACTCACTGGTCGTCCCATCTACGACCTCTAAACGAGAAGACAAGCTCACCCATTGGGGCATTGTCAAAGAGTCGCAATCAATAACTAATGCTTTGTCTTCGCTGAGAGATAAAACCCTATGTATATGACCATTGAGCATTACCAAATCAAGTGCTTGCATTGATGACCACTCCCCAATCAGTAATTCCTCTCTTGAACCAGTAATTGCGAGAAATATCAAGCAACTTCACATTGAGAGGTTTGGTTAATCTATCTCTTGAAACACATTCACGAACAGCGTATTCTCCATCACTCTTAACGATAAGAAAATCCGTTGTATATGTGCCTTCAACATCCAAACCATCAAGAATAACATTGCATTGAAAGTCTTTAATTTTTTTATCTTTTTCAAGCAAATTTGCGTACTCGTATTGTATATCACTATGGGTACGACAAACGCCTTTGCATTTTGACAATTTCCTTTTTGTCGTTCTCACTTTGCTGTTCTTGTTTCTCATAAGACCCCCAAGAGAAAATGCTAAAAATGAATTCAAAATGCTAAAAACAAAGCCAAAATGCTAAAAATAATCAAAAATAGCATTGAAAAAGAGAAAAATGACCCTAAAAAAGTTTGTTTTTAGAAAAAATGAGTGCTAAAAACATATTTTTAGCAAAACACTATGTTCAAAAACAATCTTCCATAGTCCCAAAAAGACAATAAAAAGTATTCTCCCATAGAGAGAAAATACAAGGCGAAATAATACCCCAAATACCACAATC
>JAZNED010000153.1:0-39236 GCA_045588425.1 Acutalibacteraceae bacterium
GTTGTTGACGTTGAAAGCGCCGATGGCGTAGCCGCCCTCATAAGCCTTCTGGAACATTTCTTTGGTGTTTACGAGTGCCATAGTTTTGTCCTCCTTGATGGTATTTTTACCTTGATACTCTTATTATAGCGCATTACGCGCGTACATACAATAGTTTTGTTAAAAAATTATCCGCTTTGTAAAGTGGAAATTATTGTGCAAATTGCTGTTTTGGAAGAGTTAGGAGTGAGGAATGAGAAGTTAGGAATTGTTTTGCACAATCTTATTGTGTGTTGTAGGGCGGGGGCTTGCTCCCGCCGTCGTTAATCTTCCTTCTCCCAAGGCTGCACGGCGTCGTATTGTGTGCAGTCCGCAGGGTGCTACCGCCGTGCTCGAATTGCCGCTGCGCGACAATTCCCTCACTCCTTCTCCCAAGGTTGCACGGCGTCGTGCCTTGGTACAGTCCGAAGGTTGCTACCGCCGTGCTTGAATTGCCTGCGGCAATTCCCTCATTCCTTCTCCCAAGGTATGATGCACAGCACCTCTGCCAGAGGCTCACTCATCCAGATGGAGGGGGTCACCCGCAGTGTGAAACCTTGACCTGCCGCGGCCAGGCAATCCTTCGGCTCCAATTTCGGCAGACCGTAGATCTGCATCAGCATAGTGATCACGCCGCCGTGGGTGCAGACCACCGCCTCGGTGTCACCGTGGTGGATGAGGTCATTGACGATACCCTCGAATGCGGCACACACCCGAGCGCGAAAATCCTCGCTGTCTTCGCCGCCGGGGATGGTGCGGTCGCTACCCTCCATCCAGCGCAGAAAGCGCTCGTCGTTCTTCAGGTCGCGGATGGATTTGCCCTCCCACTCGCCAAAGTCGCACTCGGCAAGACCATCCACCGCCTCGGGCTGACAGCCGGGGTACAGCACTTCTAACGTCTGCTTGCACCGCATCAGGGGGCTGGTGAAGAACCGCCCCCCACCGGGGTACTGATATTTCTCCTTGAGCTGTAACAGGTGAGCTAACCCCTCCGGAGACAGGGGCAAATCGGTGCGACCGATGTAGCGGCCGTCCTGATTGGCCTCGGTGATGCCGTGGCGGATGAGATGAATTTTGTAGGTTTTCATAAAAATTTAACTCCTTATTGGAATTTTCGCCAAAAAATCAACTATCTGTAAAATTCCCCTTGACATTGGGGGGTAAAATGCTGTAAAATCTCCAATGCACCCCATTTTTGGGGACAGTTTTTACAAGGAGGTGTCGCGTGATGAACGCCGCTTTTCCCCGTATGATGACCCTGCTGCGTAAAGAGCGCGGCATCAGCCAGAAAAAGGCCGCTACCGACCTGCACATTTCCCAGGCGCTGCTCTCTCACTACGAAAAGGGCATTCGCGAGTGCGGTCTGGACTTTGTGGTGGCCGCCGCCGATTATTACGGCGTGTCCTGCGACTATTTGCTGGGTCGCACCGCCGACAAGGCAGGCACCATGATCGCCGTGGAGGAGATTCCCGAGCAGGATTCCGCCATCCGCGATAGCCGCATGACCCCTGCCGGTGTGCTGCCGGTGCTGAACAAGAAATTGTTGGTCAATTCTCTGCAGGTGATCTTCGATCTGTTGCAGAAGAGTAATAATAAAGAGCTGACCACCGAGGTATCCAACGCGCTGGTGCAGATGGTTTACGTCATCTTCCGCCAGATGTACACCGCCAATGACAAGCATTTGCGGGATCTGTTCGCTGTGGCGGATTACCGCTATCAGGCCGCCGCTTTCAGCTCGGCTATGACCAGTGCCGTTCAGGTGGGCGAGCTTTGCCGCCGTCAGGCGGAGGAGGGCACCCTGCCCGCCATGCTGCCCGACGAGTTGCAGGCGCAATATCCCCAGTTTGCCTCTTCGCTGCTCAATCTGTTGCGCACCGCAGAGAAAACACTGGAAGAATAAACGAAACAAAGGCGATGGTGATTTCACCATCGCCTTTTATTATACTATTCTGTCGGCTAAATTGCAATAGCCCGTGTGGAGATTGTAGGGATGGGCGCGGACCGTCGAGAATGTCGGTCCCTACAATAATTTGTATCCCACCTCGATAGAAACCGTAGGGGAGGGCCTCTGCGCCCTCCCTAGAGGTTTGCATTTTGACGGGAGGGGATGGAACCCCTCCCCTACAAACCCTCCTTTAGTTTGTGGCAACACTGTAGGGGCGATTCACGAATCGCCCTCACAGTGCCAAATACAACAGCGCCAGCGTCAGTTCCGTGCGCCCGCCGCACCGCATAAGGAGCAGCGCCAATCCCAACAACAGCCATTGCTCCGACTCTAAGCGGGGGAGGGGGCGACTTGGCACAGGGGGCGGCGGTTTGTCTTGATGGGCCTCAAACACCCGGCGGGAATGCTCCTGCATCTGCTGTACCCGCCGTGCCGCCTGCCGTTGCATCAGCATCAGGTCATCCGCCATTGGTGTGCCCTCCTTCCGTGAGCAGTGGTAGTAGCTTCATCAGCCGCATCAACCGCATGCTTTCCTCCAATCGCTCTGCCCGCTGTCCGTGGAGATAGGGGCGCAGCGCCGCCAGCAGGCGGGTGTCCTCGTTCTCTTGGTTTAGGTTGCCCAGCAGCGGCAAGATCTTAGAGATCGCCGCCATATCCACCCCCATATCCGCCGTCGGCGGAGGCGACGGTGGTGGAGCAGGGGCATCCTCTCCCATCATCCCGCCCAGCGCCGCCATGGCGGATTGGATTTTGCTCATCCCCTCGGGGGAGGAGAGCAACTGGGTGAGTTTCTCGTTCAGATCCTCCATAGGCGCCTCACTGCCCCAGCAGTTGGATCAGCAGGCGTTGTACCGCAGGATCGTTCAGCAGCTTTTCCGCCTGACCGTTTTGCAGTTTTTCCGCCTGTTGGGGAGGCAGGGCTTCGGAGACCCCTTTGAGCCCTCCTTGCTGAAAGGCGGTGCGCAGAGCCTCGGGGGTGGTGCCCAGCCGACCGGCGGCAACTTTGAGCAGTTTTTCCATCTGGGCGGGGGTGAATGACTCGTTCATCGGAATTCCTCCTTGTTTTGGGTGTGTGGTTATGGTACAATGTATGTACAGTGGATGTATAATATGTGTCGGGAGGGATACCAATGCGTGTATTGGTGGTGTCGGATGTGCACGGGGATTTACGCGGGTTGTGCGAGGCGATTGAGCAACAACCCACCGCCAAAGTGGTGATTTTTCTCGGTGACGGTCTGCGTCAGGCGGAGGATGCGGCCGACCGCTACCCTGACCGCGATTTTTATCTGGTGCCGGGCAACTGCGACTTTGGCTCGGACGCCATCCCCATCCGTCAGGAGACCTTTGGCGGCAAGCGGTTTTATTTCACCCACGGCCATCGCCACGATGTGAAATACACCCTCTATCGCTTGGAGATGGCGGCGCGAGAAGCCGAGGTGGACATTGCGCTGTTTGGCCACACCCATCAGCCCTACGAGGAGTACGTGGACGGCCTGTACCTCTTCAACCCCGGCAGCCTGCGATACGGCCGCACCTACGGCTATGTAGACATTGTGGGTGGTGGCATCCGCACCGCCGTGGTGGAATTGCGCTAAGAAAAAAGCCTGTGCAAGCGTTGCTTGCACTGGCTTTTTTTGCGTTTATTCACCCCAGAACAGGGCGTTGATTTGTTTCGCATACTCTATGTCGATCTCATACCAATAACTCGACAGCGGGTTTTGCACAGGGATAATGGACACGTGTTCTCGCTCTATCTCACAGAGTTCGAGGATGGTGCGCATTTCTTCCAGCGTGGCTCCGTTACCAAAGAGGCTTAGGATTTCTTCCTCACTCTTTAAACGGTTGGTGCCGATGAGAGCACCGCAGTAGTAGAGGTTTCCGGCCATCTGCCACACGTAGACCTCCACGCCTTTCATGCCATCCAAACCGAAATATTCGGGATATTTCTGATACAGCGGATGGAGCTGGACGGTGGGGTAGATGACCCCCTCTTGGTTGTTCGGCTTGTCCACCACCAAGCGGAAAAAGTCCTCGTAGCGGTAGAAGTTTTGAGGGGCATCCGGGTTGCAGTTGCCGCCCAGCAAAACCGCCAACATCACGTAGTAGGTGCCGCCCGGCAGGGTGGCAAGAGCCTCCCACGTAGTGGATTTGGAGACGTATGTGTCACCGACAGGGCTATACAAATACACGGCTTCCACCCTTCCGTTGGCCGATGTAGAGTAGCTTGCGTCGTCCTTTACCGTGAGGGTGGGGATGTGGTCGGCTTGGTCAGTGATCAAGCTGACCGGATCGCAGTGATCCGCTATCACCTCGTCGTAGGTGCCGTCACCATTGTCTATGCGCGACCACGTCATACGGCTGTAGGGGCGGATGGTGGTGTCACTCGACGTGACGGTGATATGGCTTGCGAGATGGTCTTCGGAATGAGTGGCCGTAGTCGTGGCGGTGGTCGTAGTCGTGGCGCTTTCCTTGTCTGTGGATGGCGTTTGGTCTGTCTTGTCCTCTGTACGGCATCCGCCCAACATCGTCAAGGACAGAGCTATCGTTAACAGCCAAATGATTGCGCGTTGCATTGGTGGACCTCCTTTTTATCCGTATTTTTCCTTTTCACTTGTATAGACGGATTTTGAGCGGAAAAGGTCACAAAAAAGGAATCGTTATTCAAATAGGGGCATGGTGCGGTAAGTCTCGCCGCCCAGGGTTTTCCAATAGAAGGTACCATCTTTCAGCAAGAGGTAGCTGTGGGGGCTGTTCTCCTTGGGGATGGACACCGAGCCGGGATTGAGCAGCCACCAACCGCCGGGCTTATGCTCGCACAGCGGTACGTGGGTGTGACCCTGCAGGACGATGTAGCCCGCCTCAATGGGGAGATTTTCCAGATGACCGTGGGTGAGGAATAGGGTTTCCTCCTCCACCGCCACGGTGCGATAGTCCGCCATCAGCGGGAAATCCAGCACCATCTGATCCACCTCGGCGTCGCAGTTGCCGCGCACACAGGTGATCTTGTCCGCTATGGGGTTGAGCAGGGCAATCACCTTTTTGGGATCATAGCCCAGGGGCAGGGCGTTGCGAGGGCCGTGATAGAGAATATCGCCCAGCAGTAACAACTCGTCGGCTTTTTCTCGCTCAAAGGCTTCCAGCAGCTCCTGCGCGAAAAAGGCAGAGCCGTGGATATCCGAGGCGATGATGTAGGTGGGGTGGGACATGGGAAAACACTCCTTTCCGTTTCTAAACGCAGTATAGCAAAAGACAGCGAAAAAAGCAAGAATTTTACCAATCGTCAAAAACCCCTTGTCAAAAATCGAGAAGGCGCGTATAATAATAAGATACCTAAAATGTAAATTTAGTTGGCTTTTGGATGGGGAAAGGCCCCCTCTGGGAGGGAGCTGTCAGCCGCAGGCTGACTGGGGGAGAGCGCGTGACAAAGAATGTAAGCACGGAGTGACGGCTCGTCAGGCTCCCTCCGACCTCGCTGTCGCTCGGCCACCTCCCTCCCGGAGGGAGGCTACCAGCTCTATCCAACCTTATTGTTACACCGTAGGGCGGGGGCTTGCTCCCGCCGCATCAAAGGAGGTGGCGCGTGTGGCGCTGTATTCACTGAAGAAAATCAGTCTGTTGGCAGAGAGCCGACAGGCCTATCTGCGGGGTGTCAGTGGCTATAACGCCGGCTGGGTGCGTGCCTGTGCTGACGATCCCGACCCCTATTACAGCCGGCGCATTACCGCGCGGGTGGAGGAGGTGGGTGCTACCTATTCCGTGGAGGTGGGGTTTGACTCCATCGGCGAGGTGGCGCATCTCTCCTGCGGCTGTAACCGCTTTGCCGCCACCGGACGAGGATGCAAGCACATTGTAGCCGCTTTGGTCTATACCTACTATCGAGATATGACCACCGCCGCCACCCCTGCCGCCGCTGTAGCGGCTCCTGCCGCCACCGATCCGGCGGTGCGGCAGTTGATGGATGCCTATCTGTCGGGGGAGCGGGTGCGGCTGACGGTGGAGGAAAGCAACGAGACCGGTGTCACCCTCACCCCCATCCTGCACCTGACCGGTCGTAACCCCGCCCTAACCTTTACGGTGGGACGGGACAAACCCTATCAAGTGAAGAACCTATCCCGCTTTGCCGAGTGGATGGAGCGGGGGGAGGCGGTGGAATATGGTCGCGAGCTGACGCTGCTCCACCATCGCCACAGCTTTGCCCCTGAGAGCCGACCGTTGTTGGATTTCCTGCTGGCGGAGGTGGGGGCACAGAGCGCCAAGATCGGCGTCGCCGTAGGCTCGGTGGCAGAGTTGACCCTGTCAAAAGGGGCGTTGGACCGCTTCTTCCAATTGTGGCAAGGGGCGGGTTTGACGGTGTTCACTCCTGCGGGGGAACGCCGCGTCACCCTAGCCGAGGGCTTGCCCACCCTCACCCTCACGGTGGAAAAAGAGGGGGATGGCGTGCGGCTGTATGGTGACGAGGCCATGCCGCTGATGGGTGCCCGCAAGCTGTATCTGCTGTATCGCGGTCGCCTCCATCGCACCAACACGGATTATACCCGACGGATGGCGGGGTGGGTCACCCTCACCGCCGCCCACCCGGAGGGATTGCATATTGCCGCCGCCGAGCTGCCTGCTTTTTGCGGTGGTGTGCTGGCGGCGATCCGTCCCTATGTGTCCCTGCAGGGGGAGAGTGGTCTGCTGGACAGCCACACACCGCCCCGCCTGTCTACGGCTATCTATCTGCACCGCGACGGCGAGCGGGTGACCGCTTCGGTGGAGTTTACCTACGGTGGGCGTGTTGCCGCCTATGACGGCGACCCGCAACCTTGGCAGGATCCCATCGCCGAGTGGCCGGTGCGGCTGATCTTGGACGATTATTTTGCTGACCGTACTCCCGACGGTGCTCTCACCGCCCTGTGGGAGGAGGACAAGCTGTATCAATTCCTCACGGTGGCGTTGCCCCGTCTGCGCACGCTGGCACAGGTGACTGAGTCCGCCGCTTTTGGCGGCAGAGGGTTGGCGCCCATGCCCACCCTGTCGGTGGGGGTCAGTCTGGTGGACGATCTGCTGCGCATGACGGTGGATTTGGAGGATTTGGATCCTCACGAGCTGGCCGGTATCCTCACCGGCTATCGGGAGGGGGCGGCCTATCACCGCCTGCGGGATGGCCGACTGCTCCCCTTGCAGGATGGCGGCCTGACCCGCCTTGCCCAGCTCACCGAGAGCTTGGGTCTGTCTGCCCGCGATCTGACGGGTGGCGAGGTGTCCTTGCCTACCTATCGCGCGCTGTACCTTGACCGCGTGTTGGAGGGACAGACCATGCAGATCACCCGCGACCGCCTGTTTATGCAATTTACTGAGCGCCATCGTCGCGCTACTGAGGCGAAATACGATTTACCCGTCTGCTTGCAGGGCGTGCTACGCGGCTATCAGCGCACGGGCTTCCGCTGGCTCCGCTCCATGGAGGAGCTGGGCTTTGGCGGCATTCTCGCCGACGATATGGGTTTGGGTAAGACGGTGCAGATGATTGCCCTCTTTGCCGCCGCCAAGGAGCGGGGTGTCACCCTGCCCTCGCTGGTGGTGTGTCCTACCTCGGTGGTGCTGGGCTGGGAGCGAGAACTGGCTAAGTTTGCTCCCCATCTACGGGTGCTGTGCGTCATCGGCGATGCCGCCGAGCGGCACAGCCGCTTGGCGCAGGTGGCAGACTACGACGTGGTGGTTACCTCCTACGACATCCTCAAGCGGGACGTGACCCACTATGCCGACCTGGACTTTTACTATCACGTGCTGGACGAGGCACAGTATATTAAAAATAGCAACACCCAGAGCGCACGGGCGGTGAAATCCGTCCGCTCGGTGCGGCGGTTTGCCCTGACGGGTACGCCGGTGGAGAATCGCTTGGCGGAACTCTGGAGCATCTTTGATTTCCTGATGCCGGGATTTTTGTTCTCTCGCCGCACCTTTATGAATCGGTTTGAAGCCCCCATCCAGCGGCAGGAGACCCGCGTGGCGGAGCATCTGCGGCAGATGGTGGCCCCCTTTATCCTGCGGCGTTTGAAGCAGGAGGTGCTCACCGAACTGCCGCCCAAGACCGAGCGTTTACTCCCCGCACCTATGGAGCGTCCTCAGCGGCAGGTGTATCTCGCCGCCGTGTCCGACCTGCGCCGTACCATCACCGGCGGCGGTAAGTGGAGTGGCAAGCAGCGGATGACGGTGCTAGCACAGCTCACTCGCCTGCGGCAGATCTGTTGCGATCCGCGGCTGTGTTGTGAGGGCTACACCGGCGGCAGTACTAAACTGGATGCTTGTATGGATCTGTTGCGTGAAGCGACGGCCGCCGGGCATAAGGTGCTGCTGTTCTCCCAGTTCACCTCTATGCTCGCTCTACTCAAAGAACGGTTGACTGCAGAGGGTGTCGCTCATTTCACTCTCCAAGGCTCTACCCCGAAAGAGGAGAGAGCCAGATTGGTAGACACCTTCAACGCCGACAACACTCCCGTGTTTCTCATCTCGCTGAAAGCCGGTGGAGTGGGTCTTAACCTGACCGGTGCGGATATGGTCATTCACTACGATCCCTGGTGGAATGGGGCGGTGGAGGATCAGGCCACCGACCGCGCCCACCGCATCGGGCAGAAGAATCCCGTGCAGGTAGTGCGGCTGATTGCCCGCGACACCATCGAGGAGAAGATCGTGGGTCTGCAGGAGCAAAAGCGGCAGTTGGCGCAATCTGTGGTGGAGGGGGTCACCCCCTCTCTCACCGACCTCACCGCCGAGGAACTGTTGGAATTGCTGGAATAAACGTTCACCTCAAAGATTGTATGAATGGCTGGTGCCATTCTCCTGAGATAGGAGTAGTCGTTGGAACACCTCCCTCTGACGAGGGAGGTGTCTTTTTGCCGTAGGCAAAAAGACGGAGGGAGAGAGGATAGAGTGCGAACCGAGAGGTTTCGTTATCTCTCCCCCAGTCATTTTTCACCGTGTAAAAAATGACAGCCCCCTCGTCAGAGGGGGCTGTTCTCGATTGTACGCTGATATCAGCATGTTAATTTACAATCTTTCCACCGAAGATGGTGATTTGGGGGCGAAAATTGCGGTCGGTGATGAGAACGTCCGCGTCGTTGCCCGCCTCCAGTGAGCCTTTGCCCTCCAAGCCCAGCACGTCGGCGGGGTTGAGGGTGGCGCAGTTGACACACTCCCACAGGGGGATGGTGGTGTGGGCGTGGAGATGGCGTACCGCTTCCCACAGATGGAGGATACTGCCTGCCAGCGTGCCGTCAGGCAAAACGCACATGCCGTCCTGCACGCGGATGGGCGCACCGCCCAGCATCCCCTTGCCGTCGGGTGTGCCGGCGGCGGAAAGGCAGTCGGTGACCAGGCAGACGTTCCAGGTCTTTTGCCGCCACACCATCTCGTACAGGGCGGGGTGGACGTGGTGGTTGTCTGCGATCAGCTCACAGCTCACGTCGGCGGTGAGTGCCGCTCCCACCACACCCGGTTCGCGGTGATGGAGGGGGGACATGGCGTTAAACAAATGGGTGGCGTGGGTGACACCCGCCTCCACTGCCGCCATGGCGGTGGCGTAGTCGGCATCGGTATGCCCCATGGCCAGCACGATGTTGGTGTCCGCTTTCAGCTGGCGGATGGCGGCAAAATTGGCGTCCATCTCGGGAGCGAGGGTCAGCAGACGGATCACGTCGGCGTATTTCTTGATAAAGTCTGGGTTGGGTGTGGTCACACAGGCTGCATCTTGTGCCCCCGCTTTCGTGGGGTTGATATAGGGTCCTTCCGCGTGAACGCCCAATAAGGCGTGACCGCCTTCGGCCATCACCTCGCGGCAAGCGGAGAAAGCCGAGCGCAGAGTGTCCTCATCGGCGGTCATGGTGGTGGCCAACCAGCCGGTGACACCGTTTTTCAGCAGCATCGCGTCCATCTGTCGCAGGGCGTCGGGGTTGCCGTCGCAGACATCGATACCGCCGTAGCCGTGGACATGCAGGTCGATGAGTCCCGGCATGACGTAGCCGCCGCCCGCGTCAATGATGGTGGCGTCGGCGGGGACGTCATCCGTATGTACCACACCTAAAATCACGTTATTTTCATACAATAGGGCGCAACCTTCCACCACCGTATCGGGCAGAATAATGGCACCATGGATTATCGCGTTCATCCTAAGATCACATCCATCACTAACATCAGGCAAAATCCGACCAGCAGGGCATAGGTAGCTCCGCGCTCATTGCCGTGGGCGTGGGTTTCGGGGATCATTTCGTCCGAGATGACGTACAGCATGGTGCCACCGGCAAAGGCCAGCGCAAAGGGTAGGATGGCCGATGCGACGGTAACGGCGAAATAGCCGATGAGGGTACCCACCACCTCCACCAGACCGGTGATCATACCGATGACAAAGGTGCGGCGGGGCGGTACGCCCGCTGCCAGCATGGGGCCGATGACCACCATACCCTCGGGGATGTTCTGCAGGGCGATACCGCCGGCAATCAGCATGGCCTGATTCATGTCGCCGGTGCCAAAGCTCACGCCGGCGGCAATGCCCTCCGGCAGATTATGTATGGCGATGGCGGTGACAAACAGAATGACCTTGTTGAGCTGTCCGTTCTGGTGCTGTTCGATGTCCGCACCCATCATGTTGTGCAGGTGGGGCACCAACTTATCCACCAAGTTGAGGCACACCGCGCCGGCAAAGATGCCGGCACAGGCGATGAGCAGTCCCCAGCCCAATCCGTAGTCGGCGGTGCCGTATTCCACGGCGGGGATCACCAGACCCAGCACCGCCGCCGCCATCATCACGCCGGCGGCAAAGGACAGCACGATATCGGAAAATTTGTGGGAGAGTTTGCGGAATATAAAACCGATGAGAGCGCCGACGATGGTTGCGCCGCCCACTCCCAACGCGGTAAGTAATACCATAGTCATAAGTAAGCTCCTAACTGTACGCCCACGCCGTATCGGCGTGGACGTTACGGTTCATTAGTCCTCGCTGAACAGATCCTTGCCAACGCCGCACAGGGGGCAAGCAAAGTCCTCCGGCAGATCCTCAAACTTGGTGCCGGGAGCGATGCCCAGATCGGGAGCGCCTGCCTCCTCGTCATAGATCCAGCCGCAGGCTTCACACACGTACTTTTTCATTCTATTCACCTCCATATTCACTTATTCGGTAATGGGTTCAAAATCCGCCGCCCCGTGTTTGCACAGGGGACAGATAAAATCGGCAGGTAGGGCGTCACCCTCGTAAATATACCCGCAAATCTTGCAAACATACCCTTTTTTGCCGGCGGTTTCCGGCTTGGGTTTGACGTTGTCCAAATAATAGGTATAGGTCATGGTCTCCTTGTCACTGACCACCTGTGCCTCGGTCACCGCGCAGATGAACATACCGTGGGTGTCCAAATCCACGTAGTCCTCAACCGACAGGGAGAGGACGGCGTTGATATAGCGGGGCAGCACCACCAGACCGTTCGCCGAGCGTTGAGGGGTGCAATCGGCAAACTTGTCCACGTTGCGTCCGCTGACAAAGCCGAAGGTCTCAAACACCTTAAAGGGAGCTTCGATAGAGAGGCAGTTGACGTTCATCTTGCCGCTTTGGCGAATCACGTGGTGGGAATAGGCCTCCTTATTGATGGTGACCGCTACCCGATTGGGGGTGTTGGTGACCTGGGTGACGGTGTTGACGATGAGACCGTTATCCTTTACCCCGTCGTGGCAGGTGACCACGTACAGACCGTAGCCGATCTTAAACAGGGCGGTGATGTCGTTGTGCTCCGAGGTGGTATAGTCACGGCACAGCTCGGCGGTGAGGTCGGCCATCTGCTGACGGTTGTCGGCAGATAGGGCGGAGTAGATTTTCACCACCGTATCGGCAAAGGTCAGGTTTTTGCACCCCTCCAGCATCCGCGCCATGATCTTGGCGGCTTGAGGTGCCCAACTGCCGTTTTCCACAAAGGCCACCGTGCGGTTTTGGAAGCCGCGCTCGGTGAGGTGGTGGATAAATTCCCGCATAAAGGGGAACACGTCGCCATTATAGGTGGTGGTGGCCAGCACCAGCTTGCTGTAGCGGAAGGCATCCTCCACCGCCTCGTGCATATCGCAACGGGCGAGGTCGTTCACCACTACCTTGGGGCAACCCTGCTGGCGCAGGCTTTCCGCCAGCTGCAGCACCGCCCGCTTGGTGTTGCCGTAGACCGAGGTGTAGGCGATGACGATGCCTTCCTCCTCCGGCTGATAGGAGGACCAGGTGTTGTACAGGTCGATATAGTAGCTCAAGTTCTCCTTCAGCACAGGGCCGTGGAGGGGGCAGATGGCGGCGATGTCCAGGGTGACGGCTTTTTTCAGCAGCGCCTGCACCTGTACGCCGTATTTGCCCACGATGCCGATATAGTAGCGACGTGCTTCACAGGCCCAATCCTCCTCCACGTCTAGCGCACCAAACTTGCCAAAGGCATCGGCGGAGAATAGCACCTTATCGGCGCTGTCATAGGTCACCATCACCTCCGGCCAATGCACCATGGGGGCGGGGATAAAGGTGAGGGTGTGGGTGCCCAGCGAGAGAGTGTCCCCCTCGCCGACAATGAGGCGGCGGTCGGCATAGTCGGTGCCGAAGAACTGCTCCATCATCTTAAACGCCTTGGCGGTGGCCACTATGGTGGCGGTGGGATAGGCGGTGGCAAAGCGGTGGATGTTGGCGGAGTGATCCGGCTCCATGTGCTGAACGATCAGATAGTCGGGGGTACGACCCGCCACATGCTCCTGCAGATTGTCCATCCACTGATGGGTAAAGGCGGCGTCCACCGTGTCCATCACGGCAATCTTCTCGTCCAGAATGACGTAGGAATTATAGGACATACCATTGGGCACGTCGTACTGACCCTCAAACAGGTCGATGCGGTGGTCATTCACGCCAATATATTTGATATCGTTGGTAATCAGCATAGTGTAAACTCCTTGTTGTTAAAAGCACTTTCCGTTTTTGCAATCTTGCGGCTCGTCGCCGCGGTGACACACCTCGTTTTCGCACTGCCCCTTATCCCGCAGGGCGAGAATGTTTTGCACCGTGGTTTCGGCGATGTTCTCCAGCGCCTCCTCGGTGAGGAACGCCTGGTGGGAGGTGACGATGACGTTGGGCATAGAGATCAGGCGCGCCAGCGTGTCGTCGTCCAAAATGTGTCCCGACTTGTCCTCAAAGAAGAGATCTCCCTCCTCCTCGTACACGTCCAGGCAGGCGGCGCCCACGTGGCGGGACTTGATGCCCTCCAGCAGCGCCTCGGCGTCCACCAGCGCACCACGGGAGGTGTTGATAATAACCACGCCGCGCTTGCACTGCTTCAAGCTGTTGGCATCAATGAGGTGATAGGTGTCCTCAGTCAGGGGGCAGTGGAGAGAGATGATATCGCTGCTTCCAAACAGCTCCGGCAGATCCACGTAGCGGATGGTGTCCCCATTGTCCAAACCGGGGAAGGGGAACTTATCGTAGCACAGCACCTTCATCCCAAAGCCCCGGCAGATGTCGATAAACACCCGTCCGATGCGGCCGGTGCCGATGACACCCACCGTCTTGCCGTGGAGGTCAAAGCCGGTGAGGTTGGAAAGGCTGAAGTTAAAATCGCGGGAACGAATATAGGCCTTGTGAATGCGGCGGATGGAGGTGAGCAGCATGGCCATGGCGTGCTCCGCCACCGCATAGGGGGAATAGGCGGGTACACGCACCACATGCACCTTGCCATAGGCATAGCGCATATCCACGTTGTTGTAGCCGGCGCAACGCATGGCCACCGTGGTGATGCCTAATTCCACTAAGCGGTCGATGACCGCGGCGTTCACCGTATCGTTGACAAAGGCACACACCCCGTCAAAGCCACGCGCCAGCTCCACCGTGTCCTCGTTGAGTTTGGCTTCGAAATATTTAAATTTGATGCCGTTCTCCTGACCGAAGCGGTCAAAAGAGGGCTTGTCATAGGGCTTGGCATCAAAAAAAGCAATACGCATATCCATACCTCCTATTATTTACATTAATATTGTAACACACTCGGCTCGGATTATCTATCCTTTTTTGTAAAATGTGAAAAAGTTCTTGGTCGCGGATGGATGCGTTCAATTTGCTCAGTTTAACGAACGTGTTTGTGCGCAAATAAACAAAATTCGACATAAAAGTTGTTGACAGCGTTCATTTTGTGTGTTATAATCTCAAAAAATAAACAAAACGGAGGTTTTGGATTATGAAAATGAAAAAGTTGCTTTCCCTGCTGTTAGTGCTGGCTCTGTGCTTGGGCGGTATGACCGCGCTGGCCGGTTGCGGCAAAAAGGGCGAAACCATCATCATCTATTCCAGCGATGAGGTGTATATTGAGGAGTATTTCCAAGAGCGCCTGAACGAGCAGTTCCCCGACTATGACATCGTGTTTGAGCACCTGAGCACCGGCAAGAACGCTGCCAAGCTCAAGAGCGAGGGCACCAACACCTCCTGCGACATCGTGTGGGGTCTGGAAGTTGGCTATCTGGACGATATGACCGACCTATTGGCGGACATCAGCGATTACAGCGACGATCACTACGTAGAGGATATGCAGATGGGCAACGGCAAGTATCTGGTGGCCCATCGCTACAGCGGTTGTATGGTGGTCAACACCAAGGTGCTGAAGGACAAGGGCTTGGCGAAGCCCACCTCCTATAAGGATCTGCTGAAGGATGAGTATAAGGGTCTGGTATCCATGCCCGATCCCAAGTCTTCCGGCACCGGCTACATCTTCCTCAAGAGCATGGTGAATGCTTGGGGTGAGGAGGAGGCCTTTGATTATTTCGACGACCTGTCCAAGAACATTAAGCAGTTCACCGCTGAGGGCCGTGGCCCCATCGACGACCTGAAGCTGGGCGAGGTGGCCGTGGCACTGGGTATGACCTCTCAGGCGGTTATGGAGATCGAGGACGGTCAGCCCTTTGAGATCGTGTTTGACGAGGAAGTGGGCGCTCCCTATACCGCCTGTGGCTATGGCATCATCAAGGGCAAAGAGGACAACGAGGCCGTGAAGGAGGTCTTCGACTTCTTCTACGAGGAGTTAGTGCAGGAGGAGAAGGATAAATTCCTGCCCGAGACCATCTTTAAGGATCAGGAGATGAAGGTGGAGGGTTATCCCACCAACATCCCCTATGCCGACATGAAGGGCAACACCGCCGACGAGAAAAAGCGTCTGCTGGAGAAGTGGATTTATTGATGCCCTATGACCAGAAAAGAGTTTGACGTACTCACCTATTTAGAGCGTACCCGCGGTAAGCGGTCGCAGCGCGCCATCGCTCAGGGCGTAGGCGTGTCGGTGGGTACGGTGAATAAGATTCTCGCGTCGCTCCACAATTTGGAGTGGATCACCCCCGACCTGACCCTCACCGGTAAGGGCTACGAGGTGCTGGAGCCCTATCGGGCACGGCGTATCGTCTTTTTGGCGGCGGGATTGGGTTCGCGTCTGTTGCCCCTTACCCTCAACACCCCCAAGCCGCTGATTCGTGTAAACGGAAAGCGGATTTTGGACACCGCTATTGACGCGGCGTTGGCGGTGGGCATCGAGGAAATCTACGTGGTGCGGGGTCACCTGTCGGAGCAGTTCGACGCGCTGTTGACCAAATATCCCCAGATTCGTTTTCTGGAAAATCCTGCCTATAACGAGACCAACAACATCTCCTCCGCCATGTGTGCTCGCTTTCTGCTAAAGAACGCCTACGTGATGGAGGCGGATCTGGTGGTGAACAATCCCGCTGTGATCCGCAAGTACCACTACACCTCCAATTGCTTGGGTGTGCCGGTACCACTGACCGACGATTGGTGTCTCACCTCCCAAAACGGCATTGTCACCGGCTTGGAGCAGGGCGGCGAGAATTGCCATCACCTGTTCACGGTGTACTATTGGAACGCCGAGGACGGTGCTAAGCTGCAGCGTCACATCGAAGAGGTGTACCAGCGTCCCGGCGGCAAGCAACGCTTTTGGGATCAGGTTCCGCTGAGCTATTTCCATAAGGAGTATCAGGTGGAGATCACCGAGTGCCGTATGGAGGACATCACCGAAATCGATACTCTGCGTGAATTGCAGGCGGTGGATCGTGCCTATTGTTTATTATAAAAGGATAGAAAAAGAGCCTGTGCACCCGACGGTTGCACAGGCTCTTTCTTCGTTTTACTTTTTCTCGGGGATGACCAGAGGAACGGTGTCGCGGTTACGCCACGCCTCGGCGGCGGCGACAATCTGCTCCTCGCCTTCCGGCAGGATCTTGGTAGCCATAAAGTGCTCGTAGGCGTCGCACAGCAGCGTGACGTCCGAGCCAAAGGCAACCTGTTTGCCGTGATCCAGCCACAGAATCTTGTTGCACATCTGGCGCACCTGACCCACCGAGTGGGACACCAAAATGCCGGTGACACCACTCTTGAGAATCTCCTGCATCTTCTCGTAGCTCTTCTTGCGGAAGGCACCGTCACCCACCGACAATACCTCATCGAGAATAATGATGTCGGGGTTTACCAGACAGGCGATGGAGAACGCCAGACGGGATTTCATACCGCTGGACAACTGCTTAAAGGGACGATCCTGGAACTCCTGCAGCTCGGCAAACTCGATGATCTGCTCGTACATCTCATCCATAAACTTGCGGGTGTAGCCCAGCAGCGCACCGCGCAGATAGGTGTTCTCCCGTACCGTCAGGTCGCCGTCAAAGCCGCTGGTCAGCTCCAGCAGGGCGGCGATGGTGCCGCGGGTACGCACTTTACCCTCGGTGGGGATCATGATGCCGCTGATGGCCTTCAGCAGGGTGGACTTGCCGGCACCGTTGGTGCCGATGATGCCCATCATATCGCCCTTTTCCAGCGAGAAGGTGACGTCGCGGTCAGCCCAGAACTCGTTGACGGTATACTTGCCCTGCAGGCGGCGCAGGACGTACTCCTTGAGGCCGATGTTCTTAAAGTCACCGGTGATGTAGCGGATGGAAACGCCCTTTGCATCAATAATTTTCATCGTCGCGTTTCCTCCTTTTATACGTAATACAAGAATTTGTGGTTGCACTTCTTATAGATCAGTGCGCCGATGCCCACCATAAATACCACCCAGGCCAGCATCAGCAAGTGATACTGGAAGGAGGGGATGTTGCCGTCCAGCGTGATGACACGCACGTATTTGATGGCCAAATAGACGGGGTTGACCAGGAAAATGCGCTGGATGCTTTCGGGATACGATTCCACGCGATAGAAGATGGCGGAGCAGTAGTGCAGCAGCAGGGTGAACACGTCGTAGAGATACTTGGTATCGCGGAAGAAGATGTACATCGCCGACAGAATCAGACCTACACCCACATTGAAGATAATCAGGTAGAGGATGGGGTAGATCAGCATAATAAACTTCCAGGTGAAGGGCACACCGTCCAGTGCGGCAAAGAGGAAGAATACCACCAGCGTCAAGCCAAAGTTGATAACGGCAGATACGTTCTTACTGAGTAGGAACAGGTATTTGGGGACGTTAATCTTGGTAAAGATGGAGGCGTTGCTGGTCAGGGCGCTCATGCCGCCCTTGGTGGCCTCTTTAAAGAAGGAGAAGAACACCGTACCGGCAAACAGATAGGTGGTGTAGTGGTCCATACCGCGGCCAAAGAACTGGGTAAACACCAGGCGCAGCACCAGCAGGTTGAGCAGAGGGGAGAGGACGCTCCACGCCATACCGATAACGGTGCCCTTATATTTTTGTTTGAAATCACGTTTCACCAATTCCTCAAACAGGAACAGGTGCTTGGAAAATTTATGAAACATTACACGCAATCCTCCATATCGGCGATGTTGAAACGGGCGGCGTGACGGTGGGTGCGATTCCAGGGGGTGGGAAGCGTCATGTAGTCACCGTACATATGGGTCAGATACTCGTCGGTACAGCCCATCACCGGCACCTCGATACCGGCAAAGTTCATGCGCACCGGCTTTTTCACCCATTCGGTGCGGGCGGTTTCTATGCGGCGGGAATAGATGCTGTACATATTCACGTAGCAAGGCGCATGCTTGTGCATATAGCGGCGGTCGTGGCGATCCGCACAGCGCATGACCGTCTGATCGCTGAGGAAGAAGCCGATGAAGCGGGAAATGCTTCTCATGCGGAAATCATCCTCATGGCAATGGCCAATCTTGACGTAATGCAATTTGCGCCAGAATTTACCAAAGAACCAAAAACGCTTGGCGGCCGATTCCTTCTCCGGCACAGGCAGGAGGGGGAACAGGTCGATGCAACAGCGGTTGTTGCAGCAGATTTTGGTAAACATACGGGGGTAGTACACGTCTGCCTGACGGCAGAACAGCTGGAATTTTTTGGGCAGGTGCTCTTTGATCTTGGCCTCAAACTCCGGCAGGTCTTCGATGCAGATGCCCACGTCGATGTCGTCGTCCCACGGGATAAAACCGCCGTGACGCACGGCACCCAGCACACTGCCGGCCAGCAGGCGGTATTTGAGACCGTATTGTTGGCTCAGGTCCTCTAAGAATTGCAGAGCCTCGATGCAGTTTTGCTGATGGTCTTTCAGATCTGCTTTTTCTTCGCGGGTCAGATTGCAACCCATGGGGTCCTCAAAGCAGGTTTCGTAGTCCAGAAAACGATCTTCCAGATACTCGCGATAGTTGTGGAAGGTGGGATATTCCACACCGTTGAGTTTCACCGCTGCGGCGGGTTCGGGATAGTGGATGGGATAGTCCACCGCGTCCTTGCCCTGGTCGTGGGTGGCACGCAGGCGTGCGTCGGTCTTGGCCTCCTCGGGACTGCAGGGACGCAGCAGGCCGAAGCGGATGACCACGTTCTCCAGATTGTGGGGGTGGGTACAGGTGACGGCTAAACCGTTGTGGGACAGCAGACAATTGGTCAGGTCCTGAAAACGGGGCAACACCTCGCTCATGACGCGGCTGCGGTCAACGGCGTGAATGGCGATGGTGAAATCTTTGTAATTTTCGGGGGTGTGTCCGATGGTGGCGGCGCAGAGCAAGGAGGTGTCATAGAGATACCAGCTCACGCCGATTTCCTGTGCGGCCTGAGCCCAAGCTGCCGCAATAAAATCGATGGTGGCGGCGGTGGTCACGGGACCCTTCGCTTTTTGGATTGTCTTTTGCATAAGCGCCATCCTTTCTGTATTGTCTGACTGAAACATTAACGTTAGCCCACCACTTCGGCG
The DNA here is from genome assembly GCA_045588425.1 of Acutalibacteraceae bacterium. Taxonomy (GTDB): domain Bacteria; phylum Bacillota; class Clostridia; order Oscillospirales; family Acutalibacteraceae; genus UBA5905. The sequence goes on from JAZNED010000153.1 coordinate 19,124, forward strand.
GAGGACACCGGCTTAAGGTTGTGTCCAATCCGCTTTTCGGGAGGGGGTGGGGTCATATAGTCGCCGTAGAGGGCGGAGAGCATCTCCTCGCATTTTTCCGGCAATAGCCAGCGGTGGCCGGCAAAATCTACCTCTTTTCCACGGCCGTAGTAGGCGGTGGGAAAGATGGTGCGTCCCTTATACAAACTGCCGAGGGAAATGGTCCAGCCGGTTTTTGCGGCGTCGTACTTTTGGACAGCCTTTTCCATTTTCGCCAGTCGTTTGCGGGGGTTGATGCGGAACAGCTTAGCCCACAGGTTGCCCAAGGCGATGGCGGTCTTACGAATCTTCCGATGTTTGCCCTTGTTGTTGATACACTCGTCGGCGTCCGCCAGCTGAGCCAGCACCCGCAAATACAGCAAGCGATAGAGGTGGCACTTGCGGGCGAGTTTGCCCTTCGGCATGCCGTCGATGGGGAATAGGTCGATCCACATGTGGCGCACAAAAGGCTTGACGAAATTATCCTCGCACACGGGGGTGTCCAAGCGCTCCACCTGGGCAAAATAGCGGGGGTGATGGTCGGCGTCGGGGTAATGCACCAGCCGATAGCCTTCCGGCAACTCCGCCCGCAGAATGGGGAGCAGACGATTATAGTCGGCGCGGGGGATGGCTAAGTCGATATCCTCATCCCACGGGATGAAGCCACCGTGACGTACCGCGCCCAGCATAGTGCCCTCCGCCAGATAATAGCGGATGCCATGCTTTTCGCACAAGCCGATGACCACCGTGGCCAAATCCAACGTAACGGATTGCAAATCTTCAATAAATCCCACAAACGGTCACCTGCCTTTCGTAAAAATCGGGGATTAATGCACCATGCCTTGAGGGGTGATGGCGTAGTCGGGGTCGATGAGGGACAGCTCGTGATAGGTGTCGATCTCGGTGATGTCCTCAAAGGTACACTCACAGATCTCGATGTGGTAGTGGCTGTTGTAGATGTTCATGGGGGCGATGTCCCAGAAATTCTGCTTGCCCTCGGGGGTAGAGAACATATCCTCCAGGTCGGCGGGCAGTTTGGCGCCGTCCTCTTCGTTCCAATAGTAAATGGAATAGAGGTGGTGGCAGTTTTCGCCGCCCTGCACCAAACGCTTGGCTACACCGTTTTCGCTGATGACGCACCAGTCGGTGGTCTTCTTCACCGGCACACCCACGCAGTTGGAGGTGTAGTTATACTTGCGGAACACGTCGGGGTTGTTGATCAGCAGGTCGGCCTCCATCACGTAGGCGTGCTGGAACAGATGGCGCACCTGCATAGCGGAGGAGACGTTGTTGGTCTGGGTATACACCGTGTTGTCGATGAGGTGAATCTGGGGATACATCTGCTTGAGCTGGTCAAAAGCACCGCCCAGATAGCCGCGCACGATGTAGATCTCCTCGATGCCCTTAGCTAACGCCGCCTCGATGGCGGAGCAGATGATGGGCTTGCCGTGGACCCGCACCAAGGGCTTGGGCACGTTGAGGGTGGCGGGACGCAGACGAGAGCCTAAGCCCGCGGCCAGGAAGATGACGCGGCGGGCACGATAGGGCTCCAGTGCCTCGTGGCCGGCCTCGGTGACGGCAAACAGGTCGGCAATATAGCCCAGTTCGCGCAGTTCGGCCAGCAGGGCGTCGGTGTCGGCGATGGACATGCCGATGCTATCCGCCACGGTGGCGACGGTGTTCTCGGATGTAGCCTGTGCCAAAAAGGCCAGGGCTTTGAATTGTTCTCTGGACAGCGTGTTCATATCGTATTACCTCGTTTTACAATAAAGAGTCTTATTTGGCGATGGCTTTGGCGGTACCCTTCTTCTTCTTGAGCGCCTTTTTCAGAATGTACACAGTGGTCTTGATCGCCATGTTAACAAACAGGATCATCAAGGACACAAAGGCGGCACGCTCCATCAAGCCGCTGCCCTGGAAGTCGGTGATCATCAGCGCCAGCTGGCGGGTATTGTAGTTGCACAGGAAGGATACGGCGGAGATGGTCATCATGGAGTTGACAAAGAAGTAGGACATCATCTCGATGAGGGTATCTTTGGTTTGAGGAATCAGCACGTTCAGCAGAATGCGGGGACGGCTGATATTCAGGGTAGCACCCACGTCCTCCAAATTCTTATTGATGATGTTAAACGAGTTGTAGATCATCAAATACGGAGAGGCGAAGAAGTGCATGGCATTGACAAAGATAAGAATGCCCAACGTATTATACAGCAGGGTGCTGCCGGAGAAGAACAGGGTGTAAGAAAGACCCAATACCAGACCGGGAATGGCCATGGAGGTGATGGACATCAGGTGCAGCGAGCGGGACAGCACGCCGTGGGTACGGGCGGTGCAGTAGGCGCACAGATAGGCCACCGCAGTACCGATCACCGACACCAGCGCAGACACCAACAGAGAGTTGATCAAATAGTCGCCGCCCCTTTTCTCGAATACGGCGAGGATGTGATCCGCCGTCAAGGACATGTCGTTGGGGTACTGTCTCACGATGGACTGCAGCACAAAGGCGGCGATGGGGAACATCACTACGACGCACATGGCGATACACAGCAGATAGCAGATGCCGTCGCGCACAGCGTTCTTGCGGGGTTTGATGGCCTTGTTGACAAAGCCGGAGCGGTTGTGCTCCTTCTTCAGCAGGTCGATGATAAAGGCGGCTACCGCAGGCAACAGCAGGATAGCGCCGTAGATGCTTAATTTGCCGCCGGCGGGGTCAAAGTTAAACTCCGACAGCAGCTTGACCGGCAGGGTGGTATAGGTGCCGCCGATGGCGGTGGGGACACCGTAGTCGGTAATCACCATGGTGAAGACGGAGAACACCACCGAGATGAGGGATTTGCTCAGATAGGGCAGGGTGATGCCGGAGAATTGGCGGGCTTTGTTGATGCCCAGCACGTCCGCCGCCTCATAGGGGGAAGCGTCCTCGTAGCTCAGTACGTCGGACAGCATCAGGAAGGCGATGGGGAAGGAGTACATCACCGAGCCGATGACGATACCGGTCAGACCGTACACGCCGGTCTCAAAACCCAGCCAACGGGTCAAAATGCCGTTGTCACCCAACAACATCTTGAGGCCCCAACCGTGGGAGATGGAGGGGATCAGCATGGGCAGGGTCAGCACGACCTTAAACATATTCTTTAGCCGCATATTGCTGCGGGCTAAGCAGAAGGACAGCATCAACGCCAGTGCCACCGAAACCAAGGTGGACAGGGAGGCGGCTGTCAGCGAATTGCGGATGAGGGTACCGAAGTTGGGCTGCTGCAACAGGGAGTTCCAGCTGTCGCCGTCGATGTTTGCCAGCACCTGTATCAGAGGCAGAATGACAAACAGGGCGAAGAACGCTGCCAGCAGTATCTTCAGGTAATTGGATTTATCGCGGATCATTGAGCCGATTCATCCCCTTTCACACTCGCGGTGGAAAAGCGGCTCAAGGAATCGATCTTCAACTGCAGATTATGTACCACAAAGCGGCGGACATAGTCGTCAGCGGGATTGGCGATGATGTTTTCGGGGGTGTCGATCTGATGGATGACGCCATTGTCCATGACCATGATGCGGTCGGACATAGCAAATGCCTCTTCCTGATCGTGGGTGATGTAGATCATGGTGGTGCCAAACTTCTTTTGCAGTTCTTTCAGCTCGTCACGCAGGATCATACGGGTGTCCACGTCCAGAGCGGACATGGGCTCGTCAAACAGGATGACGTCGGGGTGAAGCGCCAGGGTGCGGGCGATGGCCACGCGCTGCTGCTGACCGCCGGACAAGCGGCTGGGACGTTTTTTGGCGTGGGCTTCCAGACCCACCACCTTCAGCATCTCCATGGCAATCTCACGGGCGCGGGGCTTCAGCTCCTTGTTCAGGCGCAGGGCATATTCCACGTTTTTGAGCACCGTCATATTCTCGAACAGCGCGTAGTTCTGGAACACAATGCCCATACCGCGCTTGGAGGGGGCAAAGGTGGTGATGTCCACACCATCCTTCACCACCGAGCCGGCGGTGGGAGCCAGCAGGCCGATGAGCACCCGCAGAATGGTGGTCTTGCCGCAGCCGGAGGGGCCGAGGATGGAGAGAAATTCGCCGTCTTTGACGTTAAAGTTAATGTTCTCCAGAATGGTCTTTTTGCCCAACACGACCATCAGGTTGTTGACCACGATTTTGGTATTCTGATTTTCCATAAGAAAAACCTCACTTTCTATCCTGTGCGGCCTGCATGGCGGCGGCAGGCAGTTCCATCATAATCAATCCGTTGCGGGTGACGACGGCACAGTGGGTATACCAGTCCATACCCTCTTTGGTGTTGCCCAGGGCGGTGTGCAGCTGACCCATCAGATACAGCAGGGTATCGTTTTCGGGATAGCGGGCCAACAACGCCTCGGTGTCTGCCAGCAGGGTGGCGGCATCCTTGCCCTCCCGCAGGCCTTGCTGGATGCGGAACGTAGCCAAGTTGAGCTGCAGGGGATAACGCTCGCTCCAACGGTCGGCCAGGGTGGCGGCATCGGCATAGCGCTGTTCCTCGCAGGCGAGGACGCAGCCACGAATGTCGGTAATCAGCTCTGCCAACCGTCCCACGTGGTCGCTGTAGGCGTCGGTATCCTTGTTGCAGGCGATGAGACGCTCCGCCTCCCAATACCGACCGGTCATAATCAGGGATACGGCGGCGGCGTACAGCACGTCGTTGCTCACCGGTAGGGTCAGTTTGTGTTGGCGCAATTCTGCACTCAACTGGGCGTCACAATAGGGACGTAATACCTCTGCCAGTTCGTAATAGCGATCCTCCACCAGCAGGGCTTGCGCCTCAGCGGAGAGGGCGGCGGTGAGGGGCTCCAGTGCCACCTCGTATAGGATGTGCATCATCATCGCCCGTTCTTTCTCCAGCTCACGTTTGAGGGACAGCTTAACGAGGTTTTGCTTTTTGCGGGCGATGTAGGTCTGACGCATCTCGTCGAAATCTATGTAGGGGGTGTAGTCGGCGATGAAATCCCGATTGGGGGTGTGATAGCAGTCGAAGGTATCGTGATCCTCCTGTTGGGAGGCGGCAGGCACCATCATCCAGGTGTCGCCAAATTCCGCCCGCAGGAAACGATGGTACAGCTGCGGAGCCGGATACAGACCGCCCTCAAACTCCACCTCCACGGGAGTGCCGAAGATAGACTTGTCGAAGAAACGGTGCTTGTTGCCCCACCGCAGATAGTAGGTGGTACAGTCCTCGTTATCCTCGTAGGAGTACAGCTTGTCCCGTAACTGATTGAGCACAGCTTCACGGCCCTGTTCCTTCATCATGCGGCGGTAGCGGTTATACTCCTCTTGGTGGTCGAGAATGTCCTCGCACATCACGTAGACGGGGGTCATCAACTCAGAATAGATGGTGGCCAGCGTCTTATACTCTTCCAACTCTTGCGGGTCATTGGGGGCGGGATCCAGAATAAACAGGTCGATGTGCTGGCCGGCGGCCAGGCCGTCGAGAATGTGGTTGCGGAACAACACGGTGGAGGTCAGATTGGTATACTTCACCGTCTCGCGCAGGTATTCCGGATACCGCTCGTAGCAGTACAGTTCGCGTCCCGCCGGCAGGTCCTTGTCGATGACCGCCAACAGCTTTTTGAATTCGGCGCGGGTGATGCACAGGTCAATGTCGTCATCCCACGGCAAAAAACCTTTATGGCGCACGGCTCCCAGCAGAGAACCGCCCTCAAGGAAGTAGGTGATGTTATTCTTTTTGCAAATGCTGTCAAATTCTTTCAGCAAGGTCAAAAGACCGATTTGCTCATCTAACATTTTCTACGGGCTCCCCTTTGTAATCAGTAATGACTATGGGCTTCCAGTGTTCTTCCGGCACCATAGCGCGCAGTTTGCGGACGTAGGTCTTGCTGCCTTCACGCAGCAGGATATCCATGGTCATCTCGAAGATGTCCTTGTCAAAGCACAGGCCCAGCTTCTTCTTATAACAGGCCCACAGAGCGGAACGGTAGGGCTTGAGCAGTTCGTTGAGCTCGTCCCAACGCTCTTCCTTATGCAGCTTCACCAGATGCTCTTTCATCGGCATATACTTCTCGTACATGGCGAAACGGCGCTGGGTGCGCTCGACGATGGCGTAGTAGCCGTTGATCTTGTGGTTGTAGTAAGATACCTTGCCCTGCACCAGATCCAGCTTCATCTTGTTCTTCTGCAACGCCTTGTAGTTGATGTGATTCTTGGCGCGGCGCAGATACTCGTGATAGGACACCTTAGCCGATACCAGCAGAGAGGAGGAGGGGGCTAAGAAGGCCGGCTTGCAGGTGGCCCAGGTCTTGCCGAATTCCTTGAGCAGATAGCGCTCCAGATTGGCAAAGGTGGGGAAGGTATGTCCCTCGAAGGTGACGGTGGTGGTGCCGCTCAGCAGGTCGTTGGGGAACTTGTAGTTGCCGGCGCAGATGGAAACGTTCTGGTCGTTCTTGCGGCTGTGGAGTTTGATCCACCATTTGAACAAGGTGCGGCTGAACAGACGACCACCCAGCACGTTCTTGCCCATATGGCAGGCAATCACCACGGCACGGCGGGTGAAACCGCCCACAGTGGAGATGGGTTTGACGCACGCTTTCCACACAGTGCGGGTACGGCGATACAGTTTGACCGCCTTCTTATTCTTATAGCGGATCATGTGGATGGTGACGGCGATATTGGGGAGGGCGGATGCGTTGTTGAAGGGCAACTGCATCATCAGCGTGTCGGTGTCGCCGTAACGCACGGTGAAATCGGGATAATTCTTGTTGCTGTACATGGAGTCTACCACACGGTTGGCGGGATTCTCCTTTTTTACTGCCTTGATGAAGCGCAGGGCGTCGGTGGTGGTCATAGCCACGTTTGCTTCGTAGCAGGAGGGATAGAAACCCTCTTTGGTATAGGCGGCCAGCGCCGTCTCGTTGCACAGATAGTATTGGATTCCCTCACGCTGACAGATGGTATCCAGCTCGATCAGCAGGGTCAGCAATTTTTGCTGGACGTCAGTCATGGTCAACCCCTCCTTGTAAGTCTTTGTCGTTTAAATACATCAAAATCACGCCGTTGCTGGTGGCAGAGGCTACGCGGTACAGGGCGGCGGCCTCGTCGGCACAGCCCTGACGCTCCAGCACCGCACCCGCCCAATAGGCCAACTCGGTGTCGGCGGGGAAGGCGGTCACGGCCTGTCTGGCAATGGCGGCGTCGGTGTCGGCGGCGTCACACAGCAGGATATACTGCAGGCGGCACCGCAACAGGTTCAGATGGTCGGGATAGGCGGTTAACGCCGCCTCTAACGTGGGAGCCATTTCGCTCAGCGGCGCCACGTCGTTCACGTCCACGTAACGGTCTTCAAAGTAGCGCACCAGTCCGCGGATGGTGGTGAAGCAGGTCTCAGCCGCTTTCAGTTCATCGGTTAGTTCGCCCTGTTTGGCTCGGGCGGCCAGCAGTTTGCCGGCGCGGGCAAATTCGCCCTGCTTGAGCAAAGCACGCAGGATGAGGGCGACGGTGTTGTCCGGCAGATGCACGTAGATGTCGTTTTTGAGATAGGGGCCGCTGATTTGGGTGCGGAGATAGCCGTCCACCCGCGCCAGCAGGTCGGCGGCGCTCAGTGCGGACAGGGCCTCGTAACTCAGGTTGGAATCTGCCTCAAACTCCATTTCGGTCAGCAGAGCGGTCTGGGCGTAGTTGGAAACCTGCAAGGTGTGGGCGGGAATCGCCTTTTGCACGTTCCACTCTTTGCGGGTGACGAAATCCGCCAGCGCCTTTTCGCTGTTGATGGCGGGGCGAATGTCCCGCAACCAGTTGCAGTAGGCGATGTTGGGATCCATGTTGGAGGTGTGGGTTTCGCGGTTTTGCTCGTCGGGGAGGTAAATCCAGTTGTCACCGTAGGTGGCACGCAGGAAATCCACCGTCTTTTCGGGGCAGGGGAGGGAGTAGCCGCAGAAATCCATATAGCGGGGAGTGCCCATCAGGTCGCGGTCGTAAATGAGCAAAGCCTGACCCCAACGATAGAGGTACTGGTTACTTTCGGCGGGCTCGGCCTCAAACAGGCGGTGGTAGAGGTCTGCCATCACCTTTTCCTTGCCCACGCGCTGAATCTCGGCCTCGTAGTGGCGGTAGAGGTCCACGTATTTCCACAGGCGCTCGTTTACCATGAAGAAAGGCGTGAGCAATTCGTTGTATACTACCCAGTCAGCAATGTGCTTTTCTTTCGCTTCGGGGTCGGCGGGCAGGGGGTCGAGGATCATAATGTCCAGCGAGATGCCGCAGCCGGTATAGTCCAGCACCTGAGAGCGGAAGAACTGGGAGGTGTTTTTGTTCATATACTTGATGGTGATTTTGGTATGGCAGGGGGTGTTGATCATGGTGATGATCTCGCGGTCATCCCGCATCTCGGTCTCGCACACCTTGCAGAATTGGTGGAAGGCGTCGCGGGTCATCATGATATCCACGTCGTCGTCCCAGGGGATGAAACCCTTGTGACGGACGGCGCCCAGCACCGAACCACCGGTGAGATAATACGTAATGTTGTGCTTTTTGCAGATCTCGTCGATCTCCAGCACCAACTCTAACATACGAAATTGCAACGGAGTCAAATCCATAACCTCTTTTCTGTGAAAACTCGCACAATTCGGTCAAAAGGACATACCAATTCATAGTAATCCAGCATAACTGTTTTGCTATTATAATATAAGATTCCTATATTGTCAAGGACAAGGCGGCTTTTCTGTCGAAATGGAGAAAATAGGTTGTGAAAAACGACAGAAAGACACGGTCCAAATTTGTCATATTTCACAAAGGGCAAGGGGAGGGAAAAAGCCGAAAATCGCGGCAAAACGGGGGGTGTGACGGCGTAAAAATAGTACGAAAAAGTTAAATCAGAACAACAATTAACAACAAAAAATAGCAGAAATATATGAAAAAGGGGAGGAATCCCCCTTTACAAGGAAGCAAAGATGTTCTATAATGACTTATAGCAAAAGTGTACAAAAAAGGAGAGAAACAGCGTATGAAACTGGGCGTTTTCACGGTGCCTCTGACAGGGATGTCGTTGGACGATGCTTGCCGCTGGCTGGCGGCAAAGGGTGTGCAGATGGTAGAAATCGGTTGTGGCGGATGCCCCGGCAACGCCCACTGCAACGCCGAGGAACTGCTGGCGGACGACGGCAAATGCCGCGAGTTTTTAGACACGGTGGCTCGCCACGGCTTGTGTATCAGCGCCCTTTCTGCCCACGGCAATATGGTGCACCCCGACCCTGCCGTAGCGGCGGCGTACGAACGAGATTTCGTCAACGCCATCCTGTTGGCGGAGAAGCTGGGCATCCCCGTGGTCAATACTTTCTCCGGTTGTCCCGGCGGCGGTCCGCAGGATAAGACCCCTAACTGGGTCACCTGCCCTTGGCCGGAGGATTTCAGCCGCACGCTGGAATACCAGTGGAACGAGGTGCTGATCCCGTATTGGAAAGAAAAGGCAGCCTTTGCCCGCGCACACGGCGTGAAGATTGCGCTGGAACTGCATCCCGGTTTTTGTGTCTACAACACCGCCACCCTGCTACGTTTGCGGGAAGCTTGCGGTGACGAAATCGGCGCCAACCTCGATCCCAGCCACTTGTTCTGGCAGGGGATGGATATTGTCACCGTCATCCGCGAACTGGGTAAGGCGGGAGCGATTTTCCACTTCCACGCCAAGGATACCTGGGTGGATCCCATCAACGTCGCCAAGAACGGCGTGTTGGATACGGGACACTATGCCAACGAGATGGACCGCTCTTGGATTTTCCGCACGGTGGGCTACGGCCACGGCGACGAGATGTGGAAAGCCATCGCCTCCGAACTGCGGTTGGCAGGGTATGACTACGCCATCAGCATCGAGCATGAGGATAGCTTGATGAGCGGTAACGAGGGCTTGTCCAAGGCGATTGCATTTTTGCAAGACACCTTGATTTTTGAAGACAGAGGACAAATGTACTGGGCGTGAGGTGAATATTATGCGACACAACATGGCCATTATCGGCTTTGGTGGGATGGGGTCCCACCACTTTAAAAACATTCTGAAAGGGCAGGAAATCGTCGTCACCGGCGTGTGGGACATCAAGCCGGAACGGCGGGAATACGCCGAAAGCTTAGGACTCCACGCTTACACCAGCTTGGAAGAATTACTGGCGGATGACAGCATCGAAATCGTGCTCATCGCCACCCCCAACGATTGCCACCATCCCATCGCCATTCAGGCGTTGGAGGCGGGCAAGCACGTGCTGTGTGAGAAGCCGGTGACCCTGAACGCCACCCTGTTGGCCGAGATGCAGGCGGCGGCGGACAAGGCGGGCAAACTCTTTACCGTTCACCAAAATCGCCGTTGGGACAGGGATTATTATCTCGTCAAGCACTTTCTGAGCGAGAACGTGTTGGGCGAGGTGTATCGCCTGGAATCCCGTGTTCACGGCGCCCACGGTATCCCCGGCGACTGGCGCCAAGACCCCGAGCAAGGTGGCGGTATGGTGTACGATTGGGGCATCCACCTATTGGACCAAGCGGTGATGCTGTTCCCCGATACGAAGATTAAGACGGTGCACGCCACGCTGACCAACGTCACCAACACCGACACCGACGACGGCTTTATCGTCAACCTACAGTTGGACAACGGCATTCATTTCGTGGTGGAGGTGGGTACCAGCCACTTCATCACCCTGCCCCGTTGGTTGGTGTTAGGACGTAACGGCACCCTGATGTTGGATAATTGGGGGTTGGAGGGAAAGGTGGTCTGTGCCCACGGCGAGGACGATAAGGACGTGGTGCCGGTGGTTACCTCCGCCGGCTTGACCAAGACGATGGCACCTCGTCGAGAAGATACCATCCAGACGCTGGAGATTCCGGATATTTGGCCGGATTTCAGCGAGTATTACCGCAACATCACCGCCTGCTTGGAGGGAAAAGCCGAGCCTTACGTTACCGCCGACCAGATGATGCGGGTGATGCGCCTGATTGAGGCGGTATTTGCGTCGGCACGCACCGGACAGGTGGTCAACTTTGAGTGATAAGTCCATTTTAAAGAAAGGGGTATACCTATGAAACAGTTTCCGATTGCGATTCAGGTCTATTCTATCCGCGATGCCGCCGAGGCGGACTTTGTGGGTACCATGAAGGCCATCAAGGAGATGGGGTACAGCGGCGTGGAGTTAGCCGGCACCTACGGCATGACCGCGGTGCAGATTAAGGAGATTTTGGACGAGATCGGTCTTACTCTCGTCAGCGCCCACGTGGGTGCCGACCTGATGTGGGACGATAACCTAATGGCAGATTACGCCGCTACGGGGATGAAGTACATCGCCGTGCCGTGGTTCCACAAGCCCACCGACCCCGCTTTTTTGGCGGATAATATCGAGAAATTCCGCGTGCTGGGCGAGCGGTGCAAGAGTTTTGGCCTGCAGCTGGGCTATCACAACCACGACTTTGAGTTAGCGGAAGTTCCCGGTGACGGTCGCTGTGCGCTGGAGGCGTATTATGAGGAGATTCCTGCCGATCTGCTGAAGACCCAGCTGGATCTCTGCTGGGTGAAGGTGGGCGGTAAAGACCCTATCGAGTTTCTTAAGCAGTATCCTGACCGTGCGCCCACCATTCACTTGAAAGACTATGCCGGCGGCAAGACGGATAAAATGTACGCCCTCATCGACTGTGACGATGAAGAAGCCTCCAAGGCCGCTACCGAGTTTGAACTCCGTCCGATTGGCTACGGCTGTCAGGATGTGAAAGGCTTGCTGGAAGCCGCCGAAGAGGTGGGCACCGAGTGGGTCATTGTGGAGCAGGACGAGCCCTCCATGGGGCTGAGCCGTATGGAATGCGCCGCAAAGAGCATTGAGTACATTCTTTCCATCATGAAATAAGGGGGATATAACCATGGCTGACATTCAAGATCGTTTTAAAGAAAATCAGGACGTAGTGGAGATTGATGCCCAGCGCAAGCTGAAAATCGGTATCATCGGTGCGGGCTGGATTGCCGAGGCCCATATCGATATGTATAAGAAGATGCCCGACGTGGACATTGTGGCGGTGGCCGATCTCATCCCCGGCAAGGCGGAGAAGCTGTGTCAGCGTTACGGCGTGGAGGGGGTACACTACTACCTCAGCGGTCACGAGATGTTGGAGGCGGAGGAGCTGGACGCGGTGTCCGTATGCACCTACAACACCCAGCATGCCCCCTGCGCCATCGACGCGCTGGAGCACGGCTGTCATGTGCTGTTGGAGAAGCCCTTTACCGTCACGTTGGACGAGGCTATCGATGTCATGCGTGCCGAGAAGAAGAGCGGCAAGATCCTCTCTCTCGGCTTCCAGCCCCGTATGGCCACCAATATGCAGATGATCAAGAAGATTGTGGACAGCGGTGAATTGGGCAAGGTGTACTATCTGCAGGCGGGCGGCGGTCGTCGCAGCGGCATTCCCACCCCCTACGGCACCACGTTTATTGAAAAAGAGACCGGCGGTATCGGTGCCATCGGTGACATCGGCACCTATTCGTTGGATATGCTGCTCCACGCGGTGGGCGACCCCAAGCCCCTCACCGTCAGCGGCTACACCTCCAACTTCTTTGGCGTGCGACCCGATAGCTATCCGTGGCATCCTGAGTATGCGGAGAAGTTCGGCGTGGATGATTTTGCTGCCGGCTTTATTCGCTTGGAGGGTGGCATTATCCTCGATTTCCGTATCTCGTGGGCGATGCATATGGACTCCTGCGGCGACGCGCTGATTTTGGGTACCGAGGGTGCCTTGCGCATTCCCTCCACCGAGTGCTGGAACGGCGATTTCCCCAGCCCGCTGAAGGTGTATAAGAAGGTGGCGGGTCAGGAGATCTGCTACGAGGTACCCCGCGACGACAGCGACAATTTCGGTAAGATGTTCTACGGCAAGGTGCGTTCCTTCCTTGACGCCATCAAGAGCGGCGGTTCGGCACCCGTTCCCTCCTCCCAGATTGTGTACAATCAGGCCATCATTGACGGTATTGTACGTTCCAATGAGCTGGGTCACGAAATTGAAATCGAAATCCCCGAAATCTAAAACATTACGCAAGGAGAGCGACTATGCCCAACCTTGATTTATACGAAAAAAAGGTGCTCAGCGACGAGGAACTGCCCGTCCAGTTGGCACACAACAGCCACATAGCGTGTGGTGAGATTTTCCGCAGCCATTGGCACGAACATTTGGAAATCCACTATATCCTCGAGGGTGGCGCGGTGTTTCACATCGACCAAGAGCTGTACGAGGTGCAAGCGGGGGATCTCATCATCGCCAACCGTAACGAACTCCACGCCGGTTATAGCACGGCGGTGCCTTACGAGGCCAGTTTGTTGGTGTTCGACCCATCGGATATTTCCCGCGAATTGGGGGAGAAAAACCTGCGGTTCCAATCCCTTGTCCGGGGCGACGCTACGGTGCGGGCCATGATGGCGTCCATCTTTGACGAGTGGCAAAGCGAGGGCTTAGGATATCGCGCCCTGTGCCGTGCGCGGGTGACCGAATTGCTGGTGTATCTTTGTCGCCACTATGCTGTGAAGAGCGTGCAACCTAAGGATATGGTCAAGCGTCGTCGGGATCTGGAACGGCTACAACCGGCGCTGGATTATATCGAGCAGAACTACGCCGAGCGCATTTCGGTAGCGCAGTTGGCACGGTTGTTGTGCCTCAGCCCCGATCGGTTGGGACATCTGTTCCGTGATGGCGTGGGGCAAGCCCCCCTGCAGTACATCAACGAGATTCGTCTGCGCAAGGCCATGAACCTGTTGCAGACCGAGGAGTATACCGTCACCGAGGTGGCGCAGGCGGTGGGATTCTTCGACTATAACCATTTCGGTCGTCTGTTCCGCCGTCGCTACGGCTGTACCCCCAATCAGGCACGGCAGAGAAAGGAAAATACATAAAAAAGCACCCCGAGAGACCTCTCTCGGGGTGTTTTTTTCCTTGTATCACAGTAGCTTTGCTGTCCAGCAGATCAGCAGAACGCCGATGGTCAGCATAATGACGCCGAACAGGTAGGTGTTTTGCTTGGCCTCTTTGGTGGTCATCCACCGCTTGCCGCGGGTGTGGGTAAAGAAATAGCCCACCTTGCCGAAGCCGCCCACGCCACAGGCAGTGAGGACGAGAAACAGCAGACCGGCCAACGTCTGGGTAACAGCGGCATAGGCTGCCAGCACCACCGGCGGCACCAGAGCCACGTCTGCCAGCTGGAGAATCAGGCCGATGATCGGCACCGGAATCACCAAAAAGAACAGCACACCATCTAACAAAACCAGGCGGGGGTTGCGATGCGATCTCTCCCCGTGGGGGATGGAGTCGCTGTATCCGTAATCGTATGTACGTCGACGAGACATATGAATCCCTTCCATCTTACAGTAGTCAGTAAAGTATAGCACAATGCGTCGAAAAAAGCAAGAAAAAGTGCAAAAAAATACCGAGGCAAACGCCTCGGTATTTTTGGATTTATTTGTTGAGTATCTGCTGAAGAGCCGCCAGATCGCGGTTGTTCACCTTGCCGTCGCCATTGACGTCCAAAGCGATCTCTACAACCACTACTTCCCACTCGTTGAGATGCTGCTGCAGCAGAGCCAGATCGCGGTTGTTCAGCTTGCCGCTGCCGTCGAGGTCGCCGGGGATGTACTGGGGCTTCTCGGGTACCTCGCGGATGGCACCGCAGAGGTTGCAGTCGGCGTCGTATTCGTCGTCATACTCGTGCTCGCAGGGGGCGGGAGCTTCACCGGTGAAGTAATAGGTGGTGCCGCCGGCACGCTTGTACAGCGTGATGGTGGAGCCCACGTTGGTGTTCTTGGCGTAGCAGGCGAAGCCCACGGTGCCGTTGTGGCGCAACAGGGGGTTGACGCCGGCGGCGGTGTTACCCACGTTGACAAAGTCGTAGGAGCCGTCCGCCTTGGCAGTGACGGTCCACTGGGCAAAGTCGGTCAACTGGGCAATCATAGTGGCCTGGTTGCTGGACTTGTATCCGGTGCCGGCGGCATAGGAGCCGTTGACCAGATTCAGCAACGTCCAGTTGGTGCCGTTGGGAGCAATATGCCACACTGCCTTCTCGTTAGGGGCGATGATGTTGCCGTTGATGCGGGTAATCTCCTCGTACTGCAGACGGGTCTTGTCGGTGAGGGCACCCAGCATAACGGCGTCCTTGCCCACCACTAGATAGTCACCCTCGGTGAGAGGACCGGTGTAGGGCTCAAAGACGTTGCTCTGCTCACCGCCGTCCGCCACGGTGCTGGAGAAGAGGGCGTAGAGAGTGGTGTCTTTGCCCACGGTGTATTTGCTGCCCGCGGTATAGTAAGTGGGCGCATCGGTGGTCTGTTCCACCGTGTTCTCTGTCCAGCCCACAAAGGCGAAACCAGCGATGTCGGGCAGATCCCACTCCCAATCGGGCAGGGTTACCTGGTCGCCGCTGTAGGCGGTGAAGGTGTCGTAGGTGTTGGCACCGTCCATCAGCGTCAGGGTCACCAGCGTGCGGGGTGCGAAATCAATACGGATATTCACATCGCTGGTGGCGGTGACGGTGAAGGTGTTGCCGTTCTGCACCACGTCGGCAGAGCCGCTGAGGATGGTGTAGCCGGTTACGGTATAGCCGGCCTTGGGGCTGGCGGTGATATTCTTGCCGTTGACCGATACGGTGCCGTAGGCGGTGTTGTTGGAGGTGGCGGTGATGGTGTAAGCGTTGCTGGTGCCCTCGCCGGAGGGGGACTGATAATCGTCGGGGATCTCGGCGCCGAACATAATGAAGATCAGCTCGGGATAGTCCACGAACACGTTGCGAGTACCGGTGATGGACTGGACGGAGTCGTTACGACCCAGCTCCCAGGTATCCACGGGATCCTGCTCCACCCATTTCAGCAACACCTCGCGGCTCTCCATAACGCCGGAGGTACCCCACATTTTGGAGGTGTTGCCCCAACGGCAATAGACGAACAGCATGATGCGGGCTACGTCGCCGCGCAGGTCGTGCTTGCCGCCGGACTCGGAGTTGGGGTTGTAATAGCTGCCGCCCTCGCCGTACGCTTTGTTGCCACGGGAGGAGTTTTCGCTCTTGGAGGTGGGGCGCAACATCATAATGTCGTTTTCGGCATTGCCTTCGCCCTTACTGTTGGGCCAGGTGTGCTCGCGGTTCCAAGTAGAACCGCCGTCCCAGGCGGGGCCGATGGCCACACCGGAGTAGAAAGAGGAGATCTTTTTACTGGTCTTACCGCTGTTTTCGCAGTCGGTGTACTGGAACAGGTTTCTGGTGTCGTTGTAAGAGGTGATGGTCTTGTGGTTGGAGGTCATCAGATCTTTCAGTTCGCGATACAGCGCGCTGGAGGGCACACTGCCGGTAGAGGCGGATCCGCTCAGGGCAGACAATTCTGCGTAGTCGGTGTTGTTCTTGTCGTACCACGCCTCTGCCATGGGGGACAGGAAGGTGGCGACCTCCTCACGGGTACCCCAGTTGTAGACGTAATTGCCGGATTTGACATAGTCTACCGTTGCGGCCTCGGCGGGCAGAACGATGAGACTGCTGAACAAGCTGACGAACAAAAGCAGGGAAGTCAGCCATGCCAGCGAACGCTTGGTAAGAGTTTTCATAGCATTATCTACCTTTCTTTGCGCACGCGCATATTTTCCATAATAGCATTATACAACACAATCCGACATTACACAATAGGCAAAATGAATAAATATTTGGCACAAGGGGCACTGCAATGAGGGCCGACAAAAAAGACACCACCGTGAGGTGGTGTCCTTTGGATTTAGGCAATGAGCGATACGACGAGGTAACCGACGGCGCCGATAACACCCAAAAATCCGAAAATCATAGACAAGCAGCCGGACGCAGAACTGGGTTCCATACGGTTTTCTCCTTTCGCAGAAATGTAGTGTAATTATTGTAACACAAAAGAGCGAATTTGGCAAGACGGAAAGATTTGAACTCCGGTTTTGTGCCGAGATGGTGCTTGTCGAAGTTTGTACAAGCAGAGGCAAGGGGGTGCAACTTATTCTTGACCGGTCTTTTTAACTTCTTTTTCTGTTTGGTAAATACCGTTTATAGAGAAGTTTTTATCGCACTTACCGCAATAGAACTCCGTCCAGATAAATTTTACGTTTCCAATCATATATCCGTCTCCGCCGGGCGACGAGAAATCATAGTCTTTGGCTTCTTCGGATTGGGAATTGACGATTTTTGAAATCTTGATTTTCTGTAATTTTTTACCACAGACCGGGCAGAGGTGCTTTCTCCATTTTACAAACAAAGGTCTTGACCAAATGCGTTTTACATGATGTGCTTTCATTTGTTTCGCCTCCTTCAAATTTATCATATCATAATAGCCGCTAATTTTCAATCATTCGAAATTTGTGAAACATTTGCCTTGCGCTTTTTTGGCGGAGATGGAGAGATTTGAACTCCGTCGATTGCTTCGCAATCTTCTATAGTTTGCCTTGCGGCAAACTAACGAGATTTCAGACTACTCCCACATCACGAAAATAAAAAGACCGTCCGATGGACGGTCTCTTTATTTTGGCTATGGGCTAAAAAAAGATATTTTCTTAAAATTATTGTATAGTTTTGAACTTTCACAAAACAACAAAATTATTGTGCACCTTTCTTTAAGTTGCAGTCGCGGCAGAGCATTTGGCAATTTTCAGGGGTGGTATGTCCACCTTTTGACCAGGCTTTGATGTGGTCAGCGTGCATATCTTCGAACTCAAATTCTTCGCCACAGATTGCACACTTATGATTTTGCTTTTCATAAGCCGCAAGGGCATCACGGCGGTCAAAGGCACGAATAGAAAGTTTCTTTTCTTCTCCGGTCAGCAAATACTCGTAAATACCGGATTTCTTCGTTACATCTTCGTCGCCCATAAGACGCTGAATCTCTAATTCAAGAGCTTTGGGATCAAGGTCGGTACGCTTGCCGTGTTCGTTATAATACAAGCCCCAAGGTAAACCTTTCATTTCTTTGCGCTTCTTCGGAAAGATGGCTTGTACCCAGTCAATCACCGAGCGAAAATAATTCCAAAGGGTTACAGCGCTCGGGTCGTGCTGATGCTCTGACATATAGCCTTCGATAGTTTTACCCTCGGCACTTGCCGCCCACAGTATGGCCGTTTCAAGATACTCCTGACGAATACTTGAACCTTTCAGATAGTCTCCTGCAAGAGCATCTGCGGCACACCCGGTTTTGGAGAAATATCTCTTCGCATCAGAAGTCCAAGAACCTGCGTAAACCGCATTTCGTAATTCCTGATCGGTAAGCTGCTCGCCTGCAATGTTAATGATTCTGAACCAGTCAAGCTTTTCGCTGTCTGTTCCGTCACATACATAAACGAACAAAGGATAGTTCAGTATTTTTTTCTTAACGTCGGCAGGCAGATTGTAAAAATACTTATCATCTACCGAGAAAGAGCCGTCAACATATTCGCAAAGCGATATGGTTCTCTGCTGTCCGTCAAGCACTTCGTATGTGTCTTCACCGGTTTTGCACCAGTAGATTACATTTAACGGAAGTCCTTTAAGAACGGTACGGATAACCTCGTCTCTCTGTGCATCTTTATATACAAATTCACGCTGATACTTAGGTCTAATATCAAGTCTTTCATCATAACCAACGACGCCTTCTTCTGCATCGTTGAAATATCCTTCACAGACTTCACCGACTGTAACTTTTCTTTCTTCTATATTCATTTCTTTACCTCCTCGGGATTCTTATTTTGAATCAATACCCTTGCATAAGGTACAACACCTTTTCCGTCTTTAACATAGTAGAGTGTACCGTCACGGGAAGCGGGAGTTTTGTATTTTCGATCATAGTCACCAACACCTATGGATTTTCCAAGATCGGTTATACCAAGACCAATGATTCTGAATTGGTCAGGACAATATTTATCCATAAATGTAATAGGCACACCCATCACGCCAGGATAGTCACAAGGAATATCAGCTGTTTTAGATACTTCAATTGCATCAAAGTTTTCATATTTAGGATATTGTTCCTGGTTAAATTTCTTGATCAAAATTAATTGTTCGTGGCGCTTTTTCAAATCCAGATTTGTAAACCACATAACTCCGGAGACACGAATCAACCCTTTTTTATGTTGCGAGGATACCGCTGTATCTTCATAAGGACTTTCAAAAAAACCTACATTTCCAGAAAATCCTCCTCCTAACCAAACTTCGTTGTTTTGAAGTAGTGGAAAAATTTCTTTATAAGCAATAGCGTTTTGATTGCCAATGATAATAAAATGTTTTTTATAAGAAATAAGTAAAGATACATATTCTCTAAACAAGGAAAACGGTGGGTTAGTAACAACAATATCAGCTTCACGCAAAAGTTCTAAACATTCCTCGGATCTGAAATCGCCATCACTTTTAAGTTCGGTAAGCTCGTTTTCACCGGTTCTAAACAACTCAGCAACATCAAACATATCAACTCCGCCGTCACCGGTTTTATCATAAACTTTTGTAACAATCGCTTTATAAGGTTTATTGGTATTCTCCTCGTCAGCACCAATTACATCGAACAATGTTAATTGCTGATTTGCAATAGGAGAACCAGTGTAGCAAGTTGCAATTAATTTCTTTAATCCAAGACGGTTGAAATTTAAAACAAAATATTTGAAGAAATTACTCTCAAATGGATCGTCACAATTACAAAGAATCGTTTTATCTTTAAAATGTTTACGATAATGACGCATTTCCTTTTCTATATCAGTTAATTGCGTATAAAATTCATCTTTTTTTCCAAGTTTTGCACTTGCCAACTTTCTTTTATTTTCAGCCATTTTTATCCCCCAATACCCTATATGGATTAACGATGTCTCTTGCCCAAAAAGCCTCGCGTAGTTTTTTGGTTTATCATTCTTTGTGTTGCTGGTTGTTTAATTATCTCATCTGACAATTTATCAGTTAACTTTTCTACAACAGAATTTCCAAATTTCTGAGATTCAAGTTCCTGATTATGCTTGTGCTCAAGTTCAAGCATTTCAATCTTGTGTTCATACTCTTGAGAAATTTCTTTAATTCGACTCTCGTGTGATAGTTCAAGTAACTGAATCTCTTTCTTGTATTTCTTAGCTTGTGCAATTCCTGTTATTAACGCAACAACAATAG
>JAZNED010000154.1:0-3544 GCA_045588425.1 Acutalibacteraceae bacterium
CGATGCTATTTGCAACGTCTGCGGATTTGAGCGCGATGCGCTGTGCAAGCATGAATATCACGCGGTAGTGACCGCTCCCGATTGCGTAAACGGTGGTTACACCACCTATACCTGCGTCAAGTGTCAGGATTCTTACGTGGGCGATTACACCAACGCCTTGGGCCACACCTCTGTGGTGGTTAAGGGTTACGCCGCCACTTGTGTGGCGGACGGTCTCACCGACGGCGAGAAGTGCTCCGTCTGCGGCGAGATTCTCATCGCCCAGCAGATCATTCCTGCCATTGGTCACGATTACACCGCCGTGGTGACCGCGCCTACCTGTGTGGCTGAGGGCTATACCACCTATACCTGCTCTGTCTGCGACGACAGCTACGTAGATGATAAGGTGCCCGCCACCGGTGAGCACACCTACGATGATGACAGCGACGCCGACTGCAACGTGTGCGGTCATACTCGTCCTGTCGGTGGTATTCCCGGTGATGCCGACGGCAACGGTCGCGTGAACAACCGCGATCTGGGCTATCTGCAGCAGTACCTCAACGATTGGAATGTAGAGATCAACCTGGAGGTCTGCGACGTGGACGGCAACGGTCGTGTCAACAACCGCGATTTGGGCTATCTGCAGCAGTATCTCAACGATTGGGACGTTATCTTGAAGTAAGATATCAAGCCCGAGGAGAAATCCTCGGGCTTTTTCTTTGTTTTCTTTTATAAAAGGCTGGTAATTTTCCCGCAAATTTGGTATAATGAAATCACTACACGGCAAAGGATGGATGGCTATGAATCGACTGCTGGTACTGGACGGCAACAGCATCATCAATCGCGCATTTTACGGCGTCAAGGCGCTGACCACCAAGGATGGACGGTACACCAATGCCATCGTTGGCTTTCTCAATATTTTAGCACGTCTGCGGGAGATGTCCGATGCCACCCATATCGCCGTAGCCTTCGATCGTAAGGCTCCCACATTCCGCCATAAGGCTTATGCGGAGTATAAGGTAGGGCGTAAGGGTATGCCGGACGAACTGCGCCAGCAGTTACAGCCGCTCAAAGACATTCTCGCCGCCATGGGGTTGACGTTGGTGGAACTGGACGGCTATGAGGCAGATGATATCCTCGGCACCCTGTCCAAGGCTGCTGCCGAAGCAGGGGATGTGTGTTATATCGCCACCGGCGACCGCGACAGCCTACAGTTGGTGGGGGAGGGCGTTACCGTCCTGTTGGCCACCACCAAGATGGGTCACCCCGAAACGGTGGTGTACGACCCTGCCGCCATTATGGAGAAGTACGGTCTGACTCCTGCTCAGCTTATCGACCTCAAGGCTTTGCAGGGAGATACCAGCGACAATATCCCCGGTGTACCCGGTGTGGGAGAGAAGACCGCCCTCGACCTAATGCAGCGTTTTCATTCTCTCGATGAGATTTACAATAATCTGGATACCCTCGACATCCGCGATAGCCTGCGTGCTAAGCTTTCTGCCGGCCGTGAAAGCGCTTACATCTCCCAAATGCTGGGCACTATCTGCCGCGAGGCCCCCATGGATCTGACGGCAGACACCTACGCCATCCGCCCCATGGATGAGCCGTTGTTGGCCTCTCTGTTGCAGGATTTGGAGCTGTTTAAGTGGATGGAAAAACTGAATCTTTCCGCTGTCACCGCTCCGGCAAGGGTCGAGACGACGATGTTTACCCCCGAGGTGGAAGGTAACGAATCGGCAGACGATTTTATCGCCGCTATCAAGGTGGCGGGCAAGATGGACGTGCTCGCTACCGTGGAGGGTGGCGAGATTACCGCCCTCGCTGTTGCTGCCGCGGATCGATGCGCTCGCTTTGATCGTTTCTGTTTCTCTTTTGAATCTCTCGTTGATCTGTTGTGCGACCCCACGGTGGAAAAGCGTACCCACGATAGCAAATCTCTCTTCGGCGCTCTGCTGGCGCAGGGGTTGACCCCCTCCAACTTTGTGTTGGATACCGCCTTGGCGGCCTATCTGCTCAATCCTCTTTCCTCGGATTATTCTCTCACCCGTCTGCTTCCCGAATACGGCTTTGCCGCCGAGGAGCCGTTGCATACTTTCCCGCTGCTTGGCGATCACCTATCGGCGTTGGTCGCCGAGCAGGGTATGACTGCCCTGCTCACCGAGGTGGAGCAGCCGCTGTCGTTGGTGTTGGCGGATATGGAGTGTGAGGGCGTGGCGGTGGATCGGGAAGGCATCGCCGCCTTTGGTGGCGAGCTTACCGCTCGCATCGCCGCCTTGCAGAAGGAGATTTTCGCTCAGGTGGGCTATGAGTTTAACCTCAATTCTCCCAAGCAGTTGGGCAAGGCGCTATTCGAGGATCTGGGTCTGCCTCACGGCAAAAAGACCAAGTCCGGTTATTCCACCTCCGCCGATGTGTTGGAGAAATTGCGTGACCAATCCCCTGTGGTGTCCAATCTGCTGGAGTACCGCACCTTGTCTAAGCTCAACAGCACCTACTGTGAGGGACTGCTCAAGGTGGTGGATCCTGACGGTCGCATTCGATCGGTGTTTAACCAGACCGAAACCCGCACCGGCCGCATTTCCTCCTCCGAGCCGAATCTGCAAAACATTCCCGTCCGTTCGGAGTTGGGTCGCCAGATGCGCCGCTTCTTCACCGCCCGTGAGGGATGGGTGCTGTGCGATGCCGACTACTCTCAGATCGAGCTGCGCGTGTTGGCGCATATGGCCGCCGAGCCCACGATGTGTGCCGCCTTTAATGGTGGTACCGACATCCACCGTTCTACGGCGGCGCAGGTTTTCAACGTCTCTCCTGAAGCGGTCACTTCTCAACAACGTGCTGCCGCTAAGGCGGTTAATTTCGGTATCATCTACGGTCAGGGAGCGTATTCCCTCGCGGAGGATTTAAACATCTCCTTTGCTGAGGCCAAGGAGTACATCGACCGCTATCTCGCTAATTTTGGCGCCGTCTCCGCTTTTATGGAGTCGCTCATCGCCGATGCCACCGAGCGTGGCTATGGTGTTACCCTGATGGGGCGCCGCCGTCCTCTGCCGGAGCTGAAGGCAGGCAACGCCATGACACGCCATTTCGGCGAGCGTGTGGCACGGAATATGCCCATTCAGGGTACTGCCGCCGACATCATCAAGGTGGCGATGGTCCGGGTCCACCGTCGCTTGGCCGCCGAGGGCTTGCAGGCCAAACTCATCCTACAGGTGCACGACGAACTGATGGTGGAGTGTCCTCGCGGTGAGGCGGATGTGGTCTGCCGTCTGCTCGCCGAGGAGATGGAGGCCGCTGCTTCCCTTACTGTCCGCTTGGAGGTAGATGCCCACGTGGGCGAAACCTGGTACGACGCTAAGGGCTGATTTTATGTATAGTTAACGCCTCTGCGCTTGGTCGCGGAGGCGTTTTTTGTTGTAAACGAAAACCACGGGATAGTCGCGTGGTTGGGAAGAGCTTTAGCGATGAAAAGCCCGCCGCAGCGGCAAGGCCCCCTCCGGGAGGGGGCTGGATTTTCGCCGCAGGCGAAAAGACTGGGGGAGAATGCGTAACAAAAACGGCTCGTCAG
>JAZNED010000155.1:0-4943 GCA_045588425.1 Acutalibacteraceae bacterium
GTGGAGTTGGGAACGATGTTCTGAGCGCCGGCACGGGCACGACGCAGGTCGCCCTTGCGATGGGGGCCGTCCAGAATCATCTGATCGCCGGTGTAAGCGTGCACGGTGGTCATGATACCGCTCTGGATGGGAGCGTAATCGTTCAGAGCCTTAGCCATGGGAGCCAGGCAGTTGGTGGTGCAGGAAGCGGCAGAGATGATGGTGTCGTCAGCGGTCAGGGTGTTCTCGTTCACGCCGAAGACGATGGTCTTCAGGTCGTTGCCGGCGGGGGCAGAGATAACAACCTTCTTAGCGCCGGCATCGATGTGAGCCTGGCTCTTCTCCTTGGAGCAGTAGAAGCCGGTGCACTCCAGCACGACCTCAACGCCCAGCTCGCCCCAGGGCAGGTCGGCGGCGTTCTTCTCGGCATAGATCTTCAGGACCTTGCCGTCCACAGTGATGGTGCCGGCCTCGTCGTCGGCGGTGACGGTGTGACCGTCGTAACGACCCTGAGCGGTGTCGTACTTCAGCAGGTGAGCCAGCATGCTGGGCTTGGTCAGGTCGTTGATAGCGACCAGCTCGTAACCCTCAGCACCAAACATCTGACGGAAAGCCAGACGGCCGATACGGCCAAAACCATTGATTGCAACTTTAACAGCCATGATAAAATACCTCCAAAAATTATAGTCTGCATTCCTATTCGCAGTCTGCATTTATTGTACCCCATATTTCCAAAAAATGCAAGAAAAATTTTTAAGATTGTTTATTTTTTAACTAACTTTGTAGATTTGAACAAAGGCGTGAAATATTCGCTCATAACACTATGAATTTTCGATAAAAAGGAGTCGCTTATGAACCCACAGTCACACCATGCCGAAGGCACCAAACGGGAACACTTGGCTACCTATTTTCTCACCGCACCGCCCATGGCGGAACAAAACCCCGCACAGCGGAAAGAATATCTGAAAAAACTGTATGAATTAGGGCGCATAGAACGGCAAGAACTATGCCAAGCGGCCGGTGGCGCCCGTCCTCTGGTGTGGGGCAATCCTGCCACACTCATACAGGCGCTGCTCTCCGCCGCCCAGCGGTTGGCGGCCAAATTGGGACAGCCCATCCTCATCTTCCCCGCACGGGAAACAGCCATCGGAGCAGACACCCTTCTGCACCCGCGGTTGCTGAGCATCGCCCTGTGCGATCTGCTGTGCCGTGCCTGCGTTGCCGCCCCCCGCCAACCCGTGTGGGTGCGGCTGCAGGAGCGAACGGGTGGCCTGACGGTAGCGATCACTGCCACCGCCGATTTTGTAGACGACGCCACTTTATCGCTGATAAAAGAATGCACCAAACTGCACGAAGGCAGTTTGGTGCATTGCGAACAAACCGTAGTATTTTCCTGTGGGCAGGCGGATGAACCCCCTGCCGGAGTGCGGCTGTATTGCTGTCCCACCGAGGAGGAGTTGTTATCCGACACCCTCTCCCCTGTGTGGAGCATTTTCTATGCCGCTCTTTATGCCTCTTCGTCCTCGTCGAAGCCGCCGATGAGGTCCTCCTCCGTCGCTTTGCCGATGGACCATTCCACCGTCTCCGGCTCCTCTTCCTCCGACTTAGGCTCCGGCAACGGAGCGGACAAACTCTGACACAGGGTGATGCTGACCGTCAACGCCAGCAGACCCACCGCCAAATCCAGCACACCCGTGGTGCCGGCAGCGCTATACGCTGCGCCGTCCTGCACCAACATGTACATAATGAGCTTCACCGCCGGGCTGGAGATGGCAAACAAAGCGGCGCCGCTGGCAAACAGCAGCAGCGTGATAGCTCCCATGTTGCCCACGCCCGCGATATAGCGCGCAAAATAGAATAGGAACAGTAATTCCATTACGTAGGTCATCAGGGTGAAGAAACCGTCCTCCGGGCGCACCATACTATTGTAGGACATCACGTAGTTGGCCAAAGTCAGCCACATCCACAACACGGGAGCCAACAAGCTCCACTGCACCATACCGCGTCGGGTAGCGCTTTCGGATGCCAACAACAGTCCGAAACGCACAAACGCCACACCGCCCAACACGCCGACAACACGCTGCAGCCAGCCCAAAATCTGCGACAAGCGGTTGCCGTCCATCGGCGCATTATGGTCACGCAGCGCGTTCCAGATATCCACCGTGCCGGTGATGGCAATCGCCGCGCCCACCGCCAACAGCGCCACTGCCAGAATCAACGAGGGTTTACCCGTGATTTCCTGGCGAATACCACCGCTGGCCACAAACACGATAGCTGCCAAGCTACCCAACAACAGCAGCATCAAAATAATGACCGCCGTGTTGGAAGCAAACAGGCCGGTGTCGGTATCTCGCTGAGCAGGAGCCAACCACACACGCAACGCCACCACAAGAACCGCACCCAGTAGGCCGATTGCCGTCATAATGCGTCCTAACGTTGCCATACGGCTACGAGCATCTTTTCTGTTCATAGTGTTCCGCCTTTCCATCCGCGTCATATTTCGAATCGCCGCGGCATATCCATGAAGCGAGGACAAACCTCACTTTTTCACTACCCTTCATTGTACCTCTATTTTCTCATAAAGTCAAGAAAAACGCACGGAAAGGATGAATCCATGATGAAAGGTTACGGATGGCTGTTGCTGGCTGTGGCGGCAATACTGCTGTTGTTGCCTCTGCCCGCCTATTCCGCCCCCTCCTCCACACCGACTCCATCCCCCTCTGTCCCCACCGATGTCCCCGTTGATGCAAAGCCTACCACCGCACCGGACATTCCTGCGGAGGGAGCGGTTTTTCGCCTTCTGTGCGAGGAGGAAGTGGTGACCTTAACAGAGGAGGATTTTTTGTTTCGCGTGCTGGCAATGGAAGTAAGCCCTGACACCCACGAAGAAGCGCTGAAAGCCCAAGCCGTCGCCACCTATACCTACTACGCGCGCCGCCGTCAGGCACAGGCGGAAAAAGCCGATCCCGCCTTGAAAGGAGCGGATTTTATCACCCCAAAGGACACCTTTCCTGCCGCCTACACCGAGGAAGCGCTCCGGGAACGTTGGGGTGACGCCTACGAGGCAAACGCGGAGAAATTGACCGAAGCCGTGGCGGCGGTGAAAGGGGTTACCCTCACCCACGAGGGTAAACTCATCGACGCCTGCTATCACGCCATCAGCTGTGGCTCCACCGAATCCGCCGCCATCGTATGGGGGGCTGACATCCCCTATCTGCAGGCCGTCGCCAGCCCGGGAGATCGTTTGGCTCCCACCTACGCCTCCCAAGTCACTCGCACGGTGGCAGAAACGAAAACGCTCCTCCTGACCGCGTTGCCCGACGTGGTACTGGGAGAAGATCCCGCCACGTGGTTTGGTACCCCCACCTTCTCAGCCGCCGGTACGGTGGCAGAGCAACCGGTGGGCAACGGCAAACTGGCCGGCACCCGCGTGCGCCAACTCTTTGGCCTAAGGTCGGCTGCCTTTGTCGTTACCTGTGACAGCGAAAACTTCACCTTTTCGGTGAAAGGCTATGGACACGGGGTGGGTATGAGCCAATACGGCGCCGACCATTTGGCGCGGCAGGGCTATACTTACGAGGAAATTCTAAAATACTACTACACCGACGTGGTGGTAAATATACCCAAATAAAAACCATTGCATTTTAGGCGAGGATGTTGTAATATAAGGATGTATTTTATCGAAAGGAGGGGAAATCGGTTGAGTCGATCCATTTTTTATGAAAAGCGGCGTCGCTTACGCACCCGCCGCATTCTCATCGTCTGTGTGGCACTTTTGCTGGTCGTCGGGTTGATTGCCGGGTTGCTGTTTCTGTTGCGCAAACCGGATGACACCAAGCCTAAGCCGCAAGACACCACGACCTCCTCCACCGCCCCCTCCACGCAGCAGGACATCCTCACTCCTAATCCCGAGGAACCGGTGATCGAGCCGGTACGTCAACTGCCCCCCGACTTCATCACCCGCCATACCAAGTCCCCCCGCATCGCCCTGTACGATCTGTCGGCGCAGACCATGCTGTACAGCAAAAACGGCGACGAGGCTTGTTCCCCCGCCAGCCTGACCAAGCTGATGACCGCCATTGTGGCATTGGAAAACGCTTCCTCCGCCGACGTGCTCACCGCCGGTGACGAGCTGTATCTGCTGGATCCCGAGTCCAGTCGCGCCGGTATTTATATCGGTCATCAGTTCACCCTCGAGCAAGCCATACAGGGACTGCTGCTCAAATCCGGCAACGACGCCGCCTATGTCATCGCGGCACAGATCGGGCATAAAATGGACGAAAGTCTCACCGGCAAAGCGGCCATCGATCTTTTCTGTCAAAAGATGACCCAAAAGGCGAAGGAGTTGGGGTGTCAAAACACCACCTTCCTCAACCCCGACGGCATTGACATGGACGGCCATCACACCACCGCCAACGACCTGTTACGCATCGCGGTGTACGCCTTGAAGCAACCGCTCATCGCCGAAACGGTGGCCGCCGAGCAGATTACCACCACCTTCCTGTCGGGACAGACCAAAACCTGGGTGAATTCCAATAAGTTGCTGCTATCCGGCAACAGCTACGCCTACGAGGGTGCCACCGGTATGAAAACCGGCACCACCGATGGAGCGGGCAACTGCCTGATTTCCTGCGCTACCCGCGACGGACGCACCGTGCTGTGCGTGTTGCTGGGCGCCGAGACGGATGCCCTGCGCTGGAACGAAACCATCGAATTGCTGAATTTAGGATTTTTCTAACAATAAAAACAGCCTCCCATACAGGAGGCTGTTTTTTGTTTGTTTATAAGCGACCGCCGTTAAAAACTTTATACATCTTCGGCAAAATCTTTTTCCACACAAGACAAATAACCACAATCAGCGAAATACATATCACAGGTGCCATCATGTAATCGATTATCGCCCACAGATCGTTGTGAGGGAAATACAGATAGATCATTTTCTCGATTATTTCCAACAATAGCGG
>JAZNED010000156.1:0-16553 GCA_045588425.1 Acutalibacteraceae bacterium
CACCTCCCTCCGTCACCGCGCACAACCGTGGGAATATGGCGGAACGCCATATTCGAGGAGTGGCAACGAAAGCTACGATACGCACAACCTGAAAGCCACTCCGCACCTCCCTCCCGGAGGGAGGCTTTGTTAGGCACTACCTTTACCATTTATGGGTAGCCGGTAATCTATGCGTGGCTGATAGGCCAACAAAAAGCGCACTTGTGCGCCGCCGGTAGTATTAGGGCTATGCCCGAACATGAAATACCCCCCGCTATGCGGGGGGATATTTATTCTGTGAATATTCCCTCTTGTTAAACCGAAAAAACTATGTTATAATGAATTGATTATTCATAGGAGGTTGTCCGTATGAGTGAGCAAAATGTGAACCAAAACGAGGTGCAGGCGGCAGAGCGTCGTCCCGTTACCCGCCGCTATAACAAAAAGGGCAAGCGCCGTGGCAAATACGCCTACGCTGCTCCTGTGGGCTTCTTGGTGTCGTTGTTGAGCGTCGTGGGTGTGATCGCGATCCTTATGAGCTTGGTGGGCTACATCCGCGAAAAACGGGATACCACCGCCCTTAAGCAGGAGCTGTACTACTATCTGGAACCCCTGCTGATGTATTCCCCTGAGCCTTTCGATAATGCCGCCAAGAAGGAGCAGGATGCCTTCCTCAGTGCCGCTTGTTATAAGGTGATGTTGGAGGAGCAAAACCGCATTCTCCACGAGGAAGACGAGTCCTCCCGTTACGATATTGAGCAGAATCTTAACTGCTACTTCGTCCCTGAGGAAGTGGTGGAGGATGCCTATGCGGCGCTGTTTGGCGCTAAGGCAACGCTCACCCATCGTTCGGTAGAGGGCAATGGTATCGAATACAACAAGACGGATAAATGTTATCTGATTCCCATCGGCGAGCTGGACACCGGTTATGAGATGGTGATTGATAAGGTGGTTGTCCGTAAGGGTCGCTACGAGGTGCGGGTCGGTTTTGTATCTAAGACCGACATTAAGTATGATGAGCACGGCGAGCCCATTGAGCCCACTGCCAAGCAGGCCGCCTATTTCCAGAATTACACTCTCACCCGCAATAAGGACAAGGGAACCTATTTTATCAAATCTTGCGAAGACGAGAAGAAATAATCGAAAAGAGCCTGTGGCATCCGCCACAGGCTCTATCTTACTCTTCTACAATATATTCTGCTGTTTCTGCCAGCAGACGAGCGCCCAAGATCACGGTCATGGCCAATCCTTCGGGCACGTACTCCTCGTATTCCACCTGTCCGTCGCGGCGGCACTGCTCCGCCAGCGCACCCTTGGAGAAGGGGAGCAGAAGTTTGACTTTTTTTCGATCGGGCGGGAGGGCTTCTGCCACGGCTTCTAACAGAGCGTCCACGCCGTCACCGCTGAGGGCGCTGATGCGGATGTGGTTGGGGTTATCGCCGATTTCGGGGGCGAGGTCGCACTTGTTCATCACCCGTAGCACCGGGGTTTCACCGCATCCCAATTCGTTCAGCAGATCTCCCGTCACCTGCAGATGCTCCGCCGCGTGGGGGCTGGAGGCATCACAGATGTTGAGGATCACGTCAGCCTCCACCGCCTCCTCCAGGGTGGAGTGGAATGCCCGCACCAGCTGGTGGGGCAGACGGCGCACAAAGCCCACGGTGTCCACCAGCATCACCTCTCTGCCGTCCGGCAGACGCAGGGCACGGGCGGTGGGATCGAGGGTGGCGAACAGCTTGTCCTCCGCCAGCACACCGGCGTCGGTCAGGTAGTTCAGCAGCGTAGACTTGCCCGCGTTGGTGTAACCCACCAACGCCACGGTGGGGATACCATCCTTGCGGCGGCGCTCACGGCGCAGTTTGCGCTGGCTTTCCACCTTTTCCAGTTGCTCGCGGATGGCACCCAAACGGCGGCGGATATGCCGCTTGTCGCTCTCCAGTTTCGTTTCGCCGGGACCACGGGTGCCAATACCACCACCCTGACGGGATAGGGCGGCACCCTGACCGGTCAGGCGGGGGAGCATGTATTGGAGCTGTGCCAGCTCCACCTGCAATCTGCCCTCGGCAGAGCGAGCACGACCGGCAAAAATATCCAGTATCAGCATGGTGCGATCAATCAGACGGCAGGGGAAGATCTCCTCCAGGTTTCTGAGCTGGGTGGGGGAGAGTTCGCGGTCCATCACCACCAGATCGATGTCCTCTGCCTCGCATTGTATAGCAATCTCCTGAGCGCGACCGCTGCCCAGACAGGTGGCTTTGTCGGGGGATTCCTTTTTCTGAGTGGCAACACCCACCACTTCGCCGCCGGCGGTTGCCACCAATTCGGCCAACTCCGCCAGCGACACCTCGGCGTCAAACTCGCCGGTGTCCACCGACACCAGCAGCACCCGCTCAGGGGCGTCCTGCTGTATTTCGTGCAGTTCCATAGGTCGCACCTCCTTCTCGTATCTTTCCTATCATACCACACATTTTTCCATAGGGCAAGATAAATCCCGTATCCGTGGGACAGTTTCCCGTCCACTTGTGCAAAATTCCAGTAAAAGGCGAAAAATTGGCAGAATTTTTGGCGATGAAATTTGCATAATGCTGTGGCAATCAGCCGAAAGTTGTGATATAATTAACACAAACGGTGGCATACAGCCGAAAATATGGGGAAGGGGATAGCAAACATGGAAAAGATCACCAGCGAAAACGTCTTTAATTTGGAGGCCAACGTGGCACCTCTGCGTATCATCTCGATGAATGGCGCACAGGAGTTGGGTGCTAAGATCGAGGAGCATCTTCTGCGTTGGGCACACAAGTGCGGCAAGGAGGAGCAGAATCTCACCATAGAGGTGGATTGCCCTCGTTTCTCTTCCGGCGACGGTAAGGGTCTGATCAAGTCTTCTATCCGCGGTACCGACCTGTACATTCTTGTGGACGTGGGCAACTACAGCTGCAAGTATAACATGTACGGCTTCGAGAATGCTATGTCCCCCGACGACCACTATCAGGATCTGCGCCGTATCATCCAGGCCACCAGCGGCAAGGCGCATCGCATCAACGTGATTATGCCCAACCTCTACGGCGGTCGTCAGCATCGCCGCAGCTACCGTGAGAGTTTGGACTGCGCTGTCGCCCTGCAGGAGCTACAGGCCATGGGCGTGGACAATATCGTCACCTTTGACGCTCACGATCCCCGTGTGTGCAATGCTGTCCCCATGATGGGCTTTGATAATATGATGCCTTCTTATCAGGTGATGAAGGCGATGTTTAAGCATATCCCCGACCTGCAGGTGGATCGCGACCATTTGATGGTTATCAGCCCCGACGAGGGCGCTCTGAACCGCAATATGTACTATGCGGTCAACATGGGTGTCGAGATGGGTATGTTCTACAAGCGTCGTGATTACTCCCGCGTGGTCAATGGCCGCAACCCCATTGTGGCTCACGAGTATCTGGGTACCTCCGTGGAGGGCAAGGACGTGTTCGTTGCAGACGACATCATCGCTTCCGGCGAGTCTATGTTGGATCTGGCTTATGAGCTGAAGAAGCGTAAGGCCAACCGTATTTTTGCCTATGCCACCTACGCCATCTTCACCGCCGGCTTGGAGCGGTTTGACAAGGCCTATGCCGAGGGCATCATCGACGGCGTGTTTGGTACCAACTTGACCTATCGTACCCCCGAATTGCTGCAGCGTGAGTGGTTCCACGAGGTGGATTGCTCCAAGTACGTGGCGTATTACATTGCCGCCCTCAACCACAACATCTCCATCAGCCAGCTCATCGACTCTCATTCCAAAATTCAGGCTCTGCTGGAGAAGCATCGCGGTTAATATGGATTTCAACCCCAAGTGTGTTCAGCGCTTGGGGTTGGATTTTACTCTTTACTTTGACTAAGGAGGTGTATGGGTATGAGCAAACGGCTTTTGTTGATTCTCAATCCCATCTCCGGTAAAAAGGCGGGCAAACGGCATCTGCCGGACGTGGTGGAGGCGTTTTGCCGCGAAGATTATATACCCACCGTGTTCGTGACCACCGCCAAGGGGAATGCGCGGGATATCGCCATCTCCCACGGCGGCGAGGCGGATTTGGTGGTGTGCCTCGGTGGTGACGGCACCTTCAACGAGGTGGTGGGCGGTCTGCTGGACGGCGGTCACCGTACCCCTATCGGGTATATACCTTGCGGCAGCACCAACGATTTTGCCTCCAGCATCGGGCTGAAAAAGACGATTCCTGCCGCCACTGCCGCCGTTTTGGAAGGACAGCCTCATCCCTATGATGTGGGCGTGTTTGACGGTCGTTACTTCTCCTACGTGGCGTCTTTCGGCATTTTCTCCCGCACTTCTTACGCCACACCGCAGAATGTCAAAAACGCCTTGGGACACTTGGCGTACCTATTGGAGGGTATTAAGGAGTTGTCCCATGTTCGTTCTTGGCACGTCCGGTTTACGGTGGACGGCAATGTGGTGGAGGGGGATTACATCTTTGGCGCGGTGAGCAATGCCACCTCGGTGGGCGGCGTGCTGACGCTGGACCCACAGGCGGTGGATATGAACGACGGCAAGTTGGAATTGTTGCTGGTCAAGATGCCCCGTACCGCCGGCGAACTGAGCGAGTGTATCGTCGCCTTGTCCAAAAAGAAATACGATTCTGAGTTTATCACCTTCCTCAGCGGGTCGGATTTCACCGTTGCCGCCGACCCCACCATGGAGTGGTCGCTGGACGGTGAGCAGGGAGAGGGCGCTGCGAGTATCCACATTCGCAATCTGCGTGACGCTATCACGTTGATCCATTAAAATGGGACAAAAACTCTCAAAATCCGAGCCGTTGCCGCCATATAAGCGGCAACGGCTCTTCCTTTTGTTCGGGAAATGGCCATTTTTTGTATATGTTGCACAAACCGAGAGCGAAAAAAGTGCGAAAAAATAAAATTTTTCGTCATTTTCAAATAAGTATTGCATTTTTGGACAGCATAGTGTATACTGTGAAGCTGTGGAATAGTATTCCTATACCTTAATCCCCGAAGGAGAGATCCTCTAATGAGTAAAGAAACCACATCCAAGAAGCCCGCTACCAAGAAGGCTGCGCCTGTAGAGGCGGAAATCAAGACACCTGCCCAGGCACCCAAGCTGAACAAGCGCCAGCTGCTGAAAAAGGAGCTGGAGGAGAAACTGGAGCAGAATTTCTCGGTGAGCGGCAAGGACGCCACCGACGTTAATCTGTATAATGCTCTGGTGCTGGTTCTGCGCGACCGTATGCGTCGCAACCGCGTGAATTACATTCACAAGGCCCACAAGCAGAACGCCAAGCAGGTCTATTATATGAGCATGGAATTTTTAATGGGTCGCTCCCTCAAAAATACCCTGTATAACCTGAATTTGACCGACGATGCCGCTGCCATTCTCAAGGGCTACGGCGCCAAGTTGGATAATCTGTTTGAATTGGAGCCGGATGCCGGTCTCGGCAACGGTGGCTTGGGTCGTCTGGCTGCCTGTTTCCTGGATGGTCTGGCCGCCAACGGTATCCCCGCCATCGGCTACTCCCTGCTGTACGAGCTGGGCATCTTCCGCCAGAAGTTAGAGAACGGCTGGCAGACCGAGATGCCGGATTTCTGGCTGCCCGGCGGCGAGTGCTGGCTGTTGCCCCGTCCCGAGCTGGCTAAAGCGGTCAAGTTCGACGGTCACATCGACGAGTGGTGGGCAGAGAACGGCTATCATCATGTGCTGCACAACGACGCCACCGTGGTGATCGCTCAGCCCTACGACCTGATGGTCGCCGGCAAGGACGGCAAGGCGGTGTCCACCTTGCGTCTGTGGAAGTCCACCGCCCCCGGTATGGATATGACCCTGTTCAATCAGGGCGAGTATATGCGCGCTATGGAGCGCAAGGCTATGGCCGAGGTCATCACCCAGGTGCTGTACCCTGCCGATAACCACCGTGAGGGTAAGAGCCTGCGTCTGTCCCAGCAGTATTTCTTGGTGTCTGCCTCGGTGCAGGACATCGTCCAGCGCCATCTGGAGAAGTACGGCACCATGGACAACCTGCCCGAGATGGCGGCTGTGCATATCAACGACACCCATCCCACTCTGGCTATCCCCGAGCTGATGCGCATCCTGCTGGATGAGTGCGGCTACGGCTGGGAGGCTGCTTGGGATATCATCAACCGCACCTTCGCCTACACCAACCACACCGTTATGGCGGAGGCTCTCGAGTGCTGGCCGGAGGATCTGTTCCGCCAGCGCCTGCCCCGTATCTATCAGATCGTGCAGGAGATCAACAAGCGTTACAGCGACGAGATGATGGCCGCGACTATGGGTGACCGTGAGAAGGTGAGCCGTATGGCCATCATCAGCTACGGCGTCATCAAGATGGCCAATCTCTGCGTGGCCGCCTGCCACTCGGTCAACGGCGTGTCTCAGCTGCACAGCGAGATCGTCAAGGAGACGGTGTTCCCTGAGGCCTACAGCATCCATCCCGAGAAGTTCACCAACGTCACCAACGGTATCGCTCACCGCCGCTGGCTGTGCCAGTCCAACCCCGACCTGACCAAGTTCATCGAGAAGCGCATCGGCAAGGATTTCGTGCTGGATGCCTCCACTCTGTCTAAGCTGGTGCCTTACGCCGATGATCCTGCCTCTTTGGCCGAGTTTATGGACATCAAGCGCGCCAACAAGGAGCGTTTGGCCGCCTATGTCAAGAAGCAGACCGGCGAGGAGCTGAACGTGGATTCTCTCTTCGACGTGCAGGTCAAGCGTCTGCACGAGTACAAGCGTCAGCACCTGAACGCTCTGCACATTCTGATCACCTATCTCAAGCTGAAAGAGAACCCCAATATGGAGTTCACTCCCCGCACCTACATCTTCGGCGCCAAGGCCGCTCCCGGCTATCGTTTGGCTAAGGAGATCATCCGGTTCATCTGCAATCTGTCCAAGCTCATCGACAGCGACCCCGCCGTCCGCGGCAAGCTGAAGGTGGTCTACATTGAGGACTACCGCGTGACCCTGGCCGAGCTGTTGATGCCCGCCGCCGACATCTCCGAGCAGATTTCTCTGGCCGGCACCGAGGCTTCCGGCACCGGTAACATGAAGCTGATGATGAACGGCGCTCTGACCCTGGGTACTCTGGACGGCGCTAACGTGGAGATCTGCGAGTCCGTAGGCGAGGAGAATATGTTCCTGTTCGGTATGCGTACTCCCGAGGTGGAGGCCCGCAAGCCCCACTACAATCCCCGCTGGCACTATGAGAACAACGCGGATATCCGCCGCGCTATCGACTTTATGTTCGAGGGCTTCGGCGGCCGCAACTACAGCGAGATTGCCACCTCCCTGTTGACCAAGGACCCCTATATGGTGCTGGCCGACTACGAGGACTACGCCCGTGCACAGGCCGAGTCCGGTCGCCTGTATCTGGACAAGGAGGCTTGGGCCAAGAAGGCTCTGCTGAATACCGCCCTCAGCGGTATCTTCGCCTCCGACCGTTCCATCCGCGATTACAACGACCGTATTTGGCACGCCAAAATTGTGAAATAAGATGTGCAAAAGACCGCATCCGTCGGATGCGGTCTTTTTTTCTCCCCTTGCATTGGAGTGCAAAAGGTGCTATACTATCCCTATCAAACCAACCCGAAAGGACAGCGTTATGGCACGTGAATGGTTGCTCCGCGGCGTCGACCCGGAAGAATTGAAAGTCACTCCCAAGGAGGAGATTCCCCAGACCCCCCGCAGTAAGTGGCAAAACTTTTGGTATCATCACAAACTGAAGTTTTGGCTGATTTTGTTTGTGGCGGTGGTGCTGGTGGTGGCGGTGGTGCAGATGGTTACCCGCAACGACCCGGATTATCGGGTGATGTTGATTACCGCCAAGCCGTATACTGACAAGGATCTCGATGCGTTGGCTTCCTATTTGGAGAAGTGCGGCGCGGATTTGGACGGCGACGGCGCGGTGGAGATTCAGATCGAAAACTGTTGTATCAACGCCGACCAGAGCAGCAACAGCAGCATCCAGCAGATTCAGGCGCATTTGGTGGCAGGGGACAGAATGTTCTTTATGTGGGACCCCGACGGCTACAAGTATTTCAAAAAGACGGTGTTGAATCAGTCGGACAGCGGCATGGATTTCCTCGCCACCATTCCGGTGCAGGACGCCGGCCTGATTGAGGAGGACAAGGTGTGGAGCTGGTCGGAGGATGCCCGCCGCAGCGAGGAACTGAAAAAGTTGTGGCCGGACCTCTATTTCGGTGTCCGCGCCACCGGCGGCGACAAGGATCTCTACAAGGATAGCATCGCCTTGTTAGAGGCGCTGATTGCCAATGAAAAGCCCCAGAAATAAACGTCAAAACGACCGTGTGGCTATCCGCCGCACGGTCGTTTTCATGTCTTACAACACCTTTTCCACTATCCACATCGCCATAGCGCCCACGCCGCCGCACAGCAGGGCAAACGCCCCCTGCCGCAGGGCTTGCCGCCGCCTTTGCCGCCGCAGTCCGGCGTAGCTGCCGGCTTGTTCCACCACTTTTTCCGCCATACGGTGTAGCTTTTCCTCTTGCGGCGGCTCACCGCCCCGCACCACCAAAAACGCCCGTTCAAAATAGGGGCTTCCGGTGTGTGTCACCTCGATCATCTGCCGATTTACGCCTTTAATCATACCCGTTTTCCTCCATTTGCTGATTCGTCGGTTAGTATGACCGCTTTTGTGGAAAATTATACGATATTACAGTTTGTAAACATTTCCTTGGTGGAAAACCCCGCGATTTCTCCCCCGAAACGGTGGAAAACTCGGTGGAAAATGTGAAAAACCCGCTATTTAACAAGGCTTTTTCCAAAAATTAGGGTGTGAAAGTTTTCCCATTTTGTCGAAAAAATGACCGCCAAAAATTACAAAAAGTTATTGCCGCTTGACAGCTGTTTTTTCTCACAAAAAAATTCCCTTTTTTCGGGCATAACTTTGCGATAAAGGTTGAAATTTTCATAAAAATAATATATAATATTATACTGTCTAATTGTGCGGTAATTTTTCCGCAGGAAGAGAGGTCATTAAAATGGCAGATAACAAGAAAATGGTGGAGGCCATCACCTCCATGGAAGAGGATTTTGCCAAATGGTACACCGACATTGTGAAGAAGGCGGAGCTGATCGAATACACCAGCGTTAAGGGCTGTATGGTCATCCGTCCCTTCGGTTACGCGATTTGGGAGAATATCCAGCGCATTCTGGACGGTATGTTCAAGGAGACCGGCCACGAGAACGTGAATATGCCCATGTTCATCCCCGAGAGCCTGTTGCAGAAGGAGAAGGATCACGTGGAGGGCTTTGCTCCCGAGGTGGCTTGGGTCACCTTCGGCGGCAGCGAGCAGCTGGAGGAGCGTCTGTGCGTGCGCCCCACCTCCGAGACTCTGTTCTGCGAGCACTTCGCCAATATCGTTCACTCCTACCGCGACCTGCCCAAGCTGTATAACCAGTGGGTTAGCGTGGTACGTTGGGAAAAGACCACCCGTCCCTTCCTGCGTTCTCGTGAGTTCCTGTGGCAGGAGGGTCACACCATCCACGCCACCGCCGAGGAGGCTATTATCGAGACCGAGCAGATGCTGAACATCTACACCAAGTTCTGCCAGGAGTATTTGGCGATGCCGGTTATTCAGGGTCGCAAGACTGAGAGCGACAAGTTCGCCGGTGCCGAGGCTACCTACTGCATCGAGGCTCTTATGCACGATGGTAAGGCGCTGCAGGCCGGTACCTCCCACTACTTCGGCGACGGCTTTGCCAAGGCCTTCGACATCCAGTTCACCGATAAGAACAATAAGCAGCAGTACGTCCACGAGACCTCTTGGGGTGTCACCACCCGTCTGATCGGTGCCATCATCATGACCCACGGCGACGACAACGGCCTGGTGCTGCCTCCCGCTGTGGCTCCCATTCAGGTGGTTGTCCTGCCCATCGCCGCCCACAAGCCCGGTGTGCTGGAGAAGGCCGCCGAGATCAAGGAGCGCATCTCCAAGGTGGCTCGCGTTAAGCTGGACGACAGCGACCAGTCCCCCGGCTGGAAGTTCGCCGAGTACGAGATGAAGGGTGTGCCTCTGCGCTTGGAGATCGGTCCCCGCGATATGGAGCAGAACCAGTGCGTCATCGTCCGCCGCGACACCCGCGAGAAGATCGTGGTGTCTCTGGACGAGCTGGAGACCAAGATCCCCGAGTTGCTGACCGCCGTGCGTGACGGCATCTACAATAAGGCGCTGGCTAACCGCGAGAAGAAGACCTACGCCTGCAAGACCATGAACGAGATTGTCACCGCTCTGGAGCAGAACGGCGACGGCTTCATCAAGGCCATGTGGTGCGGCGACGAGGCCTGCGAGGATAAGGTCAAGGAGACTACCGGCGTTGGTTCCCGTTGCCTGCCCTTGGAGCAGGAGATTATCTCTGACACCTGCGTCTGCTGCGGTAAGCCCGCCCACCAGCTGGTCTACTGGGGCAAGGCGTATTAATGGTAATCACTGACTCAAGCTTAATCGCCATTCTCGACGGCTGTTTTTCCGTCATCTCGCCGATAATGACAATCCGCTTTCGTCAGCGATTACAATATCGCACGAACTATGATAGCCTCCCTCTTGAGGGAGGTGGCTGTGGCGTTCGCCACAGACGGAGGGAGTTAATTCCTCATTCCTCATTCCTCATTACTCATTACTCATTTCTCATTAACCGGAGGTATTCACTATGAATCAGTTAGCATTGCCCGTCGCGGGCGATTTGGTTGCCCTTATGCACACCAATATGGGCGACATTTCCATTCGTTTGTTCCCCGACCATGCCCCCAAGGCGGTGGAGAATTTCACCACCCACGCCGCCAATGGCTACTACGATGGCATCGTGTTCCACCGCGTCATCAAGGACTTTATGATTCAGGGCGGTGACCCCACCGCCACCGGTTGCGGCGGTGAGAGCATCTGGGGTCACAGCTTTAAGGACGAGTTCACCCCCGAGCTGCACAATCTGCGCGGCGCTCTGTCTATGGCCAATGCCGGTCCCGGCACCAACGGCAGCCAGTTCTTTATCGTCCAGGCGGACAGCGTGCATCCCTCTCTGCTGGAGCAGATGAAGGATCCCCGTCTGGCGGATGCTTATCCCGCCGAGTGCGCCGAGGCGTACGCCAAGGTGGGTGGCACTCCCCATTTGGACTTCCGCCACACCGTTTTTGGTCAGGTGTATGCCGGTATGGACGTGGTGGACGCCATCGCCAATGTGGCCACCAATCGCAACGACAAGCCCTTGGAGGATGTCGTGATCCTCGGCATCGACGTCAAGGATTATGCGTAACGTCATCGAGCGCGCCTATGCGCTGTTGGAGGACCTCACTCCGCTGACCACCGATTGCGGTGCCGTCTGTGACGGTCGCTGCTGCCGCGAGAGCGCCGACAGCGAGGGTATGCTCCTGTTCCCCGGTGAGGAGACCCTGCTTCAGGATA
Source organism: Acutalibacteraceae bacterium (assembly GCA_045588425.1). Taxonomy (GTDB): domain Bacteria; phylum Bacillota; class Clostridia; order Oscillospirales; family Acutalibacteraceae; genus UBA5905. The sequence goes on from JAZNED010000156.1 coordinate 11,416, forward strand.
CGGATTTCACCATCCGTCCCGCCGAGGGCGGCCTGCTTCTCACCTGCGGCGGCACTTGCGACCGTACTAAGCGACCGTTGGCCTGTCGCATCTTCCCGCTGTTTCCCATCCTCACGGAAGAGGGGAGAGTGCGGGCAGTGTATGACCCTCGCGGCTATCGGATGTGTCCTTTGATTCGTGAGTGCGCTCACGTACCCCTTGACCGCGACTTTGTCCGCGCGGTACGCCGTGTCGGTCGCATTTTGACAGAGGATCCCACCTGCGCCGCCTTTCTGCGGTTACAGAGTGAGGAGATTGCCGAACTCAATCGTTTGTTAAAATTAGAGGAGGAGCGTCCTCCTATTGCCCGTAGAAAACTAAGATAAAGGAGTGCTTTCTATGAAAATCACCAAGGTTTTGGCTTTACTGCTGTCCTTCGTTCTGCTGTTTGGCTGCCTGACCGCTTGCGGTAAGGATAGCGACAAAGATGGGGACGGCAAAACCCCCACCAACGACTCTACCAATGATTCTTCCATTCCGCGCAACCCTGCCCTTAACGATGCTTATGCCGATGAGGACTACGGCTTCCAGCTGCAGGGACCCCAAAAGGGTGACACCGTCGCCATTATGCACACCTCTATGGGCGACATTTCCATCCGCTTGTTCCCCGAGGCCGCTCCCAAGGCGGTGGAGAATTTCGTTACCCACTCCAAGAACGGTTATTACAACGGTCTTATCTTTCACCGCGTATGGGACGATTTCATGATTCAGGGTGGCGACCCCAAGGGTGACGGCACCGGCGGCGAGAGCTGTTGGGGCGGCAAGTTTGAGGATGAGTTCAACGAGAAACTCTTGAATCTGCGCGGTTCGATTGCAATGGCCAACTCCGACGTCAACACCAACGGCAGTCAGTTCTTTATCAATCAGAAGAAGCCCACCGGCCAGACGGCTGCACAGTGGAAAGAAACCTACGATTACACCAAAACCTACAATCAGATGCTGAGCTACTATAACCAGTACGTGCAGATGTACGGTGAGCAGTTCACCGCTATGTACGCCACTGTGGATGATTTTATTGCGGCAAACGACGGTATTGTTCCCGATAGTCGCCTGGTGCCCGATGTGGTGTGGGATCTGTACGCTCAGCATGGCGGCAACATCCATTTGGACGGTGCCTGGCGCGCCACCAAGGGACACACCGTCTTTGGACAGGTGTATGAGGGTATGGACGTGGTGGATGCCATCGCCGCTGTGGAAGTGGATAGTAGCAAAAAGCCTGTCGCGTCCGTCATCATCGAGTCCATCGAGATCATTGAGAACTATCAAGGCGAATAATTCCTTGCAAACCGATAGCTAACCGATACACCCACGATACCGAAAGGAGGCATCATCGTGACCGTCACCGTACAAGGGCGCACCGTCGCCTATATCGACACCAACCCCACAAATGACGCGGGTAATCCCACGGTGCTGTTCCTCCATGGGTGGGGTGCACCCGCCGAGACCTATCGGCTGATGATCGACCACTTGGCACAGTATTGCCGTGTGGTGGCTCCCGACCTGCCCGGCTTTGGCGGCTCCGCCGAACCCGAGACCCCGTGGTGCGTGGATGATTATGTGCAGTGGACAGTGGATTTTGCCGCCGCCCTCAGCCTCACCGAGGTGATTCTCATGAATCACTCTTTCGGCGGGCGCATCAGCATTAAATTGTTGGCACAGCGCCCATTGCCTTTCCAGGTGAAAAAGGCGGTATTTATGGACGCGGCGGGCATTTTGCCCAAGCGTGGTCTCAAGTATTATTACAAAGTTTACACCTACAAAGCGATGAAAAAACTGTTCCCCAAAGTCGCCGCCAAGCGACAGGGGAAGGTGGGTTCCTCCGACTATCGCAATGCGTCGCCCCTCCTGCGGCAGACCATGGTGCGGTGTATCAACGAGGATCTCACCCCTCTGCTGAAAGACAACCCCGTATCCACTCTGCTCATCTGGGGTTCGGCGGACACCGCCACCCCCCTGTCCGACGGACAGAAGATGGAGAAACTCATCCCCGACGCGGGATTGGTGGTGCTGGAGGGGGCAGGACACTTTGCCTTTGCCCAGCAGTGGGGACAGTGCAGTCGCGTATTAGACGTGTTTTTAAAACCGAAGGGAGGGGTATGAGATGCTGTGGATGAAACTGTTCGTCATGGAAACCGCTATCCTCAACTTTGCGGTGCAGGGTTGGTATTTCACCCATATGCTGCAGCTCAACTCCTACCGCCCCGAACGCTACCAAAAATGGTGTCGGGATAACGAGAAAAAACTGGTTTCTTTGGTACGCATGCTCCCTGTTGTGTGCGTGTTTTGCATTTGGCTGGAGCTGAAACAAAAATTCTGGATTTCCTACGCGTTGTGCGGTGGCGTGTTGCTGTTGACCGCCCTGCTCAACTGGCCGAAAAAGGCGAAAAAGCCGCTGGTGGTTACCGCCCGCGTCAAGCGCCTGTTTGTCACCGAGGCGATTTTCTGTGCCGCCTTCCTGTGTATGTTTTGGTTCCTACCTCTGCGGGGTACGGCATTGTTGGGTCTGTGCCAAGCGGTCATTTGGCTGTTTGTGGGTGTCGCCAACCGGATCAACACCCCCGTGGAGAATAAGATTGCCCAAAAGTTTGTTAAGGACGCCGAGCGTCGCTTGGCCGACCGCCCCGACCTGCTGGTGGTGGGTATCACCGGCAGCTACGGCAAAACCAGCGTGAAAAACTTTCTGTCGGCTTTACTGGCGGTGAAGTATAACGTACTGATGACCCCCGGCAGCTACAACACCACTATGGGTGTGGTACGCACCGTGCGGGAGATGCTCCGTCCCTCCCATCAGGTGTTTATCGCCGAAATGGGTGCCAAGCAGAAGAACGACATCAAGGAAATCTGCGATCTGGTGCACCCCACCTATGGTATTCTCACCTCGGTGGGTGAGCAGCATCTGGAAACCTTCGGCTCGGTGGAGAATATCATCGCCACCAAGTTCGAGCTGGTGGACGCCATCCCGGAGGGCGGTATGGCTTTCCTCAATTACGACAACGACTACATCCGCAACCGTGCGGTCACGGTGCCCAACCTCACTTACGGCAACACCGACAGCGGTGCGGCTTATCGCTACAGCGATATTGCGGTGGATACCCACGGCTGTCAGTTCACCCTGACCGCTCCTAATGGCGAATCCTGCCGCTACACCACCCGTCTGCTGGGTGCTCACAACATTCAAAATCTTGCCGGTTGTATGGCACTGGCACATCATCTGGGCATTTCCCTGCAGGAGATGGTGTATCCCATTCGCTTGCTCAAACCGGTGGAGCATCGGTTGCAACTGTTACCCAACGGCTACATCGACGATGCCTATAATTCCAACCCTGCGGGCTTCCGCAGTGCGTTGGATACGCTTTCCGGCTTTGCCGCCCAGCGTATCCTCGTCACCCCCGGTATGGTGGAGTTGGGCGAGCGTCAGGACGCCCTCAACCGCGACCTGGGCGAATATGCCGCCACCTGTTGCGATTGGGCGGTGCTGGTGGGGGAGAAGCAAGCCCCTCCCCTCAAAGAGGGCCTGCTGGCAGGCGGCTTCCCCGAGGAGCGTATCTATGTCGCCGCCACCCTCAAGGAGGGTCTTAATTTTGTGAATAACCTCCCGCGCGAGGGAGAGCGTATCGTTCTGTTGGAGAACGACTTGCCTGATAATTTCTAAGAAAAGGTGATGTTCTTATGAAAACAAGAGTTGCCGTGATTTTTGGCGGTCACAGTGTGGAGCACGAGGTGTCCATCATCTCCGGTCTGCAGGCGCTGAACGCCCTGAATAAAGATAAATACGAGGCTTTCCCTCTGTTCATTTCCAAGGATAACCGTTTCTACGTAGGTGAGAATCTCCGTGAGATTGCCTCCTACCGCGATATGCCCACCTGCCTGGCTGCTGCCACCCGCGTGTTGCCTGTCCCCGGTGAGCAGGGTGTCGAGTTGGTGCGCTATCCTATGAAGAAGTTTGGCAACAACGTGGTTGCCTCCTTTGACGTGGCCATTCCCGTGGTGCACGGCACCAACGTGGAGGACGGCACCTTGATGGGCTATTTGGAGATGCTGGGTGTGCCTTACGCTTCCTGCGACGTCACCTCCTCCGCTTTGGGTATGGATAAGTTTGCCATGAAGGGTGTGTTGGCACAGGCCGGCATCCCCGTTCTGCCTGCCCGTCAGTACACCGGTAAGCAGTATGCCGTGGATAGCGAGGCGGTGCTGGACGAGATCGAGTCTGTCATCGGCTATCCCGTCATCGTGAAGCCGGTCAACCTCGGCTCCTCCGTGGGTATCTCCAAGGCGAAGGATCGTGCCTCTTTGGTGGACGCCATGGATCTGGCTGTCAGTTTCTCTGCCCGCGTGCTGGTGGAGCGTGCTGTTCCCAATCTGCGCGAGATCAACTGCTCGGTGCTGGGCGACTACGAGACTGCCCGCCCCTCCGCTTGCGAGGAGCCGCTGAACGCCGAGGACATTCTCACTTTTGGCGACAAATACCTGTCGGGTAACGGTGGCAAATCCGGCGGATCTAAGGGTATGACCGACTTGAAGCGTCGTTGCCCCGCCGACCTGCCCGCCGGTATGACCGAGCGTGTGCAGGAACTGGCGGTAGCCACCTTCAAGGCGCTGGGCTGTTTGGGTGTTGCCCGCATCGACTTCCTAAACGATAAGGAGACCGGCGAACTGTGGGTCAACGAGATCAACACCATCCCCGGTTCCCTGTCCTTCTATCTGTGGCAGGAGGTGGGTGTCAGCTTTGCCGAGTTGATGGATGAGCTGGTTTCTCTGGCCTTTAAGCGTCAGCGTGAGCGTGAGGCACTGACCTTCACATACGAGAGCAACATCCTCTCCGGCACCACCTTTGGCACCAAGGGTTGCAAGGGCGGCAAAGCTTGATGTGAAATAATAGATTTTCCACAAGAAAAGAGGATGTGTATGAAACAGACTGTTCGCAATGTGCTGTGTGTAGCACTGTCGCTGATGCTGCTGGCAACCTGCTTGTTGTCGGTGAGTGCCGCGGAGGATTACGTCGTGTCCGACGCTCGCCTGAAGGTAGGCACCAATCGGGTGACAGCCTCTGCCGATACCACTACCATCTATAAGTTTAAGCCCACCGCTGTGGGTAATTA
>JAZNED010000157.1:0-2404 GCA_045588425.1 Acutalibacteraceae bacterium
TCTACATTTTGCACGAGAATTCGCTGGGGAAAGCCCCGATTTTTTGCATTCTGAAAGCGCTTATTTCGTTGACAAAGGTTTATACTTTATGGTATAATCACAAGAAAGATAAAAACGGAGGGAGGGATCGTCATGAGCGCACAGATGGTTGAGAAAAATCTGATTTCGGTGCTGACGGATTCCTCTTTTGCTTTCCGTGCGGCGGAGTTGTTGCCCCTTTCTGCGGCTCCCACCGCTCAATATGCTGTTTTTCCCGGCTTTTGCGATGTGCATGTGCATTTTCGCGAGCCGGGATTTTCTTATAAAGAGACCATGGTGACCGGTTCTGCCGCCGCCGCACGGGGTGGCTACACCGACGTGTGCACCATGCCGAACCTCCATCCCGTCCCCGATAGCGTGGACCATCTGCGGCAGCAGCGGGACCTCATTCCATCGGACGGCATCCGCATTCACCCCTACGGCTCCATCACGGTGGGGCAGAGGGGAGAGGAACTGGCAGACCTGGCCGGCATGGCCCCCCACTGCATCGCCTTCTCCGACGACGGACGAGGTGTGCAGAGCGAAGAAATGATGCGCGCGGCGATGATAGAGGCCAAGCGATTGGGCAAGATTATCGTCGCCCACTGCGAGGACAACAGCCTGCTCCACGGCGGCTACATCCACGACGGCGCCTACGCCGCCGCCCACCAACACCGCGGCATCTGCTCCGAGAGCGAGTGGAGACCCATCGCCCGCGATCTGCGGCTGGCGAAAGAGATCGGGTGCGCCTACCACGTGTGCCACATCTCCTGCAAGGAGAGTGTGGACCTCATCCGCCGGGCGAAAGCCGAGGGGGTGGACGTCACCTGCGAGACCGCCCCGCACTATCTCACCATGGACGACAGCATCCTGCAAGAGGATGGACGATTTAAGATGAATCCCCCGCTTCGCTCGGCAGAAGATCGCGAAGCGTTGGTAGAGGGCTTGCGTGACGGTACCATCGACTGTATCGCCACCGACCACGCCCCCCATTCGGCAGAGGAAAAAGCGAAAGGGCTGGAACACAGCGCCTTCGGCGTGGTGGGATTGGAAACCGCCTTTCCTGCGCTGTACACCCACTTGGTTAAGACGGATCTGGTGCCGCTTTACACCATTATCCGCGCCTTGACCGTCAACCCCCGCCAGCGATTTGGCATCGCGGCAGGGGACAGCTTCACGGTGTGGCGACTGGACGAATCCTTTACCGTAGACCCCAACGAATTTTTAACCCGCGGCAGAGCCACCCCCTATACGGGAGAAACCCTGTATGGGCGCTGTGTGCTCACCGTGTGTGATGGCAAAGTTGTTTACCCGTGTGATTAACATCAGGAGGATGAATTATGGCAAAGCGTACCGACATTAAGAAGATTCTCATCATCGGCTCCGGCCCCATCGTCATCGGTCAGGCTGCCGAGTTTGACTATGCCGGCACCCAGGCCTGTCTCGCTCTGCGGGAGGAGGGCTACGAGGTGGTGCTGTGCAACTCCAACCCCGCCACCATCATGACCGACACCACCATCGCGGACAAGGTGTATATGGAGCCTCTGACGCTGGAATACGTGGCCAAGATCCTCCGCTACGAGCGCCCCGACGCCATCGTTCCCGGCATCGGCGGTCAGACCGGCCTCAATCTGGCGATGCAGTTGGAGAAGAAGGGCATCCTCAAGGAGTGCGGCGTGGAGCTGCTGGGCACCACCAGCGAGTCCATCGAGCGTGCCGAGGACCGCGATCTGTTTAAGCAGATGTGTGAGAGCATCGGCGAGCCGGTCATCCCCTCCGAGATCACCTACAATCTGGAGGAGGCCAAGGCCGCAGCCCAGCGCATCGGCTATCCTGTTGTGTTGCGTCCCGCCTTTACCCTGGGCGGCACCGGCGGCGGCTTCGCCTATAATGAGAAAGAGCTGTTGGAGATCGGCAAGAACGCCTTCAAGCTCTCTCCTGTGCATCAGGTGCTGATTGAGAAGTCGGTTAAGGGCTACAAGGAGATCGAGTTTGAGGTGATGCGTGACTCCGAGGATAACGCCATCACCATCTGCGGCATGGAAAACGTGGATCCCGTTGGCGTGCACACCGGCGATTCCGTCGTGGTGGCTCCCATCCTGTCGCTGAACGACCACGACCTCAAGATGCTCAACGACTCCGCCATTAAGATCATTCGCGAATTGAAGATTAGCGGCGGCTGCAACGTGCAGTACGCCCTCAACCCCGAGACCAGCGAGTATTACCTCATCGAGGTCAATCCTCGCGTGTCCCGTTCCTCCGCGCTGGCATCCAAGGCCAGCGGCTATCCCATCGCCCGCGTCACCGCCAAGATTGCGGTGGGTATGACGCTGGACGAGATCCCCGTGGCAGGCGGCACCGCCGCCATCGAGCCTCGCCTGGACTA
>JAZNED010000158.1:0-8602 GCA_045588425.1 Acutalibacteraceae bacterium
GTGTCGCATTCTCCCCCAGTCTTTTCGCCTGCGGCGAAAATCCAGCCCCCTCCCGGAGGGGGCCTTGCCGCTGCGGCGGGCTTTTCATCGCTAAAGCTCTTCCCAACCACGCGACTATCCCGTGGTTTTCGTTTACAAAAAAAGCGGCGAGTGCACAAGGCTCTCGCCGCTTTGGGGATTTACGTTAGATTATTGTTTCTTCTTGCGCAGGATTAAGAACAACGCCACGCCGCCGCCAATCAGCACCACGCCGCCGGCGATACCCACGATCAACCAGGGGAATCCGTCCTTGCCACCGTTGTCGACCTTGCCATGCTGGCCGCCCTGTGCGGGCTTATCCGTAGCAGGCTTGGTGGCGGTGGGGGTAGTTTCCCCATCGGAAACCGTAGGCTCGGTGGGATCCACGGGAGAAGTAGGAGCGGTGGGATCACCGGTCACAGTAGGATCGCTCACAACCGGCGCATCGGTGGGGGTGGTGACGTCACCGGTGGGGGTGGTCGGCTTAATGCTGGGTTTCACCGTCGCGGAGGGGATGGTGGCGTTGCCGCCATTGGGATCCTTAAAGGGATCCACCACCTCTTTGGCATCCGACACCTTAAACAGACGAATGTTGTCAAACAACGCCTCGCCGCCCAAATCGCAAATACCAATACCCACACGGGTAAATGCAGGGTTCTTAAAGCTTATAGAGAACTGGAACCACTCGTCACCGAAGGTTTCGGCATCCAACTCCAAGAAGAAGTTTTCTGCAGGTTTATCTACGCGATCCTCAATAAGGGAGATCTTACCCTTGCCGCTCTTGAGAATCTTCACGTTGGCGGAGAACACGTACTCGGTGTTCGGCTGAATATCCACCCACTTGACGTAGTAGTTGCCCACCGCATCGGAGGGGGAATACTTGAGAGAAGTGCCAAACTCGTTCTTGTTAGACACCATGCTCAGGAAGCCATTACGCCAACCGTCGCCGGTCTGCCAGAAGGTATTCTTGGCATCGTCCATACGCACATTCTTGGTCACACTCTTGGCGGGGTCGCAGGTAACGGGACCGTCGTAGAAATAGCTGTAGCTCAAATAGCTGGCACGTTTCTCACTGATATAGGTGACGCCGTCGTCCACCTCATAGAGGGCGATGCCGTCTACCCACATCTGACTGCCCTTACCGTAGAGGGCGATAGTAATCTCGGTATCGTTACCGGAATTAAACTGCACGGCACGCAGGTGCCACTCATCATCCCACGCAGTGGGATAGATCTGCTGATCCAGACGAGAGCCACGAGGCGTATCACGATAAAACTCCAGATACACCATGAAACCGTTCAGAACGGGATCCCATACACCGATGGAAGCATGACCCTCGTTGTCCTTGCCCAAATAATCGCCCTTAACCCAGGTAGAGAAGGTATAGTTGGTGTTGGGCTCCACCTTGACGGTGAACTTGTAATAGTCGCCCTCTTTTTGCTTAGAGGTGTCGAAATACAGACTCTTGTTGCCCTCGGGAGCGGTGGAGTCGCTGACCACCTTGGCGTACTTAAGGAAAGTGGAGTTGTTCCACTGAGCGCCGGAGGTGGACTCGAAGCTACCATTCTTGATGAGGTTAACCGAATCCTCAACGGGACGGTTCTGATTGACACCGAAGGCGGTCAAGCGTGCCTTTTCCGGCTCCTTTTTCTTATCGAAAACACAGGTCTGCTTGGCGATGCCGGTAGGATAGTTGATGGTGGGAGCCTTGTAAGCCTCTTTGTAGGCTTTGTCCGCACCGGCCAAATTGTTGGGGGTGGAGGTAGCCTTGTTCTTGCCATCGGTCATGGTGACGCGATAGCAGAAGCCGCTCTTGGGCTTGGAGGAGTCGTTGTCCATATATTTGCCCTTACCCTTGGTGATGAGGGGGGCGGAATCCACGTTATCCAGAATCTTCTTCCAGGTCTTGCCGCCGTCATCGGAACGCTCGATGGTCACCTTGGTGGCGTTACGGGAAGGAATCCACTCCACCAAACCGGTGCCCTCGTTGGCGTACAGCACGGGGGTGTCAAAGGTGATCTTCTTGCCCTGATACTCCGCGCGATAATCGTCGATGATATAGCGGGTCAGCGCCACCGTCTCCTTAAAGTCGGTGTGACTCGTGGGACGCTTGTTCAGCATATAGTAGGCCGCATCATAGGCGTTGGGGATCCAGCACCACTGGAAGCCGCCCTTGTAGCCCTCTTTTATAAAGTTCTCGCGGAACGTCTTTAAGCGCTGAGCAAACTCTTCGTCACTCAGCACGGCATCACCGCCAATATTATACTCGGTAAGGATAATATCGGCATCGGTGAAGAAGCTGTCGGTGGACTCTATATTTGCATTGCTGTCATAGCGGTTGTGTCCCATCAAATCCAACTCGAAGCCGGCAAAGGTAGCCTTATTCTTGTTGTTGGAGGCCACGGTACGGGGCATGTTGGGCAACACCTTCTTGACCATGTCGTTGATGCCCTTCATGAAATAAATCATGTCGTCGCGGTTGACACCGTACATGGTGCGGATGCTATCGGAGAAATGGTTGCCGATCTCCGCGTCGTTGATCTCGTTCTCCGGTTCATCGGCAATCGATACCAACGCCACCACATCGGGGTACTCAGCCAGCATCTGACACAGCGGCTTAACAAAGCGCTCGGCGTAATGATCCGCCACAGTGCGGTCGCCCAGCATACGGCAAACAATGTTCCAGCCGTCCATGCCCTTGTAATGCGGCATGGAAGAACAGTGGAAATAGATGTTCCACATCACCGGCATACCGATCTCACGGCACATATCCAGCAGACGGCGAGCGTTATCCAGATACTCCTGCTTGATGCCGATGACGTCGCCGTACTCGTCAAAGATGACACCTTCGCCATAGATGGAGCCGCCCCAAGCCATCATGTTGAAACCCATCGCCTTGAGGTTATAAATCTCCTGATACACCTTGTCCGCACCGTAATAATCCAGTTCGACACGGGCGGCGGTGGCATCGTAATACTTGGCCATCACGTCGTTACCGGCTAAGTTATTACCGCTTCCGCCGGAATTGAGCCACGGATACCAGACACCGTCCAGCAGACCGTCACGCTCGACAATCTGCTCCAACAGAGTCTGCTCTTTAGTCCAAGGGAAGTCGCAACCCATCTCTGCAGATGCCGTAAAGGCGCCAAAGGGCACCATACCCACCAACAAGGTGGCGGCACACAGCAGGGTCAACAACGCTTTAGATACAGTTTTCTTCATGGTTTTCGCTCCTTTCAGTGCCTGCGTATTTACACACATAAGTATTGTAGCATATCTTTTTTGGTTTGGCTACTGTTTTTTAGAAAAAAACGGCAAGCCACGCAAGCTTGCCGTTTTCGTATGATTACATATTCTTTTTCTTATTACGCAGGATTAGCCATACCACTACCGCTGCCGACACCAACAACACGCCCGCGCCGATGAGAATCCCTGTCCGCACAGGGGAATGGGACGGCTTGCGTGCGATGCCTGCCGCCGCATCCCGGTGGGTGGTGGTAGCCATAGCGGAAGCCGTCGTGCCCGCGGGAGCCGTGGCGGCGGTGGTGCTGTCCACGGCGCCGGTGGGGCGGGTGGTGCTGTCGGTGGGCGCACCGCTCGTGGTGGAGGCGGTGGTCATCGGCGGCTTGGTGACGGTGGTGGTTGTGGTGGGGGTGGTCGAGACGGTGGTGGTGGGACGCACCACAGGCACGGTGGTGGTGCTGTCGCTGTTGCCGCCGGGACGGTCGCTGACGTTACTGCCATCCTCGGGTAGGAACACGCGGAAATTGTCAATCAGCACCTCGCCGCCCAAATCGGTCACCACCAACGCGAACTTGTCAAAGGTATCGGTGTCCAGCTTGGTGCTTAAGGTACACCAGCCGTAATCGTCCTCGTAGAGGGAGGAACCAAGGAAACCCACCGTCACAAAGGGAGAAATACCGCTACCCCGTTCGGTGGCCAAACGGATGTAGCCATCCCCCTCCTTAAGCACTTTGTAATTAAAGGTAACCACGTATTCGGTGTGGGGTTTGACATCAATCCACTTGATATAGGACGCGCCTACGGGGTGGGCGGAGGCGGTATATTTAAGGGATTTGCCATACCCATAGGTGGTGTCCGCGATACTCATAAAACCGTTGTTCCAGCCGCCACCCGTCTGCCAATAGGTGGAATCGGCGTTGTCAAAGCGGACGTTTTCGGTGATACTCTTGGCGGGGGCGCAGAACATATACTCATAGTCATAGGAGAATTCGATAATCCCCTTGGCGTTGTCGCTGAGATAGGCGATACCGCTGCCTTGGCGGAACAGCGCCAGATCGTCCAGCCATATCTCCGAGCCGTAGCCGTACAGACCCAGCACCACCTCGCGGCAGTTGCCGCTATTAAAGGTGACCGAACGCAGATGCCATTCGTTGTCCCACGCGGTGGGATAGATCTGCTGGTCCTGACGGGAGCGCCGCCCCTCGTAGGAACGATAGGTGGCAAAGGTCTTGGTGGCGGGGTTGAGCACACCGAAAGAAGCGTAAAAGCGGTTGTCGGCGGCGATGTAATCGCCCTTGATCCATGCGGAGAGGGTGTAATCGGTATGGGGGTTTACCGTCACCGTAAAGGTGTACCACTTGGGCGCAGTGGTGCCGCGGGTGTCGAAATGCAGGCTGTGATTGCCCTCGGGGGCGGTATTGTCCTCCACCACCTTCACCGCAGAGCTTAGGAAGGTGGAATAGTTCCATTGTCCACCACCGTTCTTTTCAAAACTGCTGTTCTGAATGAGGTTGGCCGCATTATCGTAGGGGCGGCACAGCGTGGTGCCGAAAGAGGTAAGGGACAGCGCGGAGGTGGTGGGGAAGTCCGCATTCGTCTTAACCACCGCGGGGCGGCGGAACTGCGTGACCGACACGGTCTTGACCGTCTCGGTGTAGTCCAGCGCCACAAAGGGATCGTTGGTGACAGCCGAGGCGGTGTTGCCCTTTTGATCCTTCACCGTCACGCGGTACCGGTCGGTGGCTATGGCGTTTTTCGCCTGATAAACACACTTGCCGTTTTTGACAAGAGAGGTCTGGGAAACATCCGTTGCTACCGTCTGCCAGGTTTTGCCGTCGTTTTGGGATTTTTCAATAGTTACCGTTTTGGCTTGGCGGGAGGGAATCCACTCCAGCAAGCCGCCGCCTTTGTAATAAAACAGAGAAAGGGGGTCCAACGTCACCACCTTGCCTTGGTGCTTGGCGATGGCGTCGATGGTGTAGTAGTAACGGTCGTACATCGACTGACGGAAATCGGAGGTGGAGGACGCCCCTTTCATCAGCAGGTCCATGGCACCGCCCTTGGCGTTGGGCTGCCAGCACCACAAAAAGCCGCCTCGGTGACCCGCCTTTTTCATTTCGTCGCGGAATTTTATCTGAATCTTACTGTAATCCACTTCAGACATACCCGAAGCGGTATGGAGATTATACTCGGTAAGGATGGTGGAAGCGGTGGGATACATGTTGGGGATAGCCGGGACAGTGCCCTCGTCGGAATAGCGGTTACGCCCCAACACGTCCACTTCCATATCGCTGTACATGCCCAGATCGTCACTGTTGGCGGCGATGGTGCGGGCAATCTGCGGCACCTCTTTTTTCACCACGTCGTTCATGGCGTTGACGAAATAGTGGATATCCTCCTTAGTGGCACCAAAAGCTTTGGAGACGCCGGAAGATTGGTCGTCGGGATCGTTGATCTCATTCTCCACCTCATCGGTGAGGGCGATGAGTGCCACCACGTCGTCAAACTCCCCCAACACCTCGCAGACGGGTTTGACGAATCGCCGGGCATAGTGATCCGCCACCGTGTTGTCGCACAGCATACGGCACATCATATTCCACGCGTCCATACCGTAATAGTCGGGAACGGAGGAGCAATGGAAATAGATATTCCACATCACCGGCATCCCTACCTCGCGGCAGATGGAGAGAAAACGGCGCATATTGTCCAGATACTCCTGCTTGACGCCGATGACGTCGCCGTTGTCGTCGTAAATGACACCCTCGCCGTAGGCGGAGCCGGCGTAGGCCAGCATATTGAAGCCCAGCGCCTTGAGATTATAGATTTCGGCATAGATTTTATCCGCACCGTAGGCGTCGATACCCACCTTCTTGAAGTCGTACCACGGGTTGGTGATATATTTTGCGGCCACCTCGTTGGTGGTGAGACCGCAACCCAGATTGTCATGGGTAAACCAAGGGTACCATACCCCCTCAATAAAGCCATCCCGCTCCAAGATCTCATGATACAAGGTCTTGCGCGCTTTGGTTTCGGCGGACGCCGTCATAGCGGGAACCACCGCCAGCAACAGGGTCAGCACACACAATACGCAAAGCAGTTTTTTCATAGAAAGCACCTCGTTTCGGGTTTTTTCACCAACAGTATAGCACAAAACACCGAAAAAAGAAAAGAGATTTCTGCAAACAGCAACAATCGACAAAAAAGCAAAATCCTTGCATAAATTTCACGTATTGAAATTTATGACACATCTATGCTACAATAAGGACAAAGACACCCTCTTGAGGCTCGATGAAAGACGGAGGGCGTCTTCACACAACAGGGAGTAGGAGGTGACTGTTATGCCGCTGTTTCATTCCATCCGCACCCTCAAGGGAGTGGGCGAAAAACGCGCCGCCCTGTATGAAAAGCTGGGCATCCGCACCCTGTGGGATCTGCTGTATCACTTCCCCCGCGGGTACGAGGATTGGTCAGCACCGCGGCTCATCTCCGACGCCGAGGCAGGGGTGCCTTGCTGCATCCGCTGCTGGGTGGTGAACACCCCCACAGAGTATCGGGTGCGTCCGGGGATGACCCTCTATCGTTTCCGCGTCACCGACGGATACGGCAGTCTGCAGGTCACCCTATTCAATAACCCCTACGCCGCAGCAAAGATTCGCCGCGACGACGAGATTCTCCTCTACGGCACGGTGGTGTCCGACGGCAGACGCGCCGAGATGACCAGCCCCCAGATTGGGTCGGTGACGGCGGCTAAGATTCGCCCACTCTATCCCCTCACCGAGGGGCTAACCAACAAGATGATTGAGGGAAACGTGGCGGATGCGTTAGCCATCGCCGCCAAGGTAGGCTTGCCCGAACACTTGCCCTCCGAAAGCGTGGTGCGGGAACTGCTGTGCGACCGCCTGACGGCATTGCAAAACATCCACTTCCCCACCGATCACCAAGCGCTGGAAGAAGCCAAGCGGCGACTGGTGTATGAGGAACTGTTCGTATTACAGTTGGGGCTGTTGCGCCTCAAGGGCAGAAACCGCCGCCAAAACGGCGCGGTGATTGCCACCGACCGTACCGAGGAATTTACTGCTAAACTGCCCTTTGTCCTCACCGGTGCGCAACGCCGTACCATCGCCGACTGCGTGGCGGATATGCGCGGCGACAGCCCCATGTCTCGCCTGATTCAAGGCGACGTGGGTAGCGGCAAGACTGCCGTAGCGGCGGGTGTGGCCTATTCGGTGATTAAGGCAGGCAAACAGGTAGCCATGATGGCTCCCACCGAGATCTTGGCGGAGCAACACGCCAATTCGTTACAAAAACTACTGGGTGATGACCTGCGGGTGGGTCTGCTCACCGGCTCCCTGCCCCCCTCTAAGAAAAAACTGCTCCACGAGGCCATCGCCAGCGGCGACATCGACTTTGTGGTGGGCACCCACGCGCTGATTAGCGACAAGGTACAATTTGCCGATTTGGGATTGGTCATCACCGACGAACAGCACCGCTTTGGTGTGGCGCAACGCGCCACCCTGGCGGCAAAAGGGCGCAACCCCCACCTGATGGTGATGTCCGCCACCCCCATTCCCCGCACGCTGGCGCTGATTCTCTACGGCGATCTGGATGTGTCGGTGTTGGATGAGTTGCCTCCCGGCCGACAGCCGGTAGAGACCTTCGCTGTGGGCGAGGACAAGCGCGACCGCGCCTACGGCTACGTGCGCAAGCACCTGGACGAGGGGCGACAGGGATTTATCGTATGTCCTCTGGTGGAGGAAAGCGAGGAAATCGACCTACGCTCCGCCACCGAGGTGTTCCAGCAGTTGAAAGACGGCCCGTTCCGCGGCTATGCCCTCGGTCTGCTCCACGGCAAGATGAAAGCCGCCGACAAGGAGGCGGTGATGGCCGCCTTTGCCGCGGGCGAGATACAGCTGTTGGTGTCCACCACCGTCATTGAGGTGGGCGTGGACGTGCCCAACGCGGTGATTATGGTGATTGAGAACGCCGAGCGCTTCGGTCTGGCGCAGTTGCACCAGCTCCGTGGTCGCGTAGGACGCGGCAAGCACCGGTCCACCTGCATTTTGATTTCCGATAATCGCGGCGAGGACAACCTGCGCCGTCTGGGCGTGATGAAGGCCACCAACGACGGCTTTAAGATTGCGGACGAGGATTTGAAACTTCGCGGACCCGGCGACTTCTTTGGCAACCGTCAGCACGGTCTGCCCCAACTGAAGGTGGCCGATCTGCTGGAGGATATGCCCCTACTGCAACGGGCGCAACGAGGTGCCACCTTCCTGCTGCAGGACGACCCCGACCTGAGCCGTCACCCCCTGCTCCTGCAGGCGGTGGAGCAGTTGTTTGC